>JBCKZY010000015.1:0-25148 GCA_038918635.1 Thermodesulfovibrionia bacterium | reverse complement strand
GCTCGCTCGCCTCGGGGCGAAGCAACTGGCCTCGGCGAAGCGGGCCGGCAGGCAGGGGCTCGCTTTTCGAAGCAAAGCAGTGGGGGTACTCTTTTATTATTGATTTCTTTTTATTATTCGTACGTGAAAACCAGTCTCATCCCGTAATGGCTACCAGGGGCAGATAACTGCTCAAGGGGGGAGGAATCACCATACATCAACAATGGATCATAAAAGAACTCGGTGCGGGCCTTTATCCTTAAAGGCCAGTCGATCCATCCTTTCAATGACCTGATTAATGAGCCTGCCGGGTCCAGAAATACAAGGCTGATATTACCGAGAACCTGTGATCCCAGGACTTTACCTCCGTTCTCTATAATCCTGTCTTCGCCACGCAAAAAAAGTTCTCCCAATAACGCACCGACTATCGGTGTCACGATCAGGTCCTGGGTTGAGGGTTTTTCAGCAAATGATTCGAAGCCGTACTCCCAAATAAATGTTGAGCAGAGAGTTGAATATATGAACGCGCCTTTCCAGTCAAAACCGCTATGCCTTGCAACAACATAATAGGCTGCCCCCTGATAGGGATGTCCTACATAGTTTAAAAACCAGTCATCTTTGTCCCATACAGGACCGGATTTCACATTCTCAACCCACTTATCTTTGACAGTTGAGAATGACATGGTGCTCTTATCCCACTTTGTAACAGATTCCGGCATCAGGTAGAAGATACCGGCAGTGACGATATGTATGAAGACCATGTACTTCGTCTCCTCAGTAATAACCTGATATTTCTTCTCTCTCTTAAAAAGTATATTATCCATCTCAATGCCCGAGTCATAATATTCACCTTGATCCAGGAAAAATCTGCCGGAATTTCCATACTCCATTTTAGGATTAAGGATATTCCTGAAATTTACTGTTTCCACGGTCTTATCTGTTTTCGGTTTACGGTAAGTTTCACTACCTAAAGATACAATCTTTGCATATATATCTCCTTTGAAGAAATCATGATGGTTTATTTCTGCTAATTCAGGATGCTCAAGGTGATATTGGGAATTATTAACGTCTAAGAAGATAGCGGCCGGCCACACCTTATAATCAGGGGTTATTTTAATTGATGAGGCAAATAAATCAGGGACAGGAAAGCCACATAAAAAGAGGATAAATAAAGATGTCGGAGCTTTTTTCAGACTAAAAAAGCTCATAATAAAAACCGAACGTCATCCATGAATATTTTTTTACTGTTTCTGGTATAAATTAATCCCATTTTAGGGAATTATACACAACTTTCCTGTATATATTCCAGTCAGAATTAATACGGGTCTTATCATTAAAGAACACCTCGGGGAACATCAATGGGGTGTTCTTTTATCAGTGCTGATAGAGTGATTTAAAAGAATGATCCATTTATTTCAAAACAACTAATAAATTGATCTGATCCTGCCTGTACGGCGGTCGAAAATAATAACATCAACAACCTTTCCATTATCCTTTATACTGGCCTTTATGAATCTGCCCTTCGCCTTTTCGATATCAATACTTAACCCCTTTTCGTGATAATATTCAGCTATAGCCCGCTCAGCGTTATTAAGGCTCATCTGGGATCTACAGGTACCATATTTGCCGCATTTAGGGCAGAAGTCCCCGTAAGGGGTTACTGGTGTCCCATCAGAAGACGCATAAACGACTGTGAAGGATACGATCAGTATCACAGACATTACTAAAAGCACTTTCATATCTCTCATTACCAAACCTATATTTATAAACTATCAGTAAAAGATGAAGATAATATGAATATGGTCAAAAGGTTAAAAAATAATCGTAAACTTTGCTCCATTACCAGTGGAGCTTTCAATTTCCACTTCTCCTTCCATTACACCAATCAGTTCCTTAATAATGGCAAGTCCCAGCCCCGTACCGTCCGAATCTTTCCCCTTGTAAAACCTCTCAAATACCCGTGAAGCGTCTTCATCAGGGATTCCCCTCCCTGTGTCCTTTACTGAGATATAAAAACCCTTCTCCCTCTCTCTTTTCCTTTCACCCCATCTTATGGTAACGCCGCCCTTATCGGTAAATTTGAATGAATTGGTCAGAAAGTTCTTTAATATAATATGAAGTTTCTCGGGGTAAGTCTTCACTATTAAAGGCTCTCCCTCTGTTCTTATAAAAAGCCCCTTCTCCTTAAAAATCTGTTTCATTGCCCCTGCGATAGATTCAATGAACTCCCCCAGGTTAATCTCCTCAGGCACCCCCTTCTTGAAGAAACTGGCTTCAGCGTTTGCAATATCCTCAATACCATTTACCAGAGATATTATCCTCTCCACCTCTGTCTTTATATTCCTGATCACCGTATCAGGGTCGGATATTATCCCGTCCTCAACAGCCTCAAGGTTACCCTTTATTATGGTTAGGGGCGTTCTCAACTCGTGTGCCACGTTGGATGCAAGGTCTCTTCTGATGGCATCCTCCTTTCTCAGCGCTTCAACCATATAATTGAAGGATCCGGTCAGTCTGTCAATCTCGTCCTTCTTGAATAACATGGGCATGTTGTGTTTAAGTCCCCAGCCGGAAAGGTCACCTTTCGCTATCTTTTCAGCTGCAACAGTAAGACGCCTTACAGGATTTGAGAGGAAAATCGTAAATATGAGGGCCAGAAAAAGCGCACCGCCGCCCGCGATAAGAAAAGAGGCAACAAGAAATTCCCTCCCCCTTCTCCTGAATACCTGTTCCTTCCCGGCTATTAATCCCAGCCTTTCAAGAGGTCTTATATGCAGTTCACCTATCTCCTCCCCTTCAACATAAAGAGGATACCACGTGAAATCTCCTACTCCCGAGGAAAGTTTAAAGAGTGAATTCATCCTCTTTAACATATTGGGATTGACCAGGGATAGCACATCTGTAGAAGATAAAACCTGTTTGCCGGACATATCCTCAACATTGGCCTCAAAGCCGAGCATCAAGGCCCAGTGGAGCGCGTTATCAAGAAGGTCATTGTCCCATTCGTTATCATTATAACTTCCTTCAACAGAAGCCAGGACCCAGTATATATCATCTTCCTGACTCCCTCTGATGAAATCATTAAAGTCACCTATAATAAGCCTTTCAAAAACAATGTTTGAGAGGATTGCCAGAAAGATGATAAGCGCAAATGCGAGAAAAAGTTTAGTCCTCATCAGGAATACCGATAAACCTGTATCCTAAACCATAAACCGTCTTTATATATGAAGGGGCCCTGGGGTTGTCATCTATCTTCTGGCGGATATTCTTAATGTGGGCATCAATAGTCCTGTCATAACCTTCAAAGTCGTAACCGAGGATTACATTGACCAGCTGGAGCCTTGTGAATACCTGATTAGGCCGTCCCGAAATGAGCTGAAGGATCTTGAACTCCGTAGGCGTCATTATCACCAGAGCCCCGCCCTTCTTAATCTCAAAAGAAGAAGAGTTTATAACAAGGTCTCTGCTATTAAAGCTCAGGGTCTTCCCGGTCCCTCCCGTCCTTCTCAACAACGCCTTGACCCTTGCAACGACCTCTCTCGGGCTGAAAGGTTTGACAACATAATCATCTGCCCCTATCCCAAGCCCTCTTACCCTATCCTCTTCCTCACTCTTTGCGGTCAGCATGATAATGGGCAGATCAGAGTCGTTACGGATTGTCCTGCAGATATCCTCTCCTGAGATATCGGGCAGCATCAGATCAAGTATTACGAGAGAAAAACCTTCCTTAAGCATGGATATAGCCTTCTGCCCGGTACCCGCCACAGACACGGTAAAGCCCTCCTTTTCAAGGTAGACCCTTACAATATCGGCTATCTTTTCTTCATCCTCGACAACGAGTATCTTTCCACCCTTCATAACAGAATGATAACACATAATATGAATACTAAATAGGGTTCGAGGGGTCAAGGTGTCTGGGATTCAAGTGATGGAATTTATTTTATTTTTTATCTTCGGGATCAATACCCCATGGCTTGCCACGTTCGTCATACCCGCCCCGTATAGAGTACGGGATAAACTCCAGCGGGTATCCAGAAATGTAAAGTGCTAAGTGGTTTCTGGATTCCCCGAATAAGTCGGGACAGGCCTGATCAACAGACTTCGGGCCTGTCCCGACTCGTCGGGGAATGACCGTAGTTGATACACCATCCGCTTGCGGCGGGGAGTATTCATTAAATAATTCCTGAACCGTGAACCCGCTTTTGGCGAGGCTCTTGGCTGTGAACTATCTTTGCGCGTATACACCTTGCCAACACGCATTAAAAATGCTAATCTTTTATACGATGAGTATAGCCGGAAATCTCCAACTGGTCCTGGAAAATATAAATAATACCGCAAAAGAATCAGGAAGGGACCCCTCCGGGATAAAACTTGTCGCGGTATCCAAAACCGTTAAATTAGATAGAATACTTGAGGCTGTAAAGGCCGGTGTTACAGCACTTGGAGAGAACAGGGTGCAGGAATCAAGAGACAAGATAAGTGAACTCGGATCACAGATTAAACCCCCATTACCCCACGTTGGCAAAGGAATGGTGGGAGGTGTAGAATGGCATCTGATAGGAAATCTACAGAAGAACAAGGCAAAGACAGCTGTTCAGATCTTCGACCTTATACATTCTCTCGACTCCATAAGCCTTGCTGACGAGCTGAACATGCAGGCCAAACGGATAAATAAGATACAGAGGGTGCTTCTTCAGGTTAAACTCTCCATGGAAACAGTAAAGCACGGGATATCAGAAGAATCACTGATGGTACTGCTTGAGAAAGTATCTGATATGGCTTATCTTAAATTTGAAGGTCTTATGACAATGCCTCCTTTCTTCGACGACCCTGAAGAGACAAGGCCTTACTTTAGAAAGTTACGAAAGATCGCCGAGAAAGTATCCAGAAAGGGGTTCCCGGTCATTGACCTCTCAATGGGCATGACAAACGACTTCCAGATCGCCATTGAAGAAGGCGCAACAATTCTCCGGATAGGGACTGCGATCTTTGGAGGGAGGGACAACAGTGAATAAAGCTGTGAAGATAGGCTTTGTCGGCGGAGGCAACATGGCTGAGGCTATCATTAAAGGAATAACATCACTAGGCAGTAAGGATATACTTGTATCAGAGCCGGGAGAGGAAAGAAGGGGCTACCTCCGTGATAATTATGGGGTGAAGACTACCGGGTTCAATATCGATGTTATCTCGTCCTGCAGCATAATAATACTCGCTGTCAAACCTCAGGTCATGGGAGATATACTTGATGAAATCAGATCTGAGGTTACGGAGGAGAAGACTATTGTATCAATTGCTGCTGGAATTACTCTGTCATACCTTTCATCAAGACTGAAAACAAAGAAGTTAATAAGGGTGATGCCTAACACGCCCGCGCTCGTTCAGGAAGGCATGACAGTCATCTCTCTGTGTGAGTGTTTCTCTGAAAATGATATATCGGTCGTTCGTGAGATATTCATGTCCATAGGAAGGGTCATAACCCTGCCGGAAAAATATATGGATATTGTTACCGCGTTATCAGGCAGTGGTCCGGGATTTATTTCACTATTTGCCGAAGCAATGATAGATGCCGGCATCAGCAGAGGTTTGGGAAGAGATGATGCGACAACCTTGATGACGCAGACCCTGCTGGGGACAGCAAAGATACTGGAGACGGGAATCGGAACAGGCAAGCTGCGCGATATGGTTACCTCTCCGGGGGGGACCACAGCGGCAGGGCTTGAAGTCTTTAAAAAAGAAGGATTTACAGATATAATCAAGGCCGCTGTTGATGCCGCGGCAAACAGGGTTGAAGAACTCGGGAGGAAGGAAGATTAAATGGGTATTGTTTTGAGCAATTTATTGGGTGCTATCGCTTCAATTCTTAATACATTACTGGAATTATACAAGTGGATAATAATAATCGCGGCCCTTATAACATGGGTAAGTCCAGACCCTTACAACCCTATAGTAAGATTTCTTTATTCTATAACTGATCCGGTATTGAGACCTATAAGGAGACGTATAGGTATAGTTATGGGCATTGACATATCTCCGCTGATAGTTATCCTGATAATAATATTTATACAGATGTTTTTCATAGAGTCTTTACGTGATATAGCCGGAGGAATAAGATGATTCTAATTCCAAATAACAAATTTCAACTGCAACTACCATTATAACGGGGGTTCTGTATGAGAATAACACCGCTTGATATCCAGCAAAAGCAGTTTGCTTCCAAATTCAGAGGGTTTGATGAGGAAGAGGTTGATTCATTTCTTGAACTTGTAAGGGAAGAGATGGAAGAGCTTCTCAGGGATAACGCCAACCTTAGGGAAGAGGCAAAGAGGTTCGAAAAACAGCTGAAAGAGTATAAGAGCATTGAAGGTACGCTGAGAGACACCCTTATAGGCACCCAGCAGATGGTTGAAGAGTACAGGAACAACGCGACTAAAGAAGCCGATCTTATCAAGAAAGAGGCTGAACTGCGGGCAGATGAGATGACCAGAAACGCACAGGTGAAGGTCATAAAGATACATGAAGACATCACTGATCTGAAAGGCGTAAGAAGACACTTTAAGGAAGAGGTGAAACGGCTTATTGAAAGCCACATGAGCATGCTTGAATTCGACAAAGAGCGTGAAGAAGAAACCCCGGATGAAGTTTAAGACGCTTAAAGGCATCCAGGACGTAATTCCACCTGAAATCTCTATCTGGCATCACATTGAAGAGGTATCAAGAGAGCTATTCAGGACCCACTGCTTTGAAGAGATAAGGCTCCCTGTAATAGAGACAACCGAGATATTTACAAGGAGCATAGGGGAGACAACCGATATCGTTGAGAAGGAGATGTATACCTTCATTGACAAAGGCGGTCGAAGCGTAACATTAAGGCCCGAAGGTACTGCATCTCTTGTAAGAGCATATGTCGAGCATAACCTTCATAACGAGCCGTCGCCTCAAAAATATTACTATATGGGACCGATGTTCCGCTATGAAAGGCCGCAGGCAGGCAGGCAGAGGCAGTTCTATCAGATAGGCGCAGAGGCGATCGGCACCGATGACCCGAAGCTCGACGCCGAGATCATATCAATGCTCTCCCAGATCCTGACCGCAACAGGACTGAAAAACCTTAGCATTGAAGTCACCTCCATAGGCTGCAGGGAGTGCAGACCCTCCTTCAGGACAGCTCTTAAGGAATATCTACGGGGCAGACTGGGAGGTTTCTGTAAAGATTGTCAGAGGCGCTTCGATACAAACCCGCTGAGGATTCTTGACTGCAAGGTCCCGGCATGCATCAGTGAGCGGAAAGGCTCTCCCTCGGTATTAGACTACCTCTGTAGCGGGTGCAAAGAGCACTTCGACAATCTTAGACACAATATGGAACTGCTCGATGTGCCCCACGTTATTAACCCCAACCTTGTCAGGGGGCTTGATTATTACACAAAGACCGCTTTTGAGGTGACTAGCGAATCCCTTGGGAGTCAGAACTCAGTTGCGGCGGGGGGACGTTATGACAGTCTTGTTGAAGAGTTCGGGGGTCCCCCAAGCTCCGGTATCGGTTTTGCCATAGGCATGGAGAGAATAATCCGGCTGTTAAAAGACTCTTTCTCCGCGCAAATTGGTCCTGACCTCTTTATCTGCACATTAAGTAACGAGGCATCAGAGAAGGGTATTGTAATTGCCCGTCATCTCCGTGCCGGAGGGATAAGTGTTGAAGTAAATTACACCGGTTCTTCCCTGAAAAGCCAGATGAGAAAGGCTAACAGGGTAAACGCAAAGAACGTAATTATAATCGGAGAAGATGAACTTGCCAGAGGAGAAACTGTAGTCAGGGAGATGAGCACAGGAAAAGACCAGAAGGCATCCCTTCAACCCGACGTGCTTCTGGATATACTCTCAAACAATTAATTAATTCAACACAATGAAGAAAATATTAATTGACTGCACCGGTGTAATCCTTGCCGAAAGAAAACACAGTACTGAAAGACTTTTTAATACTAAAAGGGTAAAATACCTCTGGGAATAGTATAAAATAAAGATTAATACAGGGATAAACCAGTATACTAACTTCAATGCCCGGAATACTTAGAGATTTATATGCGTAATAACCCTGTTATAATCCGGGCCAACATGTTCTCAAAAAACCAGAAATATTAATGATTTTACTGATATAACAACTTCAGTGAACATATAGTGCCCTTTATTAAGAGAAACCTCATGGAGGAAAAATGTTTGGACTTGGATCAACAGAACTCATTATAGTTTTAGTAATCGTGGTTGTTCTCTTCGGCGCCAAAAAACTGCCTGAATTAGGCAAGGGGATAGGTGAAGCGATAAGGAATTTCAAGAAATCCACCTCAGAACCCCCTGAGATTGACGTAACGCCCGAGAGCAAGTCAGAGAAAACCGAGGAAAACGGGGAAAAGAAATAATAAGTGGAGCTTCAAAAGTCCTATGCAGAGATCGACCTCAGGGCCTTGTCCCACAACCTCAGCATCGTAAGAAGAGAGACAAAAAATAAAGAGATCATGGCCGTTGTAAAGGCCGATGCCTACGGACACGGTGCGGCCAGGGTATCAAAGCATCTTCTCAAAAATGAAGTTAGTATGCTCGGTGTAGCATTCCTGAAAGAAGCCGTTGATCTCAGGGAATCCGGGATAACTGCCCCTATACTCATCTTTTTTGATACCTCTAATATTGAGACATGCCTGAGGTACAACATAACTCCCACGGTCTTTGACCTTAACACCGCCAGAAAGTTCTCCACTGCCGCGTCCAGACTTAATATAAAGATACCGGTTCATATTAAGGTAGACACCGGTATGGGTCGAGTCGGGCTGGACATGAAAAACGCGCTTGAAACTATCACCAGGATTGCCGGACTCGATAACATCAAACTTGAAGGGCTAATGAGCCATTTTCCTGATGCGGACATTGAAGACAAGAGTTTTGCCAGGTTGCAATTAAAGAATTTCAAACAGCTTGTAAAATCCTTAAAGACCAGAAAGATAAACTTCAGATACCTTCACATGGCCAACAGCGCCGCGGTATTAACTATGCCCGAGGCCAACTTCAACATGGTCCGGCCCGGTATTATGCTTTACGGGTATGGCCCTACAGACAACAACAGCCTTAAACCCGTCCTGAGCCTCAAGAGCAGGATACTCTTCCTGAAAAAGGTTCCTGCCGGCACCCCTGTCAGCTACGGGAGGACGTTTATCACAAAGAAGAAGAGCAGGATCGCCACAGTCCCTGTTGGATATGCCGACGGTTACAGCAGAAAACTCTCGAATCAGGGAAAGGTCATTATCAACGGTATACTTGCGCCTGTAATCGGTAGAGTATGCATGGACACTATCATGGTTGATGTCACCGATATAAAGGGGGTACGCACGGGGGCCGAGGTTGTTCTTATAGGCCGTCAGGGCAGGCAGAAGATCTCCGCGTGGGACATTGCCGAGCTTACAGGCACCATACCATATGAAGTCCTTACATCAATCGGTAATCGAGTCAAGAGGGTCTATAAGTAAAATGTGTATAAATCAAAATATGTATTTATATGAGTTGATTTATTAAGGGTTCAAGGGGTCGAGGTTTCGAGGGTTCGAGTGAACGAATAAAGACAAAATCAAGAGTATATTTTTAAATCAGTTTTTTTATTCTAATATCCGTTATCCTTTTTTTTCACTTGAATCCTTGGACCCTGGAATCCTCGACCCCTTTTTTTCCTCTTCTAAACCTTTTTTCTCCTCTTCTGATCCTGCCACCTTATATTTCATAAGAAATAGATTAAATCTCTTTTCCTCCTCTTTATAGGAGTAGTCCCTGTATCTCTTCAATACAATGAAAATACTTACCAGTGTAGCGGATAACAATATAACACCGCCGGAAAACAGGAGCATAATGCTCTTATTAAACAGACCCGCGAAAGTAATAATTATCGCCACAAAATATATTATCCATAGAATATACATGGTTTTATTATGAAAAATGAGCTTCCATCACCTGTTTTGTAAACGGGGATGAAAGGTTCTCCTTTCAAATCTCCCCTAACCCCCTCGCCTCGGGGCGGAGCAACTGGTCTTTGGCAAAGAGGGGAATACAGATTAAATTATCATTAATAAAATATATTTCGAAGCCCCGCCTTATAGCCGGGGAGCTTCTCTATAAACAGATTTGTTCTGTAAAATGCGGGAAAGTTTAAAATAAATAAGAGAGTTAATAAAACTACTTACCTGTAAGTTTACGGGGATCAAGCAGGCGGTCTGCCTCGCTCTTTTTCATGATGCCCTTCTCAATAACAACCTGCTTTACCGTCTTACCTGTACGATATGCCTCTTTTGCTATCTCTGAAGCCGCGGCATAACCGATAACAGGATTCAGGGCGGTGGCCATGGCAAGACTCGCTTCAGCATATTGATTACAGACATCCTTATTTGCCTTAATACCCTTCAGACACTTCTTTGTGAACGCGCTAATCCCGTTTGAGAGTATCTCAATTGAGTTGAGAAGGTTGTGAGCTATCAGCGGCATCATGACATTCAGTTCAAGCTGTGACGCCTGAGAGGCATATGTAATAGCAGTGTCGTTACCCAGAACCTGATAACAGACCATATTAAGCATCTCGGCCATTACAGGGTTCACCTTCCCGGGCATTATAGATGAGCCGGGCTGAACAGCAGGCAGTCGTAACTCGGAAAACCCGGTCCTTGGGCCTGAACTCAAGAGGCGTATGTCGTTTGTAATCTTGGTCAGTGATACAGAGACCCCTCTTAACGAAGAACTTACCTCAAGTGCAGGGCTCACATTCTGTATACCTTCAAACAGGTTTCCGGCTGACCTGAAACCTGTTCCGGTAAGTTTTTTTATCTCACCAATAACATGTTTCTTAAATTTGGGATGGGCATTAATCCCGGTCCCCACGGCATTGCCGCCAATCGGCAGATTCAACAGGGACTTTGAAGCGTTCTGCACCCTGTTTATATCGTTCTTCACCGCTTCAGCATATCCGCTGAACTCCTGACCAAGACTTATCGGAACCGCATCCTGCAGGTGGGTCCTTCCGGACTTAACTACAGACCTGAACTCCCTTGACTTATCAAGCAGGCATCTCTGCAGGGCCTTAAGCGCCGGGATAAGGTCATCACTAACAGCCTCATGGGCTGCGATGTACATAGACGAAGGTATCGTATCATTGGTTGACTGCGCCATATTAACATGGTCATTGGGATGGACAAGGCTGTAGTCTCCCTTTTTACCGCCGAGTAATTCTATAGCCCTGTTCGCTATGATCTCATTGGCATTCATGTTCTGTGATGTCCCGGCGCCGGCCTGATAGACATCAACAAGAAAATGGCCGTCATGTTTACCCTTTATAACTTCCTGAGCCGCCCTCTCAATGGTTCTCGACTTCTTCCTGTCAAGCAGGCCTAGTGACCTGTTGGTCCTGGCTGAAGCGAGTTTTACAATCCCCTGCGCCCTGATAAACCGTCTCGGAAGCCTGAGCCCGCTTATCTGGAAATTATTAAGGGCCCTTTTGGTCTGTATGCCGTAATAAACATCTTCTGGAAGCTTTAACTCTCCAAGACTATCCTTCTCTTTCCTCACCTGCCTGCCTCCCCGAACTTATCATTACACCAGCTTAATAAAAAGAAACAACTGCCGGATGAACGTGTATTACGTATATATTAAACGTCTTTTTATGTTTTTTAGTTTACCACATGCAAGATTGAAATCAAAATAAAATGGAGTCAACCGATAATTATTAGTTTTTTTACACCAAAATAATTGATAAGTTGGTGAAACTCGCGATAAGGTGACTTTTCTGAGCAGATGATTAACTTCTTCCTGTAATCTTCTTTTTAAATCCTGCCTTGGAATGCAAAGTTTCAACTGGTAATCGTTTAAGCTATTTGCAAGGAGTAACAAATAACTATTACTTATATATATATAAATATAATTAAGTAGAAACATGGCAAGATTTGCTTTATATTGTGCATAATTAAATAGTTCTTTATATGCAAAGTAATCTACTTCAATTATTTGCATAAGTTACTTTATTTCCTGACAAAGCTATAACCTTAATAGAAGTAAACTGAGGGAAAGCTTGTATGTGTCCCAGCGGAGGAAAATCAACATGCAGTTTTTTGCCGTATGAAGATGTCTGTCATTTATGCACTAACGTATTAAGGCATATAGATAAAAGATTCGTGCAAATGGAAATGGAGATCGAGAAAAGACTCAAAGATAGGAGAACATCAAGAAGCTCAGTTGATATTGATATGAGACAAAGTTAAGACTGTGTGTTACCAAAACTTATTTCTTGACTCCTTCCTGAACTCTTGTTTTTGAAGCCTGCCTCAGAATGCAAGCTTTCAAACGCAAATAAATAACAAAATCCCGGAAAAAGCGAACTTCGCATAACATGATATTACATAGGTTTTACGAAATCGTGAAATCAATTTATTCAATTATTTCAATGGTTTTTCATTTACATCACCCGCCAAAATATCATATAATGAACGAAAATACCAGCAAAGGCGAACTTCGCCTATTAATTGTTAGAACAATAAAAATATGAGATTGCACTAATAGCGAGAACCTGATAAATGAAACAAGAGAGATTTTCATGATATCAATTTACTTATTTGTGACTGGTTCAGTTCTATTAGTCATTGCAACATACATATCTACAGTACATTTATATAGATTAGAGCAAAAGATTAGTGAAACAACACCATCTATCGATAAGCAGTCTTCATCTACAAGACATAATCTTCTAATGATAATTATGTATGAATTGAAACATCTCAAATATCAAATGGATAATTTTCAGCATAATGTTCTTCTTCAGCTAAAGACACCGACAGAACACACAGATCATTTAAAAAAGCGTATGGAACGTGATATGGGCAGGATAGCAGAGGGTTGGTCTACATTATGGACAGAAGCTGCCTATGAAGAAATCAAAAAAGAAATTAGCAGTAAGATTGAAGCGATTAAAGGCAACGAAGCATTATCAAATGAAGAGAAACTTGATAAGTTAGAAGCAATATGGATAGATGGTGTATCGCGGTTTAATACCAAGCAGAAAGAAGCAGAGAAACAGGCCGAAAAAGATAGGCGCACACTAGAGAGTCTTAAGAAAAGGAACGCGATTTGGAAGCGAATATTTGCAATAGCTCAAATTAGTGGTTTAATCTTAGTTGGCTGGTCACAATTTACCCAGATAACTGTATCAAAATAATATACATAGACCATTATATTAAAAAAAGTTCTAACAATTTGATGCTATGAATGCTCAACCGCAAGACCCTTTTTGATTTATTTTGTTATAAGGTTTGCAACTAGTATTTATTGCTTGAAATATCATACAGGTTGAGCATCACAGATCAAGGCGTTAGATTAAAGGAAATAATATGAAATCATTGGTATGTATTGATTCAAATGCTGTGACATATCTGGTTGACGCAATAATGAATGGTGGGCAACCTATAGGGGATGTTGCATCTGAAAAAATCTCTCTCCTTCGAACATACCTATACCGAGATGACACATTACATATATCCCCAACGGTGAAAGAAGAATACGAAAAAATAAAAAATGAAATAAAGAGAAAAAACCATCAAGGAATTGCAGATATATTACTTAGTGACGTATCACCTCCAGATTCATCGCTCGTTGAATCACGGGCATCAGAGTATAGTATACATCATAAGGGTGTTAAGAATAAAAAGGACTGCAAAATATTAGCTGAGGCGGAACTCAGTGGTTGCAACATCCTCTTAACATACGACCAGACCTTATTGAAAAATCTAAGAAGCAAAACTCAAACATTAAAATTGTGCGAACCATCTAAATATTGGAATAGTATTGGAATTAATAAAGGTGCCAAGCCAGTCAGGTCGCCGCATGATACAAATCCACTAGCATGTCAAACTTGGTGGAAATGGTAGAAAGTGTAACTCAATGATGATAGAAAAGAATAAAACCGTTTCTACTGCATTCTTATTACTTTTATTATTTAGTTTAACCAGTTGCGCAATAACTGGGAGAGTTAGCACTGCCACATATACGACTCCACCTCAAAATAGTACCTTTGCAATAATGACAAATACGATGCTTACTTTAACAGAGGAAAAAGTTCAAAAACATATTATCAGCAAGATGGAATCTCTTGGCTTTGAGCTAATAGATGATGTAAAACAAGCAGATTATATTGTGATCTATTCTTATGATATAGGCGGGGGACAAACGTATGTTTCGAGCTCACCCGATTTTGTGTTTGGAGGTCAAAAAGTATCGTCACATACAGAATATCCTCGTTATTTTCATATTGGTCTCGTTGACAGTATAGGTTCCGTGCAAGCAAATAAAATTATTTATGCATTCAAAGGTGAGGTTTATAGTTCCGGAAGTTCTTCAAATATTGCGTATTTAGCAAAATATTTTATTGACCAAATTTTTGTTAATTTTGGACTTAATGTTGACGATAAGCGTTTTGTTGTAGTACCAACTCAATAAATTATCATGAAAATCTAACAAGCGGATGCATTCGAATGCACACCAGCGGTAACTTTTTTGAATGTGAATATTTTATAGTCTGCAAATCAGCTTTGGTGCTCTTTGACGTGCTTCATGGTGTGCATCGATGATCCAGACGTTCCCCCGTCGCGGAGCGACGGGGGAACGCGGCAGTTGAGCGACCAACGTGGTAAATGCGCTCCGCGAGGAAGAACCAGGAGTTGGAAACGAATGGGCCTCCGGCCCATCGCTCAACTGCCGCGTTATACAAGCTTTCAACCAATAATCATCAACATTACTGAGACCTTAAATTGATGAGTAGTAGGTGTACTCATCAAATATGGTTTCGCTCTGCGCGTTTCTGATTTATTCACGTATCAAATAGTTGTGATATACTAAAAAAAAGCTTCTAAGTGATAATTAATAGTTAAGAAACATGATAACTCCTGATGAAATAATAATACGTCTGCTACTCGGCGCGGTTCTTGGCGGAATTATAGGTTTTGAACGCGAGGTGCATGGTCAAGCCGCTGGATTCAGGACCCAGCTGTTGGTCTGCGTTGCCGCGGTCCTTATAATGATCGTCTCTGAAAATTATTACTTTCACCTATTGCTGGAAAACCCAGAACTTCTGAAGCAGGATTCCGCTTTCAGGATTGACCCGGCAAGGATAGCCGCTGGTGCCGTGATCGGCATAGGTTTTCTGGGCGCAGGGGCGATTATTAAGAGCGGTTTCGTAATAAGGGGGCTGACAACCGCCGCATCGATATGGATCATTTCAGCTATCGGTCTCGCGATCGGCGCCGGACTCTACTTTGAGGGCATATTAACTTCGTTAATAACAATTATTGCTCTCCTGATTCTTAGAAAACTGGAAAGCAATATCAGGATTTTACAGTACAGGCGCGTATCTGTATCTGCCAGGGTCAGCGAAAACGCAGAGGAAAAGATATCCACCATATTTTCAGATTGTGGAGTAACGGTAAACTCGATTGAATACGAAAGAGACATGACAAAAGATGAAATTGTTTTTGTCTTCAGTATATCAACAAAAGACAGGGACGCTATTAAAGATATATTCTACAAACTCGGAACAATCGATCTTGTCAAAAAAGTAAGGATTGCAAACTAGCATATTGGCCCAAACAGTATTTCACTCTTTTTCAGTGTCATTCCCCGAAGAATCAACGGGTGAGCGGAAATCCAGAGTCTTATCATAAGGAACTGGATTTCCCGGTTTATCCATTCTCCACAGCTCTATTCTCCATAACAGCCTACTTCGCCGAAGTGCTACGAAGGCTGAACTGCGAAGGATGCATCGGGGAAAGACAGACAAAGAAGTAGATCATTAACACAAAAGCAGAGCATCGAGGAATTCTTTTATTTAAAGGGAAATTTGGACAGTATCGTAAAAAAGATAATATATTGGGGAGAAAATAAGAATTACGGCAAACGCTAAGAGTTCAGCAACTTCTCATAAGGATAATTTTTCAGAAACTTGATAAAGCTTTCAACCGTGTGGGAGGTCTCCTTTGACTTCCTTCTAAGAAGATAGAAGTCCCTCGGGAACTTATCCTCCTTAAAAGTCGCGGTCTTTAAAGACCCATATCGCTTCTCCTTCTTGGCCGCCCACTTGGAGATGATAGATACACCAAGACCTTCCTCAACAGCACCCTTTATTGCCGACGTACTTCCCATAATCAGGGCGATCTTTACCTGCTGGGGTGATATACCGTGCTTCAGGAAATACTTCTCAATCATCTGTCTGGTTCCGGAACCCTCTTCCCTGAAGATCATAGGCTCCTTTGCAAGGGCCATTACTGATATACTCTGTTTCTTTGCCCAACTGTGAAAGGGCGGCATAATAAGGACCATCTCATCAGAAAAGAGTTTCTCAATTATCAGCTTCTGCTTGTTAACCTCGCCCTCCACAAGCCCCACGTCAACATTGTCGGCGTTTAAATATTCAACCACATTTCTTGTGTTGCCTATATGAAGATGAATACCGACCTTTGGAAACTTACTCCTGTATTCGGCAATAATAGACGGTAAAACATAGTTGCCAAGCGTTGAACTTGCGCCGACAGAGATAACACCTTTGGTAAGCCCTGTAAACTCGCCGATCTCCTTTTCTGCAGCGGAATAAAGAGAATTAATCTCCTTGGCGTATTTATAGAGCATCTTGCCGGACTTGGTGAGGGTGATTACACATCCAGAACGGTTAAAGAGCTTCGTGCCATACACCTCTTCAAGGGCCTGAATTTGAAGACTGACAGCAGGCTGGGTAAGACGAATTATCTCTGAAGCCCTTGAAAAACTCTTTGTCTCTGCAACAATGGAAAATACCTTTAATTTATGATCATCCATATAGTGTGTATAATTATACTTTATTTAATCATAAGAGTCAATTATCAACTCTTCTGTATCACAGCGTCACCGGCTAGGGCATCCGCATCCGCATTTCTTTCCCTTTTAACGTGCTTCACTACATAACTGTCAAAATCCATAAGGATATCCCTGGCCCTGCTCCAGAGCACCCGCAGGTTACTATTCCTCACCTTATAGATACCGTTAATCTGCCTGACTACGAGTTCAGAGTCAAGAAAAACAATTATTCTCCTGATCCCTAAAGACCTCGCCTCTTCGAGCCCTCTAATCAGGGCAGAATACTCGGCAACATTGTTGGTAGCTACGCCTATATATTCAGATATTCTGTAATCCCTGCCGGTTCCGTCAAGGAGACTAATCACAACACCTATTCCTGAGTCCCCGGGATTCCCGCGGGACGCCCCGTCACAGAAGATCTCTGCTTCTATAATTTCGACTTTATCCAGCAGGCCTTTCTCTTTCATATAGTCTTTAATAAATAGAGAGTAAAGATATATTCTGGTTACTTAGGGGGGGATTCTTTCTCTTTAATATAAAGAAACCTGCCGCAGTAATAGCACTTGATTATCTTATCGTTATCCTTCAGATCATTAAAAAGCTGCGGCGGCATATTAGTATTACATCCTTTACAGATCTCATCCGCCGCCGGGGCTATGGCAATACCACCCAATCTTTTCAGGTTTTTCATATACTGGCTGTAATTCTCACTTTCTATCTTTTCAAGGGCAACATTCCTCCTGGATCTGTGCACCTCCATCTCCTGCTCCAGTCTCTTCCTCTCTTCTTCAAGCTCCTTGCCATCCCTTTCCAGTTCCACTTCAGCTTCCGTGACCATAGCTTCATTGCTCTTAAGATCGCCGGCGATACTCTCAATCTCCTCCATGGCAGAGATAACCTCTTCCTCGGCATCATACTTGATCTTCTGGAAAACCTCGATCTCTTTTAGATATGCTTCATACTCCTTATTCGTTTTTATATCGCCCATCCTGGTCTTCAACTTGTTGATTGCTTCCTGCTTCTCATCTATATCGTAATCCTTCTCCTTCTTCTTTTTAATCAGTTCTTCGTGTCTTGATTTTACTTTTTTGAAAGCGGCTATGGCTTTTTCAAGATGGGTTTTTGATGCGTTAAGTCTCTCGGGAAATGATTCTATCTTATCGTTCAAAGATAGAATAGAGGAGTCTATCTCCTGAAGTTCTATTAATAGTTTCAGTTGTTCATTCAATTCTGGCCTCGAAAAATAATTTTTTTTAAAAAGATGGTGGGCCCACCAGGGCTCGAACCTGGGACCAACCGGTTATGAGCCGGTGGCTCTTCCAACTGAGCTATGGGCCCTACAGATAAGACAATCATCCCAGTTGTATATGATAATACAGTTACAAAAGTAACGCAAGCAAGTTGAAAAAAACCGATTTCCAGATAGACATTCAATCCGGTTCATAAAGATATTAGCCCGGACAAAACAGATGGGAAAGACTGTTGAAGTTTTTTAGTTTATTGGACATAATACCAAAGTGAAATCCACCTTCCAGAGAGTACGTTCAGAACTTCAAAGAGGTCTTGCCCGCTGCAAATGCGACAGGTGCGGATGTATGCGGGGCACACTTGAAGGACTAAAGGTCTCACTGCCTGCTCTCAGGAACAGAGAGGCAAAAGAGCTTCTCAGGGATGTTAAAATATTTTATAAGGAGCTTCTTCCCCTTGAATATTCCTGCTTCGGATGCAAGTTCTGCATACCTGCCGAGGCGATGACCTTACTGACAAAGGAGTTCCCCTCTCTGGCCTCCTCTACACTCCTGAGCTGTGATTTTGAGGTTGCAAATGACTGGCCGGCAATAGATGGCGATTATACTGTTCTAAACAGATCTGCTCCAGTTGCGGTAACAACGCTTGCAGACCTTCAGCTTGAGGAAAAGATCGCAAAACTTAAACCTGAAGGCCTCAATATAGTCGGCAAGACCGAGACTGAAAATATAGGGATTGACAAGCTTGTGAAGAATATAATTACAAACCCTTC
This sequence comes from Thermodesulfovibrionia bacterium, assembly GCA_038918635.1. Classification (GTDB taxonomy): domain Bacteria; phylum Nitrospirota; class Thermodesulfovibrionia; order UBA6902; family UBA6902; genus CAXMSH01. The sequence goes on along the minus strand of JBCKZY010000015.1, from coordinate 6,262 downwards.
TATCCGTTACCTGATTCTTGCCGGGAAGGAAGCTCCCGGACACAGGAGTGGTTTGACAATCATGGCCCTGTGGAGTAACGGGGTTGACAGGAATATGCGGGTAATCGGCTCTCCCGGAAGGAGGCCTGTGCTCAAGAATCTGAAACGCTCTGATGTTCGGGCATTCCAAAGCCAGATAGAGATAGAGGACCTGAAAGGCTCTGCAAATGTAAGAAAAATAAGATCAAAGATAAAATCCCTTGCCAAAAAAGCGGAATCACTCTCAGCCACATCCGGCTGCGGCTGCACTGACGGGGTATGTCACCCGAAGCAGGCAAAGCCTGTTTTGATGCCTTTAACATTCGGTTCACCTGAGAGCATAAAGAAAAACAACAGCCAGCCGCCAAAAATCAAGGCTGAAAGGCCGAAATCAATAAAGATGGACAAGGCCGGATACTTCGTGATAATGCCTTCCAGGAAAAAGAAGGCAATTCTGGTTGAACACTACTCCTATGACAATAAACTTCAGAGGACCATCGAGGGCCGCAACAGCAGGGATATATATTTCACAATAATAAATAATAAATGGGTCTCGGACCTCAGCCACGCTGCTTATCTCGGAAAAGAGCTGGCAAGGGCGGAGCTTTCTATCAAAGATGCCCAGAAATATATTCAGGACGGCGCCTGATGGGCAGGGTTATAGCTATAACCAACCAGAAAGGCGGCGTGGGCAAGACCACGACCACGATAAATACGACGGCGTCACTCGCTGCCGCGCAGAAACGCGTTCTGGTAATCGATAACGACCCCCAGGGCAACACTACAAGCGGCCTTGGAATTGACAGAGATAACGTAAACGGAAGTCTTTACGATCTCTATACTGAGTCAAAAACTATCAGTGAGGTCACTCAGAATACCATCTTTGATCATCTCAAGCTCATAGCATCAAGCATTGACCTTATTGGCGCAGAGCTTGAACTCTCCTCAAAAGAGGGCAGGGAAAAGATACTTAAAAACGCTATTATGCCGGTTAAGGACCAGTACGATTATATATTTATAGATTGCCCCCCTTCCCTCAGCCTCCTGACGCTTAACGCCCTTGTTGCCGCAGAGAGCATGATAATCCCGATGCAGTGTGAATACTACGCCCTTGAAGGAATAAGCTCTTTGTTGAAGACCCTGGAGCTTATACGGAATTCATATAACCCGCACCTTGAGATTGAGGGTATCCTTCTAACCATGTTTGACGGTAGAAACTCTCTTTCCAATCAGGTCTCCGACGAACTGAAAAAACATTTTGGTGACAAGGTATACAGGACAATTATCCCGAGGAACGTGACCCTTGCCGAAGCTCCAAGTCACGGAAAGCCTGTAATACTTTATGATATACGCTCAAAAGGCGCATTGAGCTACCTGGAACTTGCAAAGGAGATAATAAATAATGAAAACAGCTCTGGGTAAGGGACTCTCGGCACTGATTCCTGAAAAAGAAAAGACATCAGATATCCAGGAACTTGATATAGACATGATAGTTCCAAATGAATTTCAGCCGAGAAGGCTCTTTAGAGACAAGGCCCTGCAGGATCTTGTAGCATCCATAAAGGAAAACGGGATAATTCAGCCTGTTATCGTAAGGAAGACCGCTAACAATCTGTTTCAGCTTATAGCAGGTGAAAGAAGGTGGAGGGCCGCCAGGATGGCCGGGCTCAGCAGTATTCCTTCAATAGTAAAGGAAGCCACCCCGGCAAAGGCGCTCGAGATAGCGCTGATAGAGAATATACAGAGAGAGGACCTTAACCCCATAGAGACAGCCGACGCATTCCAGAGGTTGATCAGCGACTTCAACCTTACGCATGAGGATATCTCAAAAAAGGTGGGCAAGGACAGGGCTACTGTTACCAACTATCTGAGGATACTGAAACTGCCCTCTGATATCAGGAAATGGATAGCTGAAGGCTCACTCAGCATAGGACATGCCAAGGCCCTGCTCCAGATAGAGGATACTAACCTGCAAATTGACACCGCCCGTAAGATAATCCACAGCGGATTAAGTGTTAGAGAGGCTGAGGCACTCAGCAAGAAGGCCCCTTCATACCGTTCTTCGGGCCCAGGTTCTCCTGCCCGTAAGGACCCTCAGATCGCTTCCCTTGAAGAAAAACTGATGCACAGCCTTGGAACCAAAGTGAGGTTGTTACATAAGGGGAAAAAAGGCGGGAAGTTAGAGATATCTTATTTCTCCCTTGAAGAGTTGGACAGGCTTCTGGAAATACTCGTTTCATGAATATTATTTCAACACCCCCACCCTAACCCTCCCCCCTCCCGAAGCAGGTCGGAGTTTACTCGTATCGAGCGAAGGGTCGCTTCGACAAGGGGGAGGGAACTTTTATATCACTTCAAGGTTTCACACAAAACCCGGATGAGCCAAAAAAATGATTCTACAAACAAAAAGGGCTGCCCGAATGGGCAGCCCTGAAAAGACTAACATAAATCAATATTGATGGCGTCGTAAAAAGTCCGATCTACTGCGTTGCAGCGTATTTTGAAATCCTCGACATACTATATAAAAAGTCTTGTTTCCCCTCCCCTGTCGGAGCGACCCTTCGCTCGATACGAGTAAACTCCGACCCGCTTCGGGGTGGGAGGGGATTAAGGGGAGGGGGACATAAGCATTTGAAGTAAAACCTTTTTCACCCTCACCCCAACCCTCTCCCGTCAAGGGAGAGGGGTTTTTGGACTTTTTACGAGTCTATCAATATTGCCAACCTTATTTTTTCAGTAAACCATCGATCGTTCTCTTAAAGTCATCAAAAGATCTGCCCTGCTGAAGCTTGCCGTTAATAAAGAGAGTAGGTGTGCCCCTTACTCCCACCTTTGCGGCTATCTGCATGTCCTGTTCAATCTGACTGTCGTATTTGTCACTGCTGAAGTCCGCGGCAAATTTATTAGTATCTAATCCGAGCTCTGTTGCAAACTCCGCGAAACTTTCTTCAGTAAGCTTATTATATTTTTCAAAAATCTTATCGTGCATCTCCCAGTATTTACCCTGTTCTCCGGCGGCAAGAGCAGCCTTAGCGGCGTTCATCGCCTGTTTATGAAAAGATAGCGGAAAGTTTTTAAATACAAGTTTCACTTTGCCGGGATAAGCATCAAGGACCTCTTGTAGCGTCGGCTGAATTTTTGCGCAATAGGGGCACTGGTAGTCAGAGAACTCATAAATGGTTACAGGCGCCTTGACGTCTCCCTTTACAGGAGAGTTTCCTATTGGAATCTGATGCACCTTGTTAACGTCAACAGAGGGCTTCCCCGGCTTAACGCCCTTCAGTAACTTTTCCTGATTGCCTTCAAGCACTGTCAGCTTTGCAAGTATATCTTTCTGGTTCTTTTCAATCTCCCCAAGTTTCTTGTCAGGTGTGCAGCCCAGCGCAAAAAGAAAAGGTATCATCAATACAATCAAAATCTTATATCTCTCCATTCAATCCTCCTTTAAAGTTCATTGAATAACTTAATTTATTTCATTCGACAGGCGATATTATATCATACATGCGGAAACAGTTGTTAATTACCATAAAGCTGTTATTGAACTCAGTAGTATCTCCATCCGGGGTCATAATACATAATGGGATAGTCCCAAAAGTTATAAAACGGAGGTGTAATAAAGTAGTCCCTCATCTCCTCTATCTCAAAGAAATATCCGCTCGTAATTCTCCCGATAAATCCCCGATAAATCGGGATCTCCGCGGAGTCTACCCCGTCTCAAACGGGGCTACGACAGACGGGACCGGCTCTGCGGGAATGACAGACCCTGGCAGTCTAATATGGCCTTTTCTCTGATGGTCTTCTTTCCGGCACGTACTTATGAGGTATCTCACCCTGATTCCACCGGCTGGATACATAGAGGTTACAGTAGCAGCTGCCATATTCTTCGACATCCGCGGCACGGTATACGCAGGGACAGATAATATCCGCATCCCTGCTGATGTCGCCTGAAGCAAGCCTGCATGGACATGACATATAGCCATAGCGTTCACTGTTTAAGATCAGACTCCCCAGGAGTTCAAGTATCAGCTCTTTATCCTTATTGAAAAAACAACCAAGGGCTTCCTGTGATTTTCTTAATATTTCATAAAGCTGATTAATGTCCATCAAAGCCCAAGCGCCTCATTAATCTCTTTCTCTTTAAACCCGACAATTACTTTATCGCCAATTACAATCGTTGGGAAGGTACAATCCCTGTTAAGTTTCTTAACTTCCTCAAGGATTATCTCCCTTTCTTCATCGTTCAGCATGTCTAAATCATCAAATTCGTATTTGACAGCACATGTATCAAGAAACTTCTTTGTCGCCTTGCAGTGACTGCAGGTACTTAGGGTATAGAGTTTAACATGTGGCTGCATTATTCACTTCTCCTTTCTGCCGATTAGTCTCTTTAATAGAGATTATCAAAAACTGCCGATATTGGCAATTCAATATTTAGAGAACCCCTCTGAATTACAGTTATTAAATATACTAGCGATAACTGTAATAGAATAATACTGACATTTATGTAGTATAATCTGATTATATAATATCATACGGGTTGATGCACTCTTAAAAAATCATGGGATGGCTAAGTAAAAATTTCGATATACAAGGCGTAGTGTATTTTTAAAGTCGAGACTATACATATAGTATGTCGAGGATTTCAAAATGCGCTGCAACGCAGTAGATCGGACTTTTTACGACGCCATCAGGGTTGATATATGAAAGAAAAGATAGAAGCGGAATTGCGGACTTGCCTCGGCAAAATAGACGAATTACGGGAGGACCTGAAACGTCTTGAAGGCGAGGGACCAAAAGACAAATATAATATAACGGTTACTCATGACAGGCTCGCCTACTGGGAAGGGAAATCTGAAGGATTAAGGTTTGCTCTTGAGCATATGGGATAGAAACATCCACTCTATTAGTCATATGTTTTGGTGTTATAAATCGCTCTAATCAATAAAACTAATTATTTGTGTCGTAAAAACAATTCAATGAAAAAACAGCAATTGAAAAATCTCCCCTTACCCCCTCGCCTCGGGGCGGAGCAACGGGTCTTTGCTAAAGAGGGGTATTTATTCCCACTTTTTAAAAGGGGCCTGCCTGTCCGGAAAGCAGGCTCAGGATGAGAGACAAACACCGGCAAATGATAAGTGGAACTTACCTGAATTTTTTCAGGAGCTTTTCACTATCTTTTTTGTGGGTAATCGCAAGGACGATAATATCTTTAGATGTGATTCGATAATAAGCTCTGAAGTCTCCGCTTCTGAGACGATAAAGCGGAGGGGCAAAGCCAGTTAGTTTTTTAATACGGGTCTTGCCTATAGGGAGCGGGGATGACTCTAAATATTTTTTTATATCTTTTACCAGCTGAAGGGCTTTGTCTGCCTCAAACCCTTCAATATCACGAATGGCAGTGGGGCTGAATATGACCTTAAACTTTCTTCGATCCATGACGTTTTTTGAGTCTCTTCATCATGTTATCGGCAGTGATTCCTCCGGCTGTCTGATACTCGGTGTATGCCTTCGCGATCTTCTCTTTAAAGGCAGGATCGTTCTCAATAAGATAATCGGCAAGATCGTCTTCTGTAATGTGGTGAAGGACAGCGGCAGGCTTACCGTAAGCCGTAATAATTATGTCCCCCTTTTTGGTTTCTTTGATAATGTCCATTGTTTGATGTTTAAGTTCTTTAATACCTGCAAAACGCATAAAAACCTCCTTGCACTATTGTTACACTTTAGTGTAACTCTTAATGCCGCAAAAGTCAACTCTATGGTTGAACACCAAGTGACACAAAAAGCGCACAATTCAATGTAAGGATATACTGCTTTTATCTGATTGCAAGCATCGGCTTGCTCTGTATTATAATGGTGAGCCGTGGTCGCAACGACCGACCCGCTGATTAAGAGTAACTACCTACCAAAAAAACATTTCTCTTATAATTCAATAACTTACTAAATTTAAAAGAAAAACTCATAAGAAGATTTAGGAAGATTTTCTATATAAAACGTAATTTCTGACAATTTTCTTTAGCCGGATTTTAGCCAGAAAACAAAAAATGCAATTTGGGCTACTAATAATAATTAGACTGTAGCTCAAAGGATAGAGCTTCAGCTTCAGAATAATTTGTTAATCCTGCATTATTTACATATCTATTTAGTGTAATTTGTGTTAAAGTTGAAACAATATTAATAGCATCAATGACTTTAAAAGTTGTGCAAGCCTCTAGGCGTTTAAAGCCGGGAGGCTTTTTTTGTTTCA
>JBCKZY010000014.1:0-25306 GCA_038918635.1 Thermodesulfovibrionia bacterium | reverse complement strand
TATATGCATGACGATAATAAAAAAGCAAATAAGTAATCCGGTGAATATAGTAATAGATAGTAGGAAAATCATAATTGACGAGTTTACGGATAAGACTTAAAGAAACCGGGAATCTGATAGCCAGATAAACAAATTTTTGCAGCCTTACTATCTTATCAATATCAGGCTGACAGAGCAGACTGGTAGTATGTGTGTCCACAGGTTCGTCTGTGCTGATCGGTTTCTCAAGAAAGCCCTTTTCCAGGCAGTAACTGGCAAGCTCTGTCCCTGGAAACGGCTGAAAAACGCTGGTCCATGCACATTTCGTCCCTATCTCTATATTCAATTCAACTGTTTTGAATGCATCTTCAAGACGTTCTCCGGGCAGTCCCATCATATTGAATGTAAAGAAAGGCAGGTTAACCTGATGCAAGACAGCTGCTGCTTTCCTGATCTGGTGATCAGTCAGGTTCTTCTTCAATAAAAGATTACGCAGGTCTTCATCACCACTCTCAAGACCGAAACTAACCCTTGAGCACCCCGCTTTTTTCAGAGCCCTTGCAATATCCAGATCAATAATATCAGCTCTAACATTACAGATAAATGGGATCGAGAATTTGCTGGCATATGCGTCGAGAAACTCAAACAGCCATTTACGCTTAAGAATAAAAGTATCATCATGAAAGTCAATATAACTTATCTTTTTCGTTCGCTGAATTTTTTCAATTTCATCGATTATATTTTTAACACTCCTGAACCTGACCCAGGAGCCAAGGTCCTTCACCATATCTACCATGTCCTTGTTAAAGCAAAATGAACATTTGAAAGGGCAGCCTCGACTGGCCATAAACGTGACCATGTCTGATTCATGTATGTCAGGATAATCCATATAGATAACTCTGTCCGGAAAGGGTATTTCATCAAGATCTACAAGGGGCCTCATAGGGAAACTTTCAATCTCTCCGTCATGATTTATAACAGTGTTATCAATTCTCACAAGCTTTCTGCCACTATCAACGGCATCCAGAATATCCAGCAAAGCCCCCTCACCTTCACCACGGCATACAATATCAACTCCCTTCTCCATCACAACCTGCGGAAAGAAAGTAGCGTGAGGACCACCAAACAGAATTACAGGCTTCCGGGCAAGTTCTCGCTTGAGTGTCAGGCCTAACTGCAGGTATCTCCTCTGATATCCGGTAAGCACGCTAAACCCAACAACATCCGGTTTAAAGGCTGCTGCCTTGCGCAGAATGTGGCTATCAGAACCCACAGCCACAGCCACGTCATGCCCTTCAGCCTTTGCAACTGCGGCAAGTGTCATTATTCCGAACTGTTCTACAAAAAGAGATTGTATTAATAGAAGTCTAGCCACAGCACCCTATTCCTTGCATATATTTCTTTCTCACTGACATATATATTTCTCCGTTGGATATTTATTGTGTTTCTCTATAACGGCAAAAAGAATATCACCGGCACTAATTCTACAGCTCAACTTGACTCCTGTTTCATGGTCAGCACAACTACTGCCTTTCTTTCAGACCATTGATATATCTTATCTGATTGTTATAAAACACACAGGATGCAATAATGATTTTTTGAAGGAATTACAGGCAGTTATTTCATTATTGATTATATTATGGAAAACAATATATGCAGTTATAATTATAATGAAATTCTGACAATTTCAATTATAATAGTATAACTAATAATTCTGATAAAAATAAATACTAAGAATAATACTTAAACCATTAGCGCATATCTGAAACTATGAGAAATCTACAGCAAATTCAGGAATAACAGAGATGAGGGATTTTTACTTTAAATTAATCTGAAGAATACTTCAGCTTTCTTTCAATTTATATATATAAATAATATTTTCGTCCTGGTTATATTTTGCAACCTCAATATATCCCCTATCCAGGTTATTTTTCAGGTGTTCAAATATACCGACACGAATATTGTCATTGATATATTCATGACTGTATGGAAATATTATATAAGATATATTATGTTTTTTATTAAAAGAAGATAGTCGTTCCGGTGTAGAAACTTCCTCAATGCCATATACCATTTCGATTATATTGTCCCTTGCTATCCCATATTTATAACTGTAGAATTTCAGGGGCAATATCCTTAGCGCCAGCACATTTTCATCATGATTTACATTATCCTTAACCCATTTCATGGCCTTTTCAACCGGGAAATAGTGTAGTTTTTTATTCATAATTCTGAGAAATTGCATATTAAGCGGGAACACAGTGCAGATCGTAATAAGGTATACTGTCAGAGCAATATAAATAAGTTTAAAGGCATGCCTCCACTTAGTAAGTTTAATCGCGCGTGAAATGAACAGTGACAGGAAAACAGTTATCGACGGATAGAAAAACATTGAAAATCGCGGACTCAAAGAGCCAACATCAGACGTTATAATAAAATAATACACAATAAAAAGAAGTGCGAAATAAATAGTCAGTACAGTGCGCCTGAAAAATAATAAGTATATAACCGACAAAACAAAAAGGGCAAACATAAACGCTGACATATTTGATTGAATCAAAGGAATATAAGTAAAGACCTTACCATCGAACGATGTGAAATTGGACAGCTGAAATGTGTAATTCCTCCATGTAAAATATTTTGAAATTATCATCCAGGGGAATATTATTATCAGCGACAATAACAGAACCTTAAGGTGCCTTAAGGTTAGCATAGTGTTTTTCTTTAAGATCGAGGCGGCAAGAAAAGCAAAGCATACAAAGAACATCAGCATTATCGGTTTTTTATACATAAAGCCGATTCCTATAAGATACACAGCTAACAATAAGTCCCTTTCATCTCCATCCTTTATGAACCGAATAAAATAAAAAGAGATCGCAACCACAAAGAAAATGGTTCCACTCACCAGCTCACCTAAATGTGCATAGGCAAATACTACAGGTAAAAATAGATATATAGTAGCTCCTAATAATGCTGTCTCCTGCTCATGGAACAGGTTAATTGTCCGGTAAAGATAAATGGCGCAAAGCAGGTAAAAGATTAATTGTATTATTCTGGGGAATATTTGATTGATTCCGAAAGCAGAATAAGCAAAAAAGTATAATAACTTCGAAGCAGGAGGATACCGTGTTAAACTTGGGTAATAGGTTATATTTTGCAGCAACAAAAAATAAGTAACTAGAAAAACTATAATTAAAGAAACAAAAAGGTATTGCGGGAAATTAGACTTTGTTGTTCCTTTAAATCTATTGATTAACCGGTTTGATTTAAGATTGCATATTGCCTTCCACTTCCTGATAAGTATGAATAACACCACGAGCACCCAAAATATAATTTGAATAAATATATGCCAGCTGCTGTCAATATACTCGTATATTAATAAACCATTTTGAAGGTGTATTGTTTCATCACCAATTATTAATATCCGATAAAATAACGGATAAATATGTAGAACCACGGCACTAAAACAGACAATGACAAGCCATATATTGTCCTTAGCCTTTCCCCTCCAGTTTATATTCAGAAGAATTACTGGTTTATCAATGTTAAGTGAATGAAGCCATCGGTTCATTAATAAAGCGGCTATACAGAAATATATTATAAGTCCAGAGAATACGCAGGCCCTTGCAGTTACAGAGATGGGAAGCGCCCAGGCAGGATAAATTATATATAGAATAATCCAGGACAGTACAAACAATAATTTATATTGATTAATAAATGGGGTCATATATAGGCTTAGGTTGTCCAAAAACAATAAGCATAGAACCAACCAGGATTAATACGTACTGTATGTAACACATGAAAAACGATGGGTTTATTTTACCAGAATCAATTGAAACTCTCCAATGAGGCAAACAGGGGCTCAATTACCCTTTAACAGAACCTTACATACATGAATGACATATAACAACTGTTTATTCAGGTTGCTCTATGGTACCTTTTGCACAATAACAAACGATATTAATTCCAGAAACATTTAAATAAAGATCCTGTCTTCAAATTAAAAGGAGAGCCGGATAACCGGCTCTCCTTTGCTTAACAGGTTTCTCAATAAAAGACTAATGTTAGGTGTTTGTAATCTTCTTTCTGTTAAAAATGATATTAATCTTGATAGACTCGTAATATATCATTAAAAGCAGTTTTTTGTCATTCCCCGATATATCCCCGAATAATCGGGACAGGCGGGACAGGCCCGTGAAGCTTGCCCTGTACCATACGGTTCAGGGCTTGTCCCAGCAGGCATTAAGCAGGGAACGGGAATCCAGTCTTTTTAAGTAGTTATATATTCCCTGGATACCCGTTTCCACGGGTATGACGACTTTTTACGAGTGCATCAATGTTAACTTATCCATACGTTTTTTAATTATTTTATATATTTACCCATAAAATGTTTGTATTTGAATATAATTGCTTCCCAATTAAACAAGAAGATATAATGTCTTCTCAGCATCAATGTAACCTCTTAAAATATAAGATAAAAATGAAAATTCGTTAATTATTTTTTAGAATTTGGTAAATTCAGGACCATAGACCTCAATTTCATCAATAACGAATTCAGAGTCAGTTGACTGTACTTTAACAAAACGGGCACTTTCAGGCTTTTCAAAAGTAATACGCAGAGGAACAGTATTATTATCTTCCATAAAAGATTCAACCTCCTGCCATTTCATGTTATCTTGTGACAGAAATATTTTCGGCCGTATTTTCCACTCCCCATACAAAACAATAGTTTTAATCTCTTCAACCATGTTCAAATCAACAATCAAGGCTTCATCCAAAGGTCGTATAGTAACACCAGACCCCTGATGAGTGTCTCCGTCTACTGCTCTGCCGCTGTCAAAGCGCAGCATAGAGCTGTTATAAAGATAATAGCTGAGGTTCTTTTTTCCGTAGGCAAGATTTGGTACTTGTAGAGGAGACGTATAAGTCCAGGAATATTCTGTTTCAAGATTATCACCTCTATACAGGCTATTAAACCAGAGCATAAACCCTCCTGCAATTATGATCGCAATCACAACTATCCCTAAAATCCTTGGAAAACCTTTTAGGCCGCGAAAACACACAAAAAACCCGATAAATGCAAATACTGTACAGCTTATAATCATTCCCAAAAAGAAGGCGTTGCTCCAATACCTGAACTCAACAAGGCTATTCCCTTCAGGAATTTCAACAGAGATAGCTGCACCATTAGCCCGATAAACAATGGCTTCCTCACCATTCACCCATGCCTTCCAATGTCCTGTAAAAGGATAAGATAAACCAAAAAAAGCCGTAACTGGGGAAACAGTTCTGAACTTTACACAATTAAAAGAACTATAAATCAAATTCACAGCACCTTCTTTAACATTCTCCCCATTTTCTGATATGGATTCAGCCTTCGCAGAGTCATACCCCTCAACAAAAACCTGCTGTGGGAGACGTACACGCTCCATCATCCTATAGGCATCGTCCCGGCTGGAAACAGGAATAATCTGAGTGTATATTTTCCCTAAAAATGGCTCAATAAAAGAACGTGTTAGATGGGTCAAAACCACGGAATGAAACATGGCTGGATTTTGATGGAAATGGAAGTCTATTTTTTCTTTCTTATGAGCCATCATCTGTTCAAAAGTCGGCTTTTCATATTTTTTTTCAATAAATATTCCATACTTTAAGATCGTTCCAACCTGTAAAAGTATCATCAGGCACAAAAGAACTCCGAGTGTACGGGCTAAACGCAGATGAATACCGTACAAGACAAGTACTGCAAGTGAGGCCATTCCAAACAGAACCGCTGCGAATTCTATCCAGAAAGGTATTTGTCGAATGAAATGAGATGTAAAATTGCCAAGTTGAGGTTTAAATAAAAAAACGGGCAGCAGATAGATCGGAATTAATATTAATGCAGTTAATCCAAGCAGGGTATAAGGCTTCAATAATACAGATAAACCTTTCAACCTGATCGGAAATGATCCTGAGTTTATTACCCATGCCAGCAACATCATAAGGAAAATTGGAACGATCAAGGAGATCCGCCCTTCATTCCCGGCAGATGACACAAATGGAAGGTACTCCCATGCCAGACCGAAGACAGGGGTCTGTATTCCCAGGATATAAAATAATGCAATCAACACTATGCCCCAGATGGCCCAAATAGAAGGGGGTATTTTCACTCTGAAGAATAGTAATAATGGCAAAAGGAGAGGAATAAGAAATAGCGATGATCCACCAAATCCACTAATCACATTTGAAGCAAAAGGCATAAAAAAATTATTCAATACACCTACAAAGGTATCCTGCCCCAGATAAGATTCAAGGTTATAGTGTGTATACTCAATATTTGTGGTAACAAATTCAAAGTAGAAAGGTAAAATGTACGCTGAGGCAAGCAGGATTCCTACACACATATACAAACCCACTCTTGCCCAGAACCTGAGAGCAATTTTAAGGCTAACATCCCTGTCAGGCAGCATGGTTGTCAGAAAAAATGGTGCAATAAGTGTAAATAAACCTGCTCCCAGAAGACCGTAAAACATCATAGGCGGGTGGCCGCTGCATACAAGCAAATAAGTCGCTCCGATAATAGATAGAGGCCCAAGCCACCTTGATGGGCGAATGAAGTATAAACCTATAAAAGCACATATTAAGAGATACCCTGTATATGCCTCAAGAGATGCGCCATAACGGAATGCCTCTAACATACGTATGTTATAAACGGTGATAAGCGAAAGAAGGAAAGAAAAAAGTCTGTTTAGCCTAATTTTTCTTAAAAAAACAAAGAGCGCCAAATGCGTGAGGCCAAGAGTCAAAAAACGCAGAAATGTATTCCATTCAAGTGCTTTTCCGCTCCAGTATCCGGGCATTAGCGAAGCGAGGTGAGATATCGGATGATATACCTGACTTAATGTGAGTGCACTTGAAGAATGGCCGTATTTATACCCCGGTACGTAAAGAGGAAATGAACCGGTTTTTATGGAGAAAAGCAGTTCCATCTGCTCATTGATTGAAAAGAGCTGATAGTCTGCTCCAAGCGTTATATCAGTTACGAAAGGCGCCATCCAGTAGAGCAGGATAAATGGCAGAATAGTAATGAAAAAGTATATTGAAAGAGTCGTTCTTCTCTCAGTTTCTGATAATGTTGAATTCATATTTGTCAATTTTGTTGATTGACTAAAAGCTTACAATATTTTCATCCATATCTCATATATGCCAAATTTTTCTGTTAATTCATATTTATTCAAAATGTAATTATCAAGCAGATCCACCTGCGTATCAACACTGCTCAAGTTTGGCTCAGCCCTGGATCGAGAAACCAGTACAACCAGGCGGGACGAACCGTTTTCAAGCTCACTGATCAGTTCCTTCTGAATCCTTGCTGTTGTATGAACCCCCGGATTAAGCGTATGGTATCTTGTAACGGAATTCCTATCCGCAAGAAAGTAAATTACCACATCGTTGAAAACAAATTGATCATGATTTTTCACACCAACATATATGTTTTCATTTTCTGATGTGTTGTTCCTTATGTATGTCACTGCATCTTTAAGGTCAGCATTTATTTTCAGGTGATAAGCACGTCCAATACCAGGATTAACGTTTTCTATTATATAACCATTTGTGGTCAATAATAATTTCTTGATGACTTCAACCGGTTTAGACAAAGTAGCTCCAAAAATAATAACAAACAATACACAAACAACCCTATTCTGCCATGTGCTTAGCGATAGTCTCTCAGATAGTGTATGTATTAAAACAGGAGCCAGTAAAATACCGGTCAATGCAACGGGGAGCAGATGTATAGTATCTGAGCGGACCCTTACCTGGTTAAAACAGAATATTCCAATAAATGAGATAAACATTATCGCATAAGCTGTCGTATCATCTGACTTACGCTTTATCATAACAATTGAAGTAACAGCGCCGGCAAGCAGTATTAACGGAAAAATATAGAATGGCAGGTTCCATCTTGATAAGGCAGGATAAGGAATTGCCTGATACTTAAGAAAAGCCACAGGGATCATAATTAAGTCGTTAATCATAAATCCTGCAGCAGAATTTATAAAAAAATAACCGATTACAGATAATCCTGCAAAGATCCCACCGGTTACAAATAAAATCAGCGGCTTCCAGGATTGCACACCCATTATGCTTCTAAATAGTAATATGATAGTAATAACAATAGCAGCATATCCGCCCAAATCATGTCTGAATAAAACAGCCAGCACAATGGACAAAGCGCTCAACACAATCCAGAAATTCTTTTTCTCTCTCATATAAAGTACCAGCAGATAAACACTGACAAATATAAATAGCATGGAAGGATACACTGGATAAGCGGGGAAACTGCTATGCTGCAGCCATATAAGTGACATTAACCAACCGACTAAAGCCGTAATACTTGAAGATAACGATCTGATAATCAGAAAAATAGACAGGGAAAGAAATGACCTTATAATAAGATCATAAACTCTTTCAGTGATAACTGATGTGCCAAAAAAATTAAAGAGAGCAGCCAGTGAATAAAGCTGCCCGGCTGGATATTCTGAAGAAAAATCCTTATGCGGTATTTGCCCGTTCTGAATTTTCTCAGCGCCAACCAGTATTACAGCTTCATCATATGGAGCCAAGGGCAAGTTAATTACGGGAATATAATATATTGCAGTAACAAATAAAAGGATAATTATAAATAGATTTTCCCTTTTCATATTTATCCTTAATTCATACTTTCCAGAATATTACATAGCTCGGTAATGACTACCTCCTGTTCATCATCGGTTAAAGAAGGGTACATCGGCAAATTGAAGATTTCATTTGCTGCTTTTTCTGTATGCGGCAGATCTCCTATTTTGTAACCGAGATATTGATAACCTGACATAGTATGAATAGGCCATTGATAGTTAATGTTAACAAAAATATCTTTTGTTCGCAGCAGGGAGATAATCTTATCTCTTTGAGAGTGACGACAGACATATAAATAATAGACATGCTCATTGCCTTGCATTATCTTTGGCAAGCATAGTCCTCTGGCAATCAAAAGCCTATCATATTGAAAGGCAATTTCTTTTCTACGAGCAATATATTCATCAAGATGAGTTAACTTACGCAAAAGAATCTCAGCATGGAGTTCATCAAGTCTTGAATTGTAGCCGTGTTCTTCTGAATAATACGTCTTCTCCATACCATAATAACGAAGCCTCCTCACCTTCTCATAAATCTTTTCATTGTTTGTTACTACCATGCCACCATCCCCATATCCGCCAAGAACCTTGGTAGGGTAGAACGAAAAAGCAGCAAGATCGGACATTGAACCAGATTTCTTCCCGTTAAATGAAGCCCCATGACTCTGGGCACAATCCTCAATAATTTTCAATCCATGTGTATCCGCAACTCTTTTAACATCATCCATATTCACACACTGACCATAGAGGTGTACAGGTAAAATGCATTTTGTCCTCGGTGTAATCACCTTCTCTAACAGCGAAGTATCCATAAGGTATGTATCAGGATCTATGTCAACAAAAACAGGGATGGCTCCGGCTGAAATAATTGAAGAAACTGTTGGAACTGCGGTATTAGCTACAGTGATCACCTCATCACCTTCACCTATGCCCAAAGCTTTTAATCCGAGGAATAATGCATCTGTACCGCTGTTAACTCCTATACCGAACTTTGCGCCGCAATACGCGGCAAATGCTTCTTCGATATTCTTGACGCTATTTCCGAGTATTAAACGACCTGAACTCAATACTTTTTCAATAGCTGATATGATTTCGGATTTTTCATCCTCATATTCTTTGAGATAATCCCATACCTTAATTGCCATTTTGATACCTCAGAACAAAATTAGACAGGATATACAGGATAAAAAAGATATAATAAATTAGAAACCCCGGTATACCTTTTAGAATGATTTTATAATTTCCTATATATTACTATTCGTCCCAGTAGTGCTTGCCGTAATTCCTGTAATATTCCAGAGTAAGAGCTATTCCTTCTTCAAGTGAAGTTTTAGGTTCCCATCCTAACAATGAACGGATTTTATTGAAATCCCCGTAATAATCTCCAATATCTATCTTTTTCAGATCAGGCGGAAAAGGGATGATGGAATATGACCCGGTATTATTAGCTTTTATTAACAGCTTCGCCAAATCCAGCAGGTTAATGGGTTCATTGCAACCAAGATTAAAAACCTGGCCGTCAGCTTCGTCACTTAACGCTGATATCAAAAAAGCGTCAACGACATCATCTACAAAGTTAAAGTCTCTTATCTGCTGACCATCGCCAAAAACTTTAATCTCTTCGCCGGTCAATACCTGTTTTATCCAGATGCCAAGAAAAGTCTGCCGGGAGTCTCTGGTACGCAGACGCGGACCGTATGTATTGGTTAATCGCAAGGAACATGTACGTATCCCATAAACATTATTATAAAGGATATGATACCACTCACCAGCTGTTTTGTTAATTCCGTTTACGTCTGTTGGATGGAGCATATGTCGTTCATCAACAGGCAAATAATCTGGCACTCCGTATATCTGACGGGTCCCGGCAAAAACGATTTTTATATCTGGATTATACTTGCGGCATGTTTCCAGGATTGACAACTGTGCCCGGCAGTTAATCTCCAGGTCTGTGAAAGGGTCTTTCATCGAATCGGTATGGCTTACCTGTCCGGCAATATTGAACATAAAGTCCTTTCCCTTAACAAGATAACGCATACCATGTATGTCGCGAACATCGGCAATATTCACGTCAACTTTATCTTCTATTTCCTTAATATTAAATAAATTGCCTCCATATTCAGGAATAAGAGAATCAACCAATAGAACCTTCGCGCCATAAGCAACAAGACGGTGAGCCAGATTTGATCCTATAAAACCCAATCCGCCGGTTATAATAATTTTCTTATTACTGAATCTTTCTGGCTCTATTAATGTATTCATTATAATGTACTTTCCTTATTATGATATTCATATTTTTTTCTTATTGTATACTGAGGCTTTTTATTGAGAGATAAAAAGACTCTTCCGATATATTCACCTAGCATTCCAAGTGCTATTAGCTGTACACCGGCAAAAACAGAGATCGAAACAAATAAAGCAGCATAACCCACGGGCAAATCAGGATCAACAATTTTTTCTAATACCGTATAGATACCCAATAACAATCCCAGAAATGCAAATATGAAACCAAAAACAATCGAACTTCTCAATGGTAAGATGGAAAAGTTCGTAAACATATTCAGCCACAATGAGATTAATTTTTTCAAAGTATACCCGGAACTTCCATCTTTTCGCTCATGATGTTCCACTTTGACCTTGCCTATTTTATCTGTAATTTGCAATATTGAACCATCGATATAAGGAAAAGGAGCCTGGTACTTAATGATCTCATTTACTAAAAACCTGTTTAAAATTTTAAAACTGGATAGATATAAGCCTTTTGGCTTTCTCAACATAAGATTGGCAGCCTTGTCATTGAACCAACTCCCAATATTTCTAAATAATTTATGCTTCTTCTCTACATAATACGAATAGACTACATCATAATCATTCTCCAAAGCAGTATTGACAAGGTTAACAACCTCACTTATCGGATTCTGGAAATCATCATCCATAATAACAGCATAATCACTGGTTACATTATTCAGTCCAGCCATTACCGCGCTATGTTCACCGACATTTTTTGAGAGAGAATAGAATTTCACGATTTCTTTATTATTCCTGAATAAAGATATGCATACTTTTTCTGAGTCATCAACGGAGTTATCGTTCACGAGTATAATCTCAAGCTTATAAAGAGCGCCTAATTCCTTGATAAGTCCTTCAACCAGCCTATTGATAGTATTTTCAGAGTTGTAAACAGGGATTATAATAGACAATAAAACTGATGGTACATTCTTGTTCATCTCTTTATCTCTCCAGTATATTTATGTAGAAGTTAAGCTGTTTTTTAGACAGAATTACATGTCAAAGCAACTCTCAGGTCGGATCGACTAAACCCTGGTCGCCTTCGGCGCCGCCAGAGGCGGGTAAACTCCGACTCATATTGAGATCTTTAGGGCAAATTACAAAGAATTCTAAATACAAGACCAGAAAACCCTGTTTATTTTGTCTAAGTCTTTTATCTAATATTTATACTTTATAATTAAGCTGTATGCAATTAATACTTGTTTTAAAAATAACACTACGATACTAATTACTGCAACTTATTTTACTTCCCTATTTTTTTATTAGCTTTTTTAAGATTATCCTGAATCAAAAAGAGAAGATGCTGCCCTATCCCGGGTTCCTTATCTATAAGATTATCCAGTTCATCAGGATCCAGCTTCAGATTAAAAAGCAGAGATTTTTTATCCTTGAAAAAGTGTATTAATTTGTAATCACCCTCCCATATCGCAAATGTACCTTCCATAACCCTATGTTTACTTCGATTCCCCTCAAGAGTCATGGATAGCGCTTGCTTCAATTGAAGCTCTTTGCCATGCATAATCGGTACCAGTGATTCTCCCTCCATCCATAGTGGTACGGGTATATTGGCAAATTCCAGAATTGTAGGAGTTATATCTATCTGCTCTGTCAGATCATCAATTATCTTTCCTTCAATCTGGGCAGGCTCCTTGATAATAAGAGGAATATTTGTCACCGATTCATATAGATGAATGCCACCATGCGTAATGTAATTATGTTCAAAGCTCTGTCCATGGTCTGAAGATAAAATAATCACTGTGTTTTTGAAAAATTTATATTTTCTTAGCTGCTTAATAAATTTTTCAAATTCTTTATCACAATATCTTATGAATTCATCGTACCGCGCCCTTTTTGTGTCAATATTATCTCTCGTCCATATTTTACGCTGGCTAATTGCTGTCCTCAATATTGGAGAAGAATCAAAAGTTCCTATATATGGTTCTGGAGGAAGGTAGGGGGCATGCGGCGGAAATACATGAATCCATGCAAAAAAAGGCTCAGGAGGATTATTATTGATTATTTCCAAAAATCTGTTAAAAACCTTTTCAGGAGGATATTCTGTTATAAATATTTTTTGAGGAAATGTGCGTAAAAGTAATTTGAAAATAAAATCATCCCGGATAATCCAACTATAGATATGGAATTTATCACCTAATAATCTAAAGAGTTGTTTTTCAATAATACTTTCTATGGAAAAAGGTTCTGTGAAAGAGGGGACTAAAGGAGCAATGTCAATACTGTTAGAGATACCCAACGTTTTTACTGAAGCGAAGCTATTTTGAATTAATGCAATGTTGTAGTAACCATTTCTTTTGAGTAAAAGAGGCAGATTTTCAGTATCGGCGTTTATAACATTATAACCATGTGGCGCATACAGTTGGTGAGTCCACACTCTTTTCCCTGTCATTAAACTGGCAGTTGTCGGAGAAGTAGCATTGGACTCAGCTTTAGTCTTTGTAAATATTGTGGCATTCTTTGCCCATTCAGCAATAAAAGGTGTTGTTTCTCTATGATAATCATATACGGACATATTCCGAATCGTAAGAGCATCAAAGGTAACTAAAATAATGTTGGGTTGTTTTTTGTTTGATAAAGAAGTCCGGCTAATTTCAGGCAATATCCCTTTATCTTCTCCCCCCCAAATCTGATAGGCACTTACTTGATAAGCGATTAAAGAAACTGAAAGTATGGCAAATACCCCAAAGAGCCAGATCAGAGGGGTAATTCGCTCCTGAATTATGCCTATCCAAGATACAGCCTTATTACGAAGTATTGTCGTTGACAATATTGATATTATGGCAACAACGATAAGAATAATTAGCTTTACCTGTTGTGTAATCACAACATAATGCCGTATGAACCATCTGCCTTTCCAAACTAAGGCTCCAAAAAATATAAAGACACCAATAAACATCAATATATGCTCAATTCTGATTTTTCGTCCCATTAGAAGCAAACTCCATTCAACCACCTTAAATAGAAGCCAAATAAATATTGTTACAATAACAGCGACAATACTCCATAAAATAAATGCAAGTGCAATACCAAGCGGGAAATCAGAGAATGATCCATAATACTTAAATCCATCCCACCTATAAAATACAGCTCCCATAATATAAAGAGAGCACATAACAAAAATTATACGAAACACTTTCAAATACGACGATATTACAGACATGATTATTCCGTTATCCTTCTTCGTGTATCTTCCTTTCTTATATTACTTTTCTGATTAAATATAAACACATGCCCAGCAGAAAAAATATTATATATCTTCATGAACGTTTTAATCTAATAGCTAACGAGCTTCATTAAATGACATTATATGATCCTCTCTCTGCATTTTAATCCTTTTATTAGCCTTTTTAAGATTATCCAGAATCAAAGAGAGAAGATGCTGCCCTATTCCGGGTTCCTTATCTATAAGATTATCCAGTTCATCAGGGTCGTTTATCAGATTAAAAAGCAAAGATTCATTTTTTTCAAGATAATAAATCAGCTTGTAATCACCTTCCCATAAAGCAATGCTTCCTTTAGTAACCTGATGGCCGCGGCTGCGGTTGTCCTGGAAATTCATGGAATATACCGGCTTTGATGTAAGCTTTTCCCCTCTCAGAAGAGGGACCAGAGATCGCCCTTCCATCCATGAAGGTACCGGCACATCAGCTAACTGAAGAACCGTAGCCGGAATATCTATCTGCTCAACATGCTGATCAATGGTTCTCCCTTCGGTCTGGCCGGGCTCTTTAACTATTAAGGGGATATGTGTAACCTGTTCATAAAGAAAAGGCCCCCCATGTGTAAAATAGCCATGTTCAAAACTCTCTCCATGGTCTGCAGACAATATGATAACTGTATCTTCTATCTTCCTTTTATTTAATTCCTGAATGAAATTATCAAATTTTTTATCAATATATTTAATGGATTCATCATAATAGTCTTTCATTAGATCGACTGACGGCTGCATCTCTTCTGAATAACGCCGGTACTGAAACAAATATTTATATGACTCTTCGATCACTTTTTCCTGACTTTTATATGTTCTCAGTTCTAATGAAGGATTAAACTCTCCCTTATGAGGCTTAGGTGGCAGATAAGGATCATGAGGAGGAAATACATGAATCCATGCAAAAAAAGGTCCTTCTGGTTTTTTATCGATAATATCCAGAAACCTGTCAAACACCTTATCTGGCGGAACGGTAGTTTGAGAGATATTCCGTGATATCAAATTGAGAAATCTGCTAAAAATAAATTCATTCATTAAAATCCAGTTATGCAGTCTGACTTTTTCACCGAATGCACGGTAAAGCATTTTATCAACAACCCCAAATTTCCACCCAAACAAAGAAGCAGAAGCGCTTAACTCAGTAGCAAGGGGAGCAATATCAAAACTGCCGGACATTCCTAATGTTTCAACTGATGCAAAAGGGTTAACAACAAGAGCAATATTAAAGTAGTCATCTCTTTTGAGCAGGAACGGCAGGCTTTCAGTATCACTTCTTATCGGCCTGGTACCTTCAATGTGATAAGTCTGATGTGTCCAGACTCTCTTGCCTGTCATGAGACTGGCCACAGAAGGAGTTGTAAAATTACTGGCAGCTTCAGTATTTGTAAAGACTGTCGCTGTCTTTGCCCACTCACGTATAAACGGAGTCGTATCTCTTTGATAACCGTACAGAGACATATTCCTTGCAGCCAAAGCGTCAAAAGTTACCAAGATTATATTCGGATTATTTCTTTCTGTCACAGCAGTCACTGCAGTACCTTTTAAAACTGCTTCGTCAGTTCCTTTAAACCATGCATGATAGGACACAAGGGGAACCGAAAGTATTACAAATATTCCAAAGAGCCATACCAGCGGAGTAATGCGATACTGTATAGTGATCGTCCATTGTACAGCCTTGCTACGTAAAAGCCATGTAATATATGCAGACCCAACTGCGGTACAAAAAAAGACTGCGTATTTTACTTGGATTGCTGTATGGACATCTGGCAAAAAATATTTTTTCCCTCTCCAGGCCAGAAAACCAAAGAGAATACATAGCCCCGTGTAGATAAGTAGGTGTTCGAATGCAACCTCCAGGCGGAAAAGTCTAAACAAACGATTACATATCTTAAAAGAAAGCCATATTGGAATTGATGCCATCATGGCTACGGAACTCCATAGTATTGAGGTGAGCGCAACTGTTGTCAGGAATTCTGAAAAAGAGGCATAATAGCTGAACCCGTCCCAGCGATAGAACGCATCGCCTAACAGATAAAGGGAGAAGAGAACAAATATAAGGCGGGCAATCTGCCAATAAGGTACTCTTGTATCATTCATCTCATCTAATGCTCAGAAACTGATCCATTCACACTGATTATTCCTTCATTAGCCTCATAGGGTTAATTGTTGTATCACTGTTTTATTGATAATTCAAAACTGTTTCTCACATCTATCTTTATCAAATTCTCCCTGTTTTCTGTAACTCCAATAACTTTTCTTTGAGGTATCTATCTTTAGATCAAGAAACTTCTTTCCAAAAAGCCTTCCAATCAAACCGATGGATGTAAAAACAAAATAAAATAATATACTCAAAATCACCCTTGTCATAATAAAGCCCATAACCACCGCAAGTGCCATCCAGACCTTCTGTAAAGGCTTCAGTAAACCCGGCAGAACAAGTCCAAAAAAGAAAAACGCCGCAGAAATTATTAAGAATAAAGTATATGTATCTTTTTCTTTCCACCAGAGCGCCCCGGCTAATAGACCGAGAACAACTCCGAAAGTAATGCCGAAATTTCGAAGGTCCTTCTTTTCACTCTTTATATTTTTAATTTCTTCTAAAAGCATATTTTAGCCACTGATTTACACGGATTTACACTGATTGATACTCATCTTTTTCGACAGGATTAACAGGATCTACTGGATTTTTTATTACAACCCTTTTATTGTCGTGATCGCATCGATCTTCTTTAGTTATCTCCTTGATTTTACGCTTAACTTCAACTCTTTTCTCTCCGAAATTAAGAAGTAAACCAATCGGCTTGTCTGTTGCTACCAGGTAATTAACTAACTGTACTTCATGTGCTTTTATAATCCTGCTAACCGACTTTAATTCCAGTATAATGGTATCATTAATTACAATATCAGCAACAAATTCTCCTACATTCTTATCATCGTAGTAAACTTTAATAGATTTCTGAGCTTCTGCATTAAGTCCTGCTTTATTTAGTTCAATAAGCATGCACTTCTCATAAACGCTTTCAAGAAAACCATATCCCATTTTATTGTATACAGTATAAGCACATTTAATGATCTTTTCTGTTAATTCACTATATTCCATTAATTTTAGACAGGATCAACAGGATGAACTGGATTTATTCATCTTGGTAATCTTATAGATTTATTTATTCTAATTGAATGAAATAATATTGTCTTATTACTTTTTTCTTTATCCCGTAATCCTGTCAATCCTGTCAATCCTGTCAATCCTGTCTAAATTTGGTTCGTTGATTATCCCGTGATCCTGTTAATCCTGTCTAATTTGTTAATCCAGTTCGAATTCTTTCTGCCAGTCAACATCGCCTTCCAACTCTTTCTGCTCTTTCTTTTCAATTAAAATGTTTTCCATTATCAGATAATCCATATCGGTACGCATGAAACAAAGGAAGGCATCCTCAGGTGTGCATACGATAGGCTCACCTCTTACGTTAAAAGAAGTATTAATAATCACAGGACAATCGTGTTTTTCGTCAAACTTTTTTATCATTTCGTAATACGCTCTGTTATATTCTCCGTCTACCGTCTGTATCCTTGCAGAATAATCAACATGAGTGATTGCCGGCATATCTGATCGTACCACATGAAGTTTATCAAGCCCGAAGCGGCTATGCTCTTCTTCGGTCATCTCTCTACACATCTCCTTTTTTACCGGGGCAACCAGAAGCATATAAGGACTTTCCCTGTCAATATCAAATACATCTGACACCCTTTCTCTTATCACTGAAGGGGCAAATGGACGAAAACTCTCGCGAAACTTGATTTTGAGGTTCATTGTTTCCTGCATCTTCGGAGATCTGGCATCTCCAATAATTGACCTCCCTCCCAACGCGCGAGGTCCGAACTCCATCCTTCCCTGAAACCAGCCTACAACCTTCTCGTCAGCGATTAAATCTGCTATCTTTTCCGGCATCTCTGCACTGCTTAATTCCGTGTACGGTACGTTGTTTTTCGTGAGGTAATTAACGATATATTCATTGTCAAATTTCGGACCCAGGTATGATCCCTGCTGAAAATCCTTCTTGCCGTCCGCCTTTCTATCATTTCCAAGGTACTTATACCATGTAAACAGAGCCGCGCCTAACGCAGCACCCGCATCACCTGCCGCAGGCTGTATCCAGATATTCTCAAATATTCCCTCACGCAGCAGTTTCCCATTTGCTACACAATTTAAGGCAACACCACCAGCAAGACACAGGTATTTTTGCCCGGTTTCTTTCCGAATATGCTTTCCTATTCGAAGGACTGCTTCTTCTGTCACCTCCTGCACGGAACGTGCGATGTCCATTTCTCTCTGGGTAAGTTTTGACTCGGGTTTGCGCGGCGGCCCGTCAAAGAGTTTATCAAACTTTCTGTTCGTCATTGTCAGGCCGGCACAGTAGTCAAAGTACTCCATATTCATCTTAAATGATCCATCTTCCTTTAAGTCAATCAATTCTTTCAAAATGATGTCCTTATATTTAGGCGCTCCATAAGGTGCAAGTCCCATGACTTTATATTCTCCGGAATTAACCCTGAAACCCGTAAAATAGGTAAAAGCCGAATATAGCAGACCCAGGGAATCGGGGAACCTTATTTCAGCCGATATATTTAAATCATTATCCTTCCCGATACCATAACTGGCGGTTGTCCACTCCCCTACCCCATCCATAGTCAAAAAAGCAGCCTCCTGAAACGGTGATGGGAAAAATGCAGATGCGGCATGAGATTCATGGTGTTCAGGGAAGATTACCTTTCCTCCATATCCGAGTTCCTTTATTAAGACTTCCTTCATCCAGAGCTTCTTCTTTATCCAGAGAGGAAGCGCCTTTATAAATGATCTGATTCCAACCGGTGCATAAGCAAGATATGTCTCCAGAATCCTTTCAAAAGTAATAAATGGTTTGTCGTAGTATGCAAGATAATTCAAATCATCAACTTTCAAATTTGCGTCCTGAAGACAGAAATTAATTGCATTTATCGGGAAAGCGGAGTCATGCTTCTTCCGCGTAAAACGCTCCTCCTGTGCCGCTGATACAATCTTGCCGTCCTGAACAAGACAGGCAGCGCTGTCATGATAAAAAGCTGATATTCCAAGGATATTCATTATTGATTTATATACTTACTGATAGTGTCAGCTAGAAGACTGCATCCATTGCTCAAACAATGAACTGATATCATTTACTGATATTTCATCGGGAATGTTTAGATTAATATCATGGAAATTTACCCCGAAAAAAACACCCGGCACAAAAGAAGGGTCACAGCAATGATCCCCTGACCATGCATCATGATTATCCTCAATCAATTCGCCATCCGGAGATTCCCCTAATACACTCTGCTTAGAAGCCCTGTATCCTGCAGTGTATCCTACAACAATGTCAGGACTATTGCTGTGTTTTATATCATATATATCGTTACTCTTGTAAGCCTTCAAAACAACATGTCTCTCTCCATCTCTCCAGTTCTCAAGTTTATCTATTAAATCGTTACACAAAGTCTCTGTTTCATTTTCTTCAACAATTCCCTTACCTTCACGCCCTTTCAAATTCAAGTAGATACTGTTAAATCCTAGCGAGTACGCCCTTGTTCTGGACCAGTCAACATTTTTAAATAAGGGGCCTCCGCTTTTACCGCTGTTCTTAAAAACCAGATACCCATTCCGCGCCAGCCAGCTATTCAGATGAACATACCTCTCAAGAGATGTAAACCCATGATCAGATAATATAATCAGGGGTGTATCACTGCCTATTCTATTAATAACATCTCCGACCATACTGTCCATCCTGCTGTACCATGTAGCAACAACATCCGTCGGCACCTTTCCCTGAGCATCCAGGGCATCTCCGTATTTCTCCTTCCAGAACATATGCTGAACCCTGTCAAGAGTATCAAAAACACACGAAAGAACTCCTTCGTTATAATCATCAAGCAGCGTGTTGAACATATCCTGTCGTTCCTGAAAAACATCATTACAGAGCGACAGGAATATCTCTTCGGATATAAGCCCGTCTTTTAATCCATTTGTATCTTCAGGCATTCCAAGTGTAAGGTACGGTCCGACCTTATCCCACAGCTCGGCCCCGAAAGATGCCGGTGAAGAAAGGGGCAGAGTGGTTTCTTTAGGATAGATCTGCATCGGCAATACAAATAGAGTTGGGAATGGGTCTGATGCAATACAGACCATTCTGGTTAAGGCGCTAACTTTCCCCATAAGACCAGTTGAAAACTTTATAATTATATGCGGGCTCCACTCACCAAATGAAAGTTTAAGTTCAGTTTCAGGCAGTGTAACATTTAAACCCTTTGATGTTCTCTCAAGGGTCATTTGCAATGAGGCCTCTTTCATTCCTTTCCAGCTCATATATCTGGGGCCGTACACTTCCGTCTTAACCTCCCCATTATCAGGGACTACATGTACAATCCTGCCATGCATATTACTTTCAGATATTTCTCTATCTGCAGTGTAGAAAGAGTATCTTCCCAAAGTTCCCAGAAGGTCCGGCACTCCCATACCTGAAAGCAGACGGCTGGTTGAAGGTAATGACACAGGTGCAGGAAAAGTCAAAGGCCAGCGTAACAGTGTTACAGGAATGCCCTGTTTCATCGCCTTTTCAAAAAAAGATGGAATCCGTATATGCGATGTGTATTTTACCCCGCCTTTATACTGCTGAAGGCCGAATAAAGAGAGTTCCGGGGTATAGGTTTTTGGGTCACGATGAAGGAAATCACAGATTCCGTGAGTGCCTGAATCAGAACCTGTTGCAATATTCGTCCAGGAGACCGGACTTTGTGGAGGGTTAGAAGTTGCAAAAGACCTGAAGTTACCGGCATCTGCGATAGAACCGAGAACAGGCATCTTACCTGTCTTCTTCAAAAAAAGGAAGATTTCAGGATCCATGCCGTCAATACCTAAAATTACCAAACGCCGGGACTTACTCATTCCCGGTAGAACTGTTCTCATCCTTTTTTTTACTAAATATATTTTTTACAAATCCGACAATCCTTTTCCAGAAAACCACTATCACCCCCAGAATGCCATATACGAATGGGGCAACCGTCTGAAAAAAGAACCCTCCAGTGTTAGGGTCGATATATGCATATGCATTCTTTTCCAAAATATTCATAATAACAAACAGAAATATAACTATTACTTTCACCAAGTCTTTCACCTCCAATTATTTACAAACATACTATAACTATAACATCTTATTGTATTATAAGTCGCCTATTAAAAAGTCAAATAGCCAATAGGTTTCCGCAATACAATCCATTTCATTTCAATACTGATGATTGCTATAATGAATAAATACTATTATTGATTTTTGTAATTTCTTTATACTCTCCATAGCTTTTTAAATTCCATTATTCTATCATATGAAATTAGAACATCATATAGCCATTTCTACAATATTTTCAGGCATACTATACACTATATTCAAATCATGGGGAATTACTATCGCTTCTTTTTGCTCCGGCATATTCATAGATATAGACCATATCTTTGATTATTTAAATGAACATCACCTACGCTTTAATCTTAATAATTTTTTCAGCTTCTTTTATAAAGAAAACCATCGGAGCATAACCCTGGTATTTCATGCATGGGAATGGTTATTCTGCATCGGATTGGCTACAGTATTAACAGATTACAATTTATATGTGACCGGCATATTTATCGGGTACGGACAACATATTGTTCTTGACTATATATACAGCAAGACAACTTTTTCAACCTATTCTCTTATATGGAGATGGCATAAAAAGTTTGATTCTCAGGTGCTTTTTCCAAGAAACAGGGGGTACAATCCGTAAATATCATAGACTGTGGGAAAAAATCGTATTTACAAATAGAAACAAAGGTATTCTTGCCACAGATACATACAAATTTTCATATTAACAAATAATGTCCTTTTATAATTACGTATCTGTGTTAATCTGCGTAAATCTGCGGCTGATCAGTTAACCTCTTCGCTTGAATATCTTTACATATACCCGAAACATATCACGAATGCTTGATAAAATATGTCTCATTGACATAACACTCGATTCGCCGAAAGTTCTCGGGTAAGTTTTAATCCCCACCTCCCCGATCGGATATCCTCTCACCATAGTATTTATTATAATTTCCGCTCCAATAAAGGCACTATTTGATACAAGTTTCATATCCTTTACAACACTTGATCGAATAACTTTCAAACCACAATTATGGTCCCGCAAATCCGATTTAAACAACAATCTGATAATAAAATTGTAAACAAAGGAAATAAAGCTTCGTAATGTGCCGTATATCTTGGAATAACGAAAGGTTACAATCAGGTCATAGTGATGAAATAGTTTAGAAATATGAAGCAGTTCATTTACATCATACTGGTTATCTCCATCAGTGAAACAAATCCAATCATAATCAAGTGAATACTTAAACCCTGTTTGAAGCGCGGCGCCATAGCCAAGATTTGTTTGATGATGTACAGATATAATCTCTTTATATTTTTCTGCTAGATTATCAGCTATTTCCCCTGATTTATCAGGACTTCCATCATCAACGATTATCACCTTGTACCTGGACGCTGTTTCAGACAGGACCTTCAGTGACTTCATGGCAACGGCCTCAACAGTCCCCTCATCACGATATACAGGGAAGAATATCGCTATTGACGGCTTGTCGTTCATCTCAATCATCAGTTTTTCTCCGGCAGTTTTTGCGCTACCACAAACAGTTGTTTACCAAAGAACCTCCAGAGCAGCGGAACCCTGAGATATATTTTAAGCAATACCAGGAACCTGCTCAACCTCGTCTTCGGGGACCATGGCAGGAATCTCGGGTAGCATACGTTTATCTTAAAGTTATAAATAATAAGAAGGCCCGACAGGCTCTTATCGCTGATAGGAGTGTAGTGGTCTATGACATCCCAGTACTCTTTATATGCATAACGGATATTTGGCTGGATAACGATCAACTTACCGTTCACGGCGAGCACCCTCCTGATCTCGAGGATAACTTTTTCAAGCTCGTCCTTGTCCTTCATATGCTCGAAGAAGTTACTGGCAAAAACAATGTCCATACTCCCATCCTTGAGCGTCGAGAGGTTGTCGGCCCTTTCCTGTATAGTCTGGACATCCTGACCGGCATACTTGTTTATGTCAGGGTTAAGGTCATTGGCATATTTCTTGCCGCACCTTATATTGTTTATGAAGAGACACTGTCCGCCGCCTATGTCCAGAACTGTGTCATCTAAGTTGATATAGTCCTGAAGAATTACGTCGATCAATATTTTCCACAATTTTTCCTTTCCGGCCATTTCCTCATCAGGAAAAATATACTGATACATTTTAGACTGTTTTTCGCTTATATCTTGCATTTGTTATTATCTGTCCACACAAGGCGTTGAGAAGATTTATCTTATATGTGCAGTCGGTTTAGAATGTTTTCAGAAAAGAAATTCATTTCGAAATTTGACAGTATTAATATTATATCTTCTGGCCAAAAACAATGCCACATCTCATATGCACAACAGAGACACCGGACACAATTATTTACAACCCACAATAAAAAGCTTATAATTGAATATCTACACTGTTATCAACTTGAATACGTCTTATGCCGTAAGAAAACAATAGCAACAACTTGCTGATATGTCCAAGACCAGACCATTATTATTTATAGTAACAATCCTACTACTGGCAGCAACCGTATTCTCATACGTTTTTTTTGATAATAACTTCCTGATAAGAAAATGGCACATTCCCCTGTCTCCCCCCGGTTTTCTGGACGCACGCCAAATGGGATGGGCGGCAGAGTCCTACGCAATGGGATATGATCCCCTGGTCGAAAACCCTGCCAACTGGAGGGGACACCAGCTTAACTACCCGAGGATATGGCAGTTGATCTTTTCTCTGGGGATCGACAGCAGTCATACCAACCTGATAGGGACGATCTCTGTAATTATATTCTTTATCGGTTACGGCCTGTTCTGGTTTTCAAAAAAATTCGATACCCTCACATGCTTCATTCTGACCATAGCTGTCTTTTCATCGGCGGTCATGCTCGCCCTGGAAAGGGCGAATATCGAGTTAATACTCTTTTGCGTTATTTCCCTTGCACTGCTCGTTAATTATTCTTCGCGTGTTTTGGGCCTCTCCATTTTCATATTTGCATCTGTCCTTAAGATGTATCCGATATTCGGATTTTTTTATCTTCTGAATGAGAGCAAAAAGAAGTTCTTCCCTTTTTTCCTCACGGGCACAGGTATTTTCGTTGCTTATATGCTCTTTACTCTTGTCGACACCATGAGAGTCTACTCAACAACGCCGCAGCTCCCGGGAAGTTCGATGGGAATGAACGTCTGGTGGCTGGGACTGAATAACAGACGCTTTTTCGATCTCCATATCTCCGCTGATGGCATCCTTTATCTGAAGGCGATTTCTTATATTACGGTGATACTGATTGTTGCTGGGGCATTGTATTGGGGCGTACGCAGCAGTTATGCGGACCGGCTCAGAAAGGGAGAATTTCTGGAAGCTTTCAGGACCGGCGCCGGTATTTATCTCGGCTGTTTTATCATGATAATAAATGCCGATTACAGGCTTATCTTCCTGATCCTCACCATCCCGCAGATCGTATCATGGCTGCAAATGAAAGGGAAACGATTCAGTCCCGTTCCCCTTATAACACTGTCCGCCATAATCATCTCTTTATGGAGTTCTTTCATTATGCGCTTTCTCGGCAGGAACCCTACATTTATTTTGGAGGAATCCTGCAACTGGATAATCTTTGCGGGACTGCTCTATCTTTTCTTTGCCTCGGTGCCTGAATGGCTTAACGACTATTTACGTCAGCCTTTTTCACGCATAAAGTCACTGCGCAAATTGTTAACTCAGTGAATTGAAAACATGGTTAAAAAATACATGGCTATATATCATGGCGACTGAAATTTCCTGAAGTTTTGGATTTGTATTAGATGATAACTGTCCCTATTTCTCTATTGTCGGTATGCCTATTCATAATAACCGGCAAGGCTTATGAACACACTGATGGGGAATAAATTGTTTTTTAATTGATTAATCTTGATTATTAATATTAAAATCACATCTGTCCAAAACAACTTTTCCTGGACAACATATAGAATAGTGAGTATGT
>JBCKZY010000013.1:0-25874 GCA_038918635.1 Thermodesulfovibrionia bacterium | reverse complement strand
ACGCTGTTTCTATTGTTTTCATTCATTCTATTATTTCTTTTGTGTCCATTGCTTTCCACTTAGGGTGGGGGCGATTCCCACACACTCCCGCCACCTACTCCTTTATTAATCAATGAGTTAGCTATTATAAGTAGTCTTAAAAACCTTCCGTGAACCTTCCGTAATCGAGTTGATGCTAATAACTGATGCCTTATTGATTGCTTTTTGAAAAAAGTTTCAAAAAACTTCTCATAATTAATTACATGAAAAAGCTGCATTCAATGAATTTCTTGTCTGCGTATCGCTAACCTGATATACTTACGAGAGATTATTATTAATATACTTCGGATTACCGTAATATTATTACTGATGAAACCATTTGATAAACATTACTTACGACTTCAATTCACGTATAAAATCTACTCAAAGAACGGGGCAGAATTTCAAAGTTTTTTTGAAAGTATAATGGAAAAGGTTTATCCCGAATTTTCGAAAGTTCCCTCTGGTGGAGGTGACGGCGGTAACGACGGCTGGATAAAAAATCTCGGGAGATATTATCAAGTTTACGCACCTAATACCCCAGCCATTAAAGATTCAGAAGCAGCAACGAAATTGAAAAAGGATTTTTATAAATTAAAAAAGAATTGGGATCATATATCAGAAATAAAGGAATACTATTTTGTCTTTAATGATAAATATTTTGGGTCAATAAAGCCCGAGGAAGCAATCGCAGAGTTAAGAAAAGAAGAACCAAATATTCTATTTAATATGTTTTTGGCTAAAGATTTAGAACAGTTATTTTTTACATTAGACGAAACAGATATCATGACTTTAGGATTTAATATTGATTCGAGACGGGCTATTTCGATTGCTAATGAATATTTAGAAAAAGTACAGGTGGAACTTGATAGACAGTGTGCAAAATTTGCTTATAGAAAATTAGAAGATAGCAGAGATATGATCTCAAAATTAGATGATGGTAGATTATCTTTAGAGTTTGAATTATTAGAGTGTCGATGTTTACATAAGCTTGAAAAAGTAGAAGAAGCAAAAGAGAAGTACAAAAGCATATCTAAAAGGTATCCAGAAGATCCTCGTGCTCTTTTGTATTTAGCAGAAATTCTCTTAAATAATTACGATTATGATGCAAATGAAGCGCTATTAGCCAAGGCAGCTAAGATTGACAGAAAACACTGGCTACTAAAATTACAAGAATTAGTTCGAAAAGACCATCTCGATGAAATGATTGATGTTAATAATATAAATGAAGATATATTTCCAGATGATAAGAGAATAAGAGCCAATCTATATCGTTTATATGCAATATTTCTGGAGAAATCTAAATATAAAGTAAAGGCGGATAGTTTTATAGAGAAAGCCATACATCTAAATCCAAATAGTTTTCTGAATTATATTGCTAAATTATCATTTGCAGAAAGCAGACTAATATTGAATGAGAACAATTCACAAAGACTACAGGAAGCTCAGGAGTTATTAAACGAAATTAATAGAGTAGAGAATGAGTTTATAGATTTTGGTGATATTGGAGCAAGAAATAAGGCAAATTTGAATTTTAGAAGGTTAACTGCACTTAATGTGCAAGAAAATTATATGGAGTTTGAAAAGATATCTCAAAAAGCTTTCTATCAAGTCATAACATGCTATTTCGATAAGCAGATAAGCCAAATGCTTAGCGGTCTTATGATGGCTGTTTCAATGCCTGATGATGATCTTAATCAATTATTGAAATACCTTTATGATTCGAACAAAGATATTACTGATGAGTTATCAAAAGCACTTATTCTTCAATTTAATATGAGAGAAAAGCTTTTTGATGAAGGAGAAAAATATTTTAGGGAAACGAATAACAAGAAGTATTTAAATTTTATAAATGATCTTGAGAACAAAAACTATGATAATATTTTAAGATTTTTAAAAGATGATATTAAATTTGCGGTAGCAATTGTTAATACTTTCAAAAATCTACCTGAATTAAGAAGAAAAATAATTGACTACATCCCTGACAAGAGTAATATTCAGAAAGAAAAATTACTGCTCTTGTTAAATTATGATGAGAATAAGTTTGATGAAGCCTTTGAAATTTTGAAGCAAATTGATATATCAAACTTACACTACCTTGAGTGCAAGCCAATACTCAGAGTCATCCAGGAAAAGAAAGCGTGGGATTTTGAGGTCATATTGTTGGAAAAACTATTAGAAAAAGAACAAGATGGAAATGTTATCTTTTATTTAAAATTACAATTATTTGATGCTTACTTTAACCTCAAAAAACATACACGAGTTATAGATATTGGGGAGGAATTATTAAATCAAGATTCAGTTGAAAATATATTGAATATAAAAAACAGAGAAGTTCTCCTTGTCAAAACAATCCTTGCATGTTTCGAAAGAGGGAAGGTTGATAGCAAGGCATTCAATAAATCTAAGGAAATACTTGAAAGGCATCAGTCAACCCAACCTACCTTTGAATTTAAAATTGATATTGAAGCAAATGTTCATCTTTATAATGGTGAACCGAATAAGGCTCTGGAAGCAATAATTGAAGGAGTAATAATAAGAAAATTACTGACTCCTGAGGAATATGGCAAATTGTATTTTCTTATGACTATAAAGATTGGAAATCAAATTGATCTAATATTAGACTCATTAAGAAGAGTTGAAGAAAATACATTTGTAAAATTAAGAAATCGTGATCGATGGTATCTCATTGGAAACGATAATGAGTTAGATGCCATAAGAATCTCTAAAGAGAACGATTACTTCTCGCTTTTTATTGATAAAAAGATTGGTGAGAAAATTGTTTTTGAAGATAAGTTTAGTTCGGATATTCATGAAGAAATTGTAGAAAATATATTTACAATAGAAAAGTATATTTTGTGGAAAGCTCAGCAGAATTTCCATTCTCTGTCTCAGGATAATCTTCTTGATGGTGTTCGAAGGATTGAGGTTCCCGAAAATGAAGGAATCCCTGATCTTACATATGCAAAGTTATTTCTGGAGGATCAAAATAAAAGAACAGAGCCATTTTTCAAAGCGTACTGTGAAAATAATATTCCATTAGCTATGTTAGCAGTTAATGAAGGTGGACTTACAAATGCTATAGGACGTATACAGAGGGAAAATAGAGGTTTCATTAACTTCAGTACGGGTACTGTTGAGGAATTAGATCAGCAAAAAAATATCGCAAAAAAAGTTATTGATGAAAAAATATCATTTTATATTGATGGTACGTCTGCACTTATGTTGTCGGAAACAGGACTAATTAAAAGGGTTTATGATCACCTTCCAAACATTAAGATTCCTCAATCTGTATTGAGTTTAATGATGGATTGTGCTGAGAGGTTCAGATATACACGAGGGCAAGTTGGTTACATTAGATATTCTCAGGGAGAAATATCTATTTCATCGATTGAAAAAGAAAGAAGAGAACGTCTTCACTCGAACTTCATAGATAGTATTACGTTGTTAGAATCAAAGCCTGATAGTGTAAGTATGATTTCATTAGCAAATAAGGCTGACTGCTTTTCAGAGCATAATGTTCCTGGCGAAGTGAGCGATGCTTGTATATTAGCACAGAAAGAAAATTTACCGGTTCTGACTGAGGACTTCCTTTACTTAAAGATGAATGAACTTGAAACAAAAAAAGAGTCTCCAGAATATTTTTCTTCATTAGTTCTAGTTAGAGTACTCTATGAGATGGGAGAAGTCAGTTTTAATGAATATTTAGATTATTTTGCATACTTATCTTCATATCGCTTCAGGTTTTTATCTTTAAGTCAAGAAGATGTTGAAAAAGCTGTATTTGGTGATGGAGATATTAAAGTTGTCAATATAGAAAATATAAGAAAATTTAATTTTACACTCACATTGGCTGAAGAATATGGAGTTCCTTTTAAACTTGCTTTTAACTTGGTTGGGAGATTTTTATTATTAGTTCTTGATGATGAAACAATATTGCCAGAAATTATCGATCGAATATTCATAGAAATAATCGAAACATTTCCGAGGGAGAAGGATAAAAAAGTGCTTGCTCAAATGCTTTTAAGTATTTGCAGGCAAACAGTAGGAGAAAACAAATCGAGTATAATCATTGATGCAAGAAGTGAAATGCTGCAAAAGAAGTTAGACAAACTATCGCAAGCAGCAGAAATATATACTTCATATTAATGTTTTTAAATACATTGCAAGTGCTCATTAGTCATAAGGTCGTTAGAGGTATAGAATAATTAAAAAAGGCGATGAAATCATAGGGAGGTTCTTATGTTTAAAACGTATTGGAGTGGGCATGTCTATGGCTTTGGGCGATTCGTCGGAATCGTTGCAGAGTCTAAACAAGAAAAGGGAGTTACAGCCGAGATATATCTTTTCGGAGAAGAAATCGAACGACCGATATTCGAAGGGTTGATCGAGCACATACCGACCGAAATAATACAGCAATCCAAAGATTTTGTTAAAAATGAGGCATTAATGCATTTAAATAGTCTTGTCACTAAGTATCAGTATGAGGCATATAAAAGAAATAATGACAAAGACATAATAAAAAATAATCCGGCTATTTTCCAAGAGGGCGACAAAGTTGCATTGATATCTCTTAAAAATACCCCAGCCCATTCTGATACGCTAAAGGACATTGCTAAAGATACACTATCAACACCTCTTCGTGAATACATCAACCTTATTTATTCTTGGGAAATTACGATCGAGCGATACAAAAGAAAAGGGTAACAAATAAGCTTAATAAGTGAGACAAGAATGACTGGCAATAAGATTGGTTTGACTTTATCGCACCTTCAACCAGCAGTATCAAACGGAAACCCTAAAGAACAAGCGTTGATACGCCGGTGGTGGCATACCAAGAATAATGCGAAGGGCAAGCTTGTTTGGGAATACTACCTCGAAGGCAAGTTTGCAGATGCTGTATGGTTCTTTGAGTCTCTTGAACACGGAGTTGAGAAACCTGGTGCGAACACCTCGAAATTACATCCACTGGAAAACGAGAATGTTATTATGTGCGAAGCTAAGATGGAATTGACACCAGAGGTAATAGGACAGGCACTTGTCTATACACAGTTTGCAAAAAATGCTGGTGCAAATGTTATTCGGACTATAGTTTTCTGTCAAAACAGTAGTGAATCGATGATTAAAGCAGCTACTGCACTTGGTCTTGAAACTGTAATTGAATCGCTATGAATGCCATACCACCTAACAGACAGCATTTTAGGTAATTAAACAAAAGGAAGCATTTTGTTCAATTCAATCTCCTGAAATAACAATTTCCCCTTATTTTTATCCTATAAGATCGCTTTTTACCACAAATTATTAAACATTAAGAATGCTAAATGTTTAAATCCTTCGGTATACTAAATTAATTGATAACTCCTATATTCCTGATGCCAGAACAGATGCAAACCGGGTGTAATTGCTTTGAGATAAAATCAAAGATCGATAGCCAATTATGAACAAACCACCTCTATCATTTCCCGCCCTTACCTACAGGAACTTCAGGCTCTTCTGGTTCGGCCAGGTAATCTCTCTGACAGGAACATGGATGCATTCCGCAGCGCAGGGATGGCTCGTACTTAAACTCACGGACTCCCCGTTTTATCTGGGACTCGTGGGCATGGCCGGATCAATACCTATACTGCTCTTTACAATGGCGGGCGGGGTTGCAGCTGACAGGTTTCACAAGAGGAATATCATCCTGTCGATGCAGGGGATACTCATGCTTCTCGCCTTCACCCTCGCATTCCTTGTAACCACAGGCATTGTTACGGTCTGGCACGTACTGGCAATAGCCTTTCTTATCGGTACAGCACACGCATTTGATATCCCGGCAAGGCAGTCCTTCTTTATTGAGCTGGTCGGCAAGAAGAACCTGTTGAACGCTATCGCGCTAAACTCAGCGGCCTTTCACGGGGCAAGGACGATAGGCCCTGCCATTGCGGGTGCGGTTATAGGTTACTTTGGGCTCACCGCCTGCTTCTACATAAATGGACTCAGTTTTATAGCCGCTATTATCGGGCTCTTAAAGATGAGGTTTGACGAGGATATAACAAAAAGATCCAGGGATAAGAGCATCTCAAAGGAGTTCATGGAGGGACTCAATTATGTAATCGGCGAACCTAAAGTATACAAACTTATCGCCCTTGTAGGGATAATAAGCTTCTTTGGCTTCCCATATATGACCTTTTTGCCGGTCTATGCAAAGGACATACTGAAGACCGGCGCCACCGGTCTTGGCTTTCTTATGGGATTTGCCGGTGCAGGTGCATTTGCCGGTGCGATAACTCTGGCTATGAGTGAGGGCATTTCAAGAAAGGACATACTCCTTTCTGTCGCCGGCATTATCTTCTCGACGGCTCTGCTGATATTCTCATCATCTGAAACAGTATGGCTGTCCCATGTTATGCTGTTGCTGGTCGGCTGGGGAGCGGTCACGCAAATAGCAACCGCAAACAGCCTGCTTCAGCTAAGAGTCCCCGACAGTCTCAGAGGGAGGGTGATGAGTTCATTCACGACAGTCTTTCTGGGAATGGCGAGCCTAGGCAATTTAGTGGTAGGAAGTCTGGCGCATTATCTGGGAACAAGCACTGCCCTTATGATCAGCGCCGGCCTATGCCTGTTTGTGAGTGTATTGATCTTACTGAAAAGAGTATTGACGGCAAATGAATAAGGTCTTTACCTTTGCCACGTTATTCCTTTGTGTATCGTCTTTTGATCTCAATCCACGCCCAGGGGGCGACATTACCCTTCCCTTAGATGAAACATCTTTAATAATACCGAAGCGCCTATGATCTTGACCGACTTGTACTTACCGATATCCAGCAAGTCCTTGTCTCCGGTTACAATAAAGTCCGCTGATACTGAGGCGGCACAGGTGATGAATTTATCATCATCCGGGTCTCTGCATATTCTCCTGATCTTATCTTCAATCTCTATAATGTCAAAATACGGGAGCACTTCTTCTTCAATTATCACTCTGATTTCTTCAACGGTCAGAGAGAACTTCGGATATTCAAGAACGGTCCTGAATTCTTCAAAGGTCTCTTTTGAGAGCACGGGAATGAATTTCCTCTTTTTCCAGAGATCAACTATTCCTGAAAGTTCCCCTCTGAATAACAGGGCTGATACCAGTATGTTGGTGTCTAGAACAACCGTCTTTACCGTTTTTTCTTTCTTGCCCACTTGACCGCCTCAGTTACGTTGCTCCTTGTAACGCCGAGTTTTTCGAGTTTGTCCCTTACACCCTCAAGAGCCGCATCAGCAGGGGTTATCCTGACCGGCATAAGGATTATCTTTCTCTCCTTGACCGTAACGTCAAAATAATCCGTATCCGGGAATTCTTTAACAATCTCCTTTGGTAATGTAAGCTGGTTTTTTGATGTCTTTTTTGCAAGCATTATTCCTTACCTCCTTACTATAAGGATACCTTATATCAAGGAGGAATTCAACCACCTGTGGCCTCTCTGATCACCCCCGCGAGATACCTCCCCGCTCCAGAGCTTTTCGCACATACCTTGGGAATGCACAGATCAATCAGCGAACAGCTTTTGCATTTTTTCGAGTATTCCGCCTTCGGCGTAATGCCGGATACAATAAGCTCATGAACCCTTATTGCTGCCCCCGCATGGGGGGCGACCCCACTACTTACAACTTATTATTTCTGAAACGTAAATAGGCTTGATTATGCGAGCCTCCTGACTTCAATACACTTGAGAGCATGGCAACGCCTTGTTCCGTGAAAGCATAAGGCAGAGAACCACCTAGATACTTCCTGTGTGGTATCACATTTTGTGATACCAGTTGTTCTGCCTCAGTGATATTGAGTTGAAACATAAAATCATCGGGAAATCTATTAATATTCCTCTTTACTGCCTGCACCTCTAACTCACGAATATTTATATATTAATTTCAGGCCGGATAGATATTCCCGGATTCGACAGGATACCATTTCTTCCCCTTCTTCCTTACAACAAGGTTCATGGTATCTCCTTTTTTAAGATATTTAACTATAGCCCCTGTAACCTGTATCGGACCGATCTTTTCACCTTCATAATCAAGGTAGATATTATCTTCGATAATTCCTGTAACCTCTCCATAACCTTCTATAAAGTTATTTTCATCATCGTATTTGTATCTTCCAGACTCAAAGCTTTCAGCATTCCTGCTGCACAGGGCATAAATAAGGGATGAAGCCTTTTCAACACGGGGGAGGTCCCTGGCTGCATCTTTCGCTGTCTCAAGAACCTCTTCAATAACCCCCTCTGAAAGCAGTCCTTCTGCATCAAGCCATTTAAAGTATCTCTTTATAATGTTGGGAGCCGCCTTCATAATCCACTGCGGACCCATCACCTTTCTTATCAGAAACCAGTCCAGAAAACTGCCGGCATGTCCGAATTCAAGCTCTTCTGTATCAGCGGTCAGGAATAGTTCTCCATTTTTAGCTTCATTATATGAGATCTCACCATAACCCAGAAGGTAATCTTTAAAGAGGTCCAGAACCATATGATATTTCTCAACAGTCCTGGCTGAGTTTTTACCTGAAATTTCCTCAAGAAACGTTTCCATGCTCTGCACTATCTTCATAAACAGTCCTCCCTGAAGTTAACCTGATAGGTCCGACATATTTGCTGAAAGCTTTTCAATCATAATGCACTCATAAAAAGTCTTGTTTCACCCTCACCCCAACCCTCTCCCGTCAAGGGAGAGGGAGTTTTTGGACTTTTCACGAGTGTATCATTCTTAACAATTTCGTAAAAAGTCGTCATGCCCGCCCCGTATCGTGTTACGGGATAAATTCCGGCGGGCATCCAGGCGTCGTCCCCGCGAAGCCTGTCCCGCCTGTCCCGATTCATCGGGGATTTATCCGTTCTCCGCCATTAACCGTACGGTACACGGCTCCGTAGCTCTGCGAAGGATGAATCGGAGAATGACAAATAACTGCTTTTCAGGATTTATTACGAGTGTATCATTCTTTATTTTTATATATGATTCTGTTATTATGTATATATAAAGGAGATATAAAGATATGAAAACACTGATTGATATAAATGATGACCTGCTGAAGGA
Organism: Thermodesulfovibrionia bacterium; assembly: GCA_038918635.1. Classification (GTDB taxonomy): domain Bacteria; phylum Nitrospirota; class Thermodesulfovibrionia; order UBA6902; family UBA6902; genus CAXMSH01. Next base: position 16,805 of record JBCKZY010000013.1, on the reverse strand, counting down.
AGCCATGAAAATGGCGGGAGCCAAGACCAAGAAAGAGACTGTACACCATGCCCTTGAGGAATTTGTAAAATTGAGACTCAGGAATGAACTCAAAGAGATGGCCGGGAGCGGGGCTGTAACGTTAAACCTGTCTGAATTAAAGAAGATGCGCAAAAAAAGAGGCGCTCTGCATAAAACCCTCTCAGCAAAAAGTTGATGGATAGCCTTGTCCTTGTTGACACAAGCGTATGGATATCTTTCTTTGCAAAAAGAGGTTCCCCGGAAATTAAGGAAGCCGTTTCCGGTCTGCTTGACAGAGACAGGGTTGCGATTGCCGGGCCGATTCTGGTCGAGATCATCCAGGGTGCGAGAACCGATAAAGAGAGAAATGAGATCAGAAACAGGATCAAAGGACTTCACCGGCTTCAGATTACTGACGAGCACTGGCAGAATGCCGCTGATCTCTCTTTTGACCTTAGAAGAAGGGGAATCACATCCTCTGCCATAGACAGCCTTCTTGCTGCTACAGCCATAGCTTATAATTGTCAGATCTTTCATATAGATAGTGACTTTGAGCATATAGCCAAACATTCTCCTTTAAAAATCTTCAAAATATAGAATACTACACCTCTATCTCCACCCTGAATCCGACCCTCTCCCACGGGTCTTCACTCTCATTAAGCCAGCTTACCCTTGCCTTCAGGTCTTCACCCCTGTCCAACATTTGTGAAACTAAATGGTTTTCTGCCTGTGGTACATACCCGAGTTTTTCCGTCCCATAGTAGATCTCGACTGCCTGTGCGTCATAAGCGTTGTCAGGCTCTCTTACAAGCTGTAACGGGTCTCCGTGACTCAATCTTGACCAGATATGCTCCCCTTCATAGTACCGAAACCCGGCAACAACTGAATCAAGCAGTATGTATGTCCTGCTTTTATGTATCGATTTGTCACTGAACGGCAGCGGATAGAAGAATGAAGCTATCGGTAATGCAATCAGGGCCTTTAAAAAGTCCCGTCTTTTCATAAATATCACCTCCCTGCATTACACTATATCATCCTCACTACCCCAAATAATGTCCTACCGGTATATTTTTTTCATCTTCTTAATCTCTTTCTGAATCTCCTCTCTGAGTTCCGGCGGGGATATAACCTCAACATTTGAACCATGTTTAAGAATCTCACCTTTAATCTCCCTGAAGTGGGCTACCGGGAACCTCAGAGTTATAGAGCCATCCTTCTCAAAGGATGATTGCTGTTCATGATGCCATACCTGTTCGGCTATCCAGTCAGACACCTCAGGCCTGAACCTTATACAGACTTCCACGGGCTCTTCACCGCTGAATAACCCGAAATTTCTTCTTATGTATTCCTTTATATTCGGAAATCCATCAGGCAATTCAATTGCAGATGTGCAATTCTCTATTTTCATCATACGTGACAGGGCAAAATCACGAAGCTCTCTTCTAAGGGTACAGAAAGATATAAGGTGCCAGTTCCCCATGTAAGACAGCAGATGCAAAGGAAAGATGATTCTTTCCGTAGTCTCATTCTTGTGAGGACTGTAATACTGTATACTCAGGGGGATGCTCTTGAAGAGGGCCTTAATAACGCTATGAAACGTAGACTCATTTACTCTTGAATACTGAATGTTCTTGACCGATATCTTTCTGTTTATATCTTCAAGTCCTGGCGGAGAATCAACAAACTGAAAAGCCGCGAACTTTTCAAGAACATGGTTCAGGGATTTCTTAAGCCCTTGATCAGGAAGCGTTGACGCAAGCCTCAGGGCAAGGCTAAGGGCCAGAAGACCGTCTTCACCAAACCAGATCGGCGGGAGTTCATAAGAAGATACTTCATATTCATATCCTTTCCTGTCTCTATTGTAGTGGAGAGGGGCGTCAATCCTCTCCCTAACAAATGATATGTCCCTTTGAGCCTGTTTAGACGATATCTCAAATCTTTCTGCCAGCTTTCTGGCATTGGGATATCTTTTTGTCTGAATCTGTCGATGTAGCCAGTAATACCTTTCGTACGCGAGCTTTTTCGACATTTTTTATCTTTTAAATATTATTAAACTTCAACAATTTCCAAAAAAACGACATATATTACCTTTGATACACTCGTAAAAAGTCATAGGATGGCTAAGTAAAAATTTCGATATACAAGGCGTAGTCTGTTTTTAAGACCGAGACTATACATATAGTATGTCGAGGATTTCAAAATGCGCTGCAACGCAGTAGATCGGACTTTTTACGACGCCATCACCTTTTATACAATAGAGAATCAGATTACCAGAATATATTCATCAACTTCAGACCTGAATCTTGACAGCAGGTCACCTATGGGATCAACCATAGCCTTTAGATCTTCCCATTTTATGTCGAATACATATGAGTAAATATAAAAGTTCCTGAATGACAGATACCTCGAAAGTATCTGAAAGAGCTCGGGGGGTAAAATTCCGATCTCACCGGACTTCTTGAGTACCTTTTCATGCCACTCCGGAGATTCCTTAACATCGAGTTTGTCAAATATTAGGATCTGTTTCAATATCTTCTCAATACCGCCGTATATGTTAATGACAAATGAAGCTAAGGCCGCCTTTTCAGGTGTGGAGTATTCAGACTTCTCAGTGCTGTATAGAGAGAAAAGCTCCTCCTTTACCCTGTCGATATTTCCAAACTCTTCATCACAGTATTGTTTAAGCTCCTCAATCGTCATGAAACCTCCTCTTTATTATGCTTCACTTGTTGTCACGACTTAACCACAGAGAACACAGAGATATTATTAATTAATCTACACTGAACACTACAAGTCTTTACATTATTTGTAAAGGCTTGTAGTATCCTCTTTAAAAAACCCATTGTTTGTTTCCGGTCTTCAAGTGAACTGTCCGGGTTAAAAGTTCAAAACTGTTTGAACGAAGAGAGTTTTTTGAACTTCCCGGTCAGGAGCGCGGAAGACCGAACAGAGACAAACTCGGGGCGGCCTTTGTTGGTTACTTATAAAAACTCGGCTCAGCCGGTTTTTTAAAAGATATGAATAAAAGAATTTCATCATATTGACCTGCTTTGTTTCATACATGAAAGTCAGCAGGTCCTGCATTTCTTGGCGCGCAAAATGACTGATCTACCTGTTCCTATTATATAGAACAGAGTGGATCTTTATATTGATATGTTTTTCTCCTTACTTTTAAAAGCTGACTTTAGGAAGCTTTAAATAAGTAACAAAAATTTCATATGTAATCCTCGTTTTTCACACAACTGTTGACATTACCTGCTTTTCTTATTAATGAATAGGGCATGCTTAACCTTTACATTATAAATAATAAACAATCAAAACCGTCCGGATTTCAGTATGGATATAAGGAGCCACACACCCAGTATAAATGCTACAAAGAAACCTATTGCGCCGATAATCGGTAACCCGAAAGCCATTCCGGCTGGCCCTGATTGAACGAGTAGTGAAGAACCAACGATAATCGCGGCGACGATCACACTGAATGCAAGGCGGTTGCTTGAACGGTCCATATCCTTTATAAGTTTATCCATCCCTACAGGGTGCACCTTAAAACTGATCTCCCCCTTAAGCGTCTTCCTGAGAAATACGTTCAGTTGTTTTGGTGTGGTCTGAATAAGGTCACTAATCTCTGAGAAGTTCTCCTTTACCTTCTTAAACAGCCTCGCGGGATCCATCCTTCTCTTGACAAGACTGGTCGCGTACGGCTCAGCGGCAGACATGAAGTTAAAGTCGGGGTCAAGCTGTCTCCCTATATTGTCGAGTATCAGCATGGTTTTATTCATCAGTAAGAGGTCCGACGGTATCTTGAGCCCGTGTTTTACAGCGAGATGAGTCAGGGTCTCCAGATAATCTTCAAAGTTCACCTCGGAGATCTTTAAATCATAAAGGGGCTGGATTACATCGGCAAGGTCGGCCTTGAAGTCCCTCTTGAAAGCATCTGTATCAACCTCCTCAGAGATCAAGCCCAGTTCAACATACTGTGAGACGAGGAGGTCAAAATCCTTTTTTATGACCGCCAGCAGAGCGCTGGCCATATTCTCCATAACCTCAGGAGTCAGCCAGCCGACTATACCAAAATCCATGATGCCCAACCTGCCGTCCGGCATTACAAATATATTACCGGGATGAGGGTCGGCATGAAAGAATCCGTCCTCAAAGATCATCTTGAAATACGCGTCAACCCCAATCTTTGCGAGTCTTCCCCTGTCAAGACCTAGCGCATCTATACCACTTATGTCATCAATCCTTACCCCAACAAGCCTCTCCATTACGATAACCTTTTCGGATACCAGTTCAGGATAAACCGAGGGTATACATATATCATTGACCTCGGCAAAGTTCTTCCTGAAACGCTGCGCGTTCCTCGCCTCGCCTAAAAAGTCCAGCTCTTTCTTTACGTTCTTTGAAAACTCCTCTACTATCCCTGTGGGATTGAACATCTTGCTTTCAGGGATGTACTTAACCATAAGCCTGGCGATAAAGCTCAGGATAGCTATATCAGTATCAATAATTTCCCGTATGCGGGGTCTCTGGATCTTGACTACAACCTTCTCCCCGCTTTTAAGGACGGCGTTATGGACCTGTGCAATTGAAGCCGCCGCGACAGGTACCTCGTCAAATCCTGAGAATACATCATTAAGGGGCACATCAAGTTCGGACTCGATAATCCTCCTGGCCTCTTCTGAAGGGAATGAAGGCACATTATCCTGAAGCTTCTTAAACTCATCAGCGTATGGCGGGGTTATGAGGTCAGGCCTTGAAGAAAGGAGCTGGGCAAGCTTGATAAACGACGGGCCCAACTCGCTGAAGGCTATCCTCAGTCTCTGGGGTTTGGTGTGCTTCTCGCTATCCGGCCAGTAACCGAATGTCTTGAAACGTTTTCTGAGCGGGATAAAACGCTGCAGGTTTAACTGCTCTATGACCCTCCCGAAACCATGCTTCAGGAAGACATTGACAACCTGCCTTATACGGCCGATGTTTCTATATGTCTGTAAAAAATTTAGAATGCCCGTACCAGCCATATTCCTGTCTAAGAATTTCCTGGTTTATCTTTAACAGAAGATGACTCTTCAAGTATCTTTAATCTTAATGACAGGGCCTGAACAGTTTCCTTAATTTCCTCAACCTCTTTCCTTGTAGGGAAGTTGACCTTTTCAACGGCCTTGTCAATAAATTCCCTCATGCTCCTGTCAAACTCCTCTTTTGAGCCTCCGGCCTTTTCCGACCATTCCTTGATAAGTTTGGCACCCTGGCTCTCGTTCAGTTCACCCTTCTCAACAAGCTCATCAACAAAATTCTTCACCATATCCTGCATACCAAGACCGGCCATAAGCGCTTTATGCGCAATTTCAAAAATTGACATAAAAACCTCCTTTCAATTTACCACGAATTAACACACATGCTAACTATTGATGGCGTCGTAAAAAGTCCAAAAACCCCCTCTCCCTTGACGGGAGAGGGTTGGGGGGAGGGGAAACAAGACTTTTTACGAGTTCATCAACTATTGATGCCTGTAATATTAATGTCATATCTTCTGGTTTTTGTCATTCCCCGACTCCTTCGGGACATGCCGGCCTGCTCCGACCCTGTCGGAGAATCCAGTTCACAATAAAAGACCCTGGTTTCCCGCCGGAGTTTATCCCGTTTCTCATACGGGGTGGGAATGACAGCAGTTTTTACCGTATCTTCTTATTATTAGCAGTATCCTACAAATTTTTCGAGATTAATTTGTGAAAATTCGTGTTTATTCGTGGCTGATTCTTTTTATGATATCAACAACGGAATTTATCGCCTTATCAAGACCGTCTGTATCTCTGGTGCCGCCCTGTGCCATATCCGCCCTTCCGCCACCCTTGCCGCCGGTAACCTCCTTAAGTATCTTGCCGGCATTGAACCTTGCGGTCATATCCTTTGTTACAGCAGACACATAAGACGCCTGCCCGTTAAGAACAGACCCCAGAAGGATTACTCCTGAACCGATCCTGTCCTTCAGTTTGTCGGTAAGTTCCCTTAGTGCCCTCAAGTCAAGCCCTTCAAGTTTAAATGAAAGAACCTTTACCCCGTTGACATTGACTATACTCTCCATGATATCGTCAAGACCTCTTACCATCGCCTTGCCCTTTATCCCTCTGAGTTCTTTTTCGCACGCCTTTGATTCATTTATCATCTTGCCGAGCCTTTCAGAGACATGCAGTTCACCGACTTTCAACATAGCGGCAGTCTTCCTTAATTCATCAGCCCTGAGCGCTATATATTCAAGTGTTGAAAACCCGGTTACAGCCTCCACCCTTCTCAATCCTGAGGCAACGCTTCCCTCCGAGATTATCCTGAACGGTCCTATCTCACCGGTAGCGCCGCAATGCGTCCCTCCGCACAGCTCGGCACTGAAATCCCCTGCCCTTACCACCCTTACTTTATCCCCATATTTCTCTCCAAATAGCGCTGTAACACCGCTGGAGACCGCGTCACTATGAGACGTTATCGTCAGGTTTACCGGAAGGTTCTCCATTATTTTCTCATTAACAAGCATTTCAACTTCGCGTAGTTCCTTATCATCAACAGAATAAAAATGAGTAAAGTCAAACCTTAGCCTGTCAGAGTCCACGAGAGAACCCGACTGCTTAATGTGATCACCGAGAACAGTTTTTAAAGCAGTATGCAGAAGGTGAGTAGCGGTGTGGTTACGCATGATCGACCTTCTTCTGGTCACATCAACAGATGTACGAACCTCCATACCCTTACTGACTACCCCTCTCTTTATAGTGATAGAATGAAGGATGATATCATTGAACCTCTTTGAGTCCGTCACCTCGATCCGCAGTCCGTCAGCACTGATCGTCCCCCTGTCACCGACCTGACCGCCCGATTCACCATAAAACGGAGTTCTGTCAAGAACAATCTCTACTTCATCCCCTTCCCCCGCCTTATCCAGCATCACCCCGTCTTTTATCAATGCGATTACCGCGCCCCCGGCTTCCAGGTTTTCATACCCGAGAAAATCTGTCTGAGGGATATCTCTAAGAACCTCTCTGTAAGGGCCTGCATCACCGGCCTCGGCGCCTGTCCATGAAGCCCTTGCCATGGACTTCTGGACCTCCATCTCTCTCGTGAAACCCTCTTTGTCAACCTCAAGACCATTATCTGAAGCTATATCCTGCGCCAAATCAATGGGAAAACCAAAAGTGTCATATAGTTTAAAGAGCTCTGATCCGGGAATAACACGCTCTCCGGATGACTTGAGACTCTTTACCAAACTGTTCAATATATCCATGCCGGATGAAAGAGTATGAGCAAACCTCTCCTCTTCAAACTTCAGCACCTTTTTACACCTGCCGGGATCATCAAGAAGTTCAGGATATGCCCCTGACATCACCTCAATAACAGTATCTATTAACCTGTGAAGGAAGGGTTCTTTAATTCCAAGCATATACCCATGTCTTGCGGCCCTCCTTATGATCCGTCTCAGTACATAACCCCTTCCCTCATTTGAAGGAATAAGTCCCTCAGACAGAACAAACGCAACTGCCCTGATATGATCGGCAATAACACGGATAGATGTATCAGTTGAGTGATCGGTTCCGTATCTCTTTTCTGAAACCTTCTCAACTTTCCCTACAATAGGACTAAACAGATCTGTGTCAAAATTGTTATGTTTACCCTGTAGAACAGCCGCGAGCCGCTCTATCCCCATTCCGGTATCGATACTTGGACTTGGCAGGGGCGTCAACTCGCCGGAAGAGTCCCTGTTGTACTGCATGAATACCAGGTTCCAGATCTCTATATACCTGTCACAGTCACAACCTACCATGCAATCATCTCTGCCGCAGCTCATCTCAGGGCCCTGGTCCAGAAGGATTTCAGAACACGGTCCGCATGGGCCTGTCTCTCCCATCTGCCAGAAATTATCCTTTTCACCGAGCCTGAAGATCCTCTCTTCCGGAACACCTACATGATTACGCCAGATATCTGCTGCTTCATCATCCTTTTCATAAACAGTGATCATAAGCCTGTCAGCCGGAAGCTTGACCCGTTCCGTCAGGAACTCCCATGCCCACTGTGAAGCCTCTCTTTTGAAATAGTCGCCAAAGGAAAAATTGCCGAGCATCTCAAAGAAGGTGTGATGTCTTGCGGTCCTGCCGACATTCTCAAGGTCATTGTGTTTACCGCCTGCCCTTAGACATTTCTGTGAAGTAGCGGCTCTCTTGTATGGTCTTTCCTCGTCTCCCAGAAAGAGTGATTTAAACTGGACCATACCCGCATTAGTAAAGAGAAGTGTGGGATCATCCTGCGGAATTATGGACGAGCTGGGAAGCACCTCATGCCCCTTCTGCCTGAAGAATTCTAAAAACAACCTTCTTATTTCATCGCTTTTCATGATTAGCTATAAAAAACCTTAACTACTCAATTATATTTCCTTTATCCCCTCTTTAGCAAAGACCCGTTGCTCCGCCCCGAGGCGAGGGGGGCAGGGGAGATTTTATTAATGAATATATTATTAAGAATCCCCCTTAATCCCCCTTTTCCAAAGGGGGAGACCTGTGTAGTTGAAAAATCCTTAGTCCGGACTAAGGATTTTCTGCACTGATGAGAAATCATAAGGAAGGTCAGGAGATCTATGACTCTAATACAGTTCTAACAGCCTCCCGGATTATTTCAGCTGAAAAACCCCTTCTATAAAGTGCAGCCCGGATTCTCCTTCTCTTTACATCATCAGGATAGCTTTTAAGGTGCTCTAACCTCTTTTTTGTAAACCTGCAGGCAGATTCTATCTCCATATCCCGGGTATGGATAGATATAGTCTCGCTTATGAGCTCCTTATCGATTCCGCGTTTGCCGAGAAACGCCCTGATGCCCATTTTGCCCAAAGATCTTCTCTCAACCGCGTTAGTGAAGAGCTCTTTTGCAAGCGCCCTGTCCTCTATAAAACCCCTGTCCTGAAGATAACGAACGGTTCTTTCCGTCTCCTGATGGATAAAACCTTTCTTATTAAGCCTCTCGATCATCTCACTACGGCTTCTTGAACGGTAACTGAGAAGTTTTAACGCGTAAATTATCGCCTCATTTCGAGAACCTCTGGATATCCGGGGGCTCCTCGTCACTTATAAACTCCTTATCTCCATCCCACACTTCCTTGATTGAGGTGATGCCCTTAACTCTGAGCGTGAAATCATCGGGCCTTGTGGCCCTGCTCAAAGCTTCCTCATATGTTATTAGATTCTCTTTGAAAAGATTAAAAAGGGACTGATCAAATGTCTGCATACCATACTGGCTAAAGCCTTCGGTGATAACATCATGTATTAACTTGGTCTGCGCGGCATCCTCAATACACGCCTTTATCCTCTCTGTCGCCATCAGGATCTCAACAGCAGGCACCCTTCCGATACCATCCGCCTTCGGCATTAGCCTCATTGATACGATCGCCTTAAGAACAGCGGCGAGCTGCAGTCTTATCTGCTGGTTCTGATAAGGAGGGAATACAGATATGATCCTGTTTATAGTTTCAACAGTATCAACTGTATGCAGGGTGCTTAGGACAAGATGTCCGGTCTCGGCAGCAATGATAGCGGTCTGTATAGTCTCAAAATCCCGCATCTCTCCAACGAGGATTACATCCGGGTCCTGCCTCAACGCGGCCCTCAACGCCTTGCTGAAGGATTCGGTGTCAGCACCTATCTCCCTCTGGTTAACGACGCTCATCTTGTCTCTATGAAGATACTCGATCGGGTCTTCAATCGTTATAATATGGTTGGGCTTGTTGTTGTTTATAAAATCAACCATAGCTGCCAGGGTAGTGGACTTACCGCTTCCGGTTGTCCCTGTTACCAGAACAAGTCCCCTCGGTTCCAGAGATATCTTCTTAAGTACAGGGGGCATATTCAGCTCCTCCAGATTAAAGGGCTTCATCGGCACGACCCTTAACACCATACTGGTGGTGCCTCTCTGGTAGAAAGAGTTACACCTGAACCTGCCCACACCCGGTATGCTGTATGAAATATCGATATCGTTTTTACGATCAAAAATCTCCCTCTGCCTTTCAGTCATAACCTCATAGGCCATCTTTTTGGTATCATCCGCTGTAAGTTTCACGGTGTCTTTTAAAGGTGAAAGACTACCGTCAATACGGACAATAGGCTGACTTCCGGCCTTTATTATCAGATCTGACGCGCCATTCTCAATAGCCTTCTTCAGGAGTGAATTAATATTAGACGGCATAACTTACCTCCTCCCGGCCGTTCTTTTTCCTAAAAGTAACGGTCAGGAAATTAGATACAAGTATTTTATCTATATAAATCGCCCATAAGGGACTACCTTTTAAGATCGAAAGCCTCGATGACCTTTGTCTCAATCTCCAGTGCTGTTTCGGGGTTGCCCTTGAGGTATTGTTTTACATTCTCCCGGCCCTGACCTATTCGATTACCGCCATAGGAATACCAGGACCCGGACTTATCTATTATCTCCTTCATTACGCCAAGATCAACCAGCTCCCCAACCCGGGAGATCCCCTCGTTAAAGAATATGTCAAACTCCGCCTGCCTGAATGGAGGGGCAACCTTGTTCTTGAGCACCTTTACCCTGACCCTGTTACCTACAGACTCCTGGCCGGACTTGATATTCTCGATCCTCCTTATATCAAGTCTTATAGTAGCGTAGAACTTCAGCGCGTTGCCGCCGGAGGTTGTCTCGGGGTTACCGAACATAACACCGATCTTCATCCTGATCTGGTTAATAAATATAACGGTCGTCTGGCTCTTTGAGATCGCGGCGGTAAGTTTCCTGAGCGCCTGACTCATAAGCCTTGCCTGTAATCCGGGCAGGCTGGCACCCATCTCGCCCTCGATCTCGGCACGCGGAACAAGGGCGGCAACGGAATCGATTACCACTATATCAAGGGCACCGCTCCTCACCAGAGTTTCAGTAACTTCAAGAGCCTGTTCGCCTGTATCGGGCTGGCTTATCAGAAGATCGGCTGTATTTACGCCAAGTTTTTCGGCATACGAGACATCAAGCGCATGTTCAGCATCTATAAAAGCGGCCGATCCACCCCCCTTCTGAGCCTGGGCAACGGCATTCAGGGCAAGGGTTGTCTTCCCGGATGACTCAGGGCCGTAAATCTCGATGACCCTCCCCCTTGGAAAACCTCCCACGCCGAGAGCTATATCAAGGGTGATTGACCCGGAAGGGATGACAGAGATGTCTGCGGCGCCTTCAGAACCAAGCCGCATAATCGAACCTCTGCCGAACTGCTTTTCAATCTTTGAGATAGCCGCGTCAAGCGCCTTTAAGCGATCCTTGTCTGACATTCAGTATCCTCCTAAAATAATTAACTATCTTTGATGGCGTCGTAAAAAGTCCGATCTACTGCGTTGCAGCGCATTTTGAAATCCTCGACATACTATATGTATTGTCTCGGTCTTAAAAACAGACTACGCCTTGTATATCGAAATTTTTACTTAGCCATCCTATGACTTTTTACGAGTGTATCATCTTTCCGTACCTGCGTTAAAATTACCCTCTTAGCGGCAACTCAGCAATCCTTGTATACTTTGCCCCGGCAGGACTCAGGTCACTCCTCATCAGGGCAACCGACTTAACATCCATAAACCCGATACTGTTATCACTAAGTTGACCGATTCTTTCAAATAGATGGTCTTTCTCCCTTAAGGACCTGAACCTCCCGATGGTAAGGTGAGGGGTATAACCTCTCTTCTCCGCCTTAAACCCTGCAAGTGTCATAGCTTCTTCAATATCCCTTTGAAGTCCGGCCAGCAACCCGTCACCAAGGATATCAACCCAGAGGACTCTTGGGGACCGTCTGTTCGGGAAGGCACCCAGGCCTCTCACTTCAAGCCTTAACTGGCCAGCCCTGCCACAGACATCCCTGATACCCTCGACAATTCCGTCAATCCTGTCCTCTTTTACTTCACCGAGAAACTTCAGTGTCAGGTGAATGTTGTCGGGCTTTACCCACCTTATATCGGCGTTACACCTCTTAAGCTCCTGCTGTAATTCCGCAAGAGCAGATCTGATCGTAAGGGGCAGTTCAATCGCTATAAAAGACCTCAAAGTATTTGTCTTATTTACTTATTATATTAAGGTGATTTTACGTTTTTATAGCATAACACAGAAAGGTCATAATTAATATCTCATAATAAAGGATTCAAGGGGTCAAGGATTCGAGGGTTCGAGTGAATAAATTAACGATAACAGCTCAAGGATCAAAGATTTGTTTTATTATAAGGTTTGTTCATTTACTATCTGTTATCAAGTCTTTTCACTTGAATCCTTGAACCCTTGAATCCTCGGACCCTTTTAGAATTAGAGCTTATAATAACCTCAACCATACCTGAAGACAGATATTCGTATATACCGCAGCCATTAAATCGTCAGCCATAACCCCAGCACCACCCGGGAACAGTTTTTCGAGTCTCTTTATAGGCGGCGGCTTTATAATATCAAAGATTCTGAAGAGAATAAACGCCGAAAGATAAATGAGCGCATTTCTCGGCAAAAACATGACAGAAAGCAGATACCCGCAAAACTCGTCTAATACTATCTGTCCGCTGTCTTTTCCCAGAATCTTCTCAGCTCTGTCACAAGCCAGCGCCCCGAGCAGGATTGATGGCAAAAGTACCATAAAGAGCACCATATCACCGGGTTTGAATATAAGTACCAACAGGAAGGCGACCGCGGTCCCGAACGTCCCGGGCGCGTAGGGGATAAAACCTACAGGGCCCAGTGTTGCTGCCGATTTCTGAATATATCTTAATAATTGCATAACTAGCCTTTTACAAAAGTCTTTATTCGTCATTCCCGAGGGTCTTTATCGGGAATCCAGTATTCGTTAAAATAAAAGACTTCTGGATACCCCGCCGGAGTTTATCCCGTACTACGATACGGGGCGGGTATGACAGTAAAAAGGGTCTCTAACAATTTACCGTTCATTACGGCATTGCGGGTACCGTAAAGACATGTCACTCATTAATAATACTGTATGAATGAGTTATCTCCGCGCTCGCTCCGAGAGTCGCACCTACAGCACAGTACTTATCAAGAGACAGTTCTATTGACCTCTTGACAGCTTCTTCGGATATATCGCGTCCCTTTATCATATACTCTATATGGATCGAGGTGTACTTGTGTGGATGGTTATCGGCCTGCTCCCCCTGCACATTAATCTCAAGATCTGTCACATCCTGCTTCTTTTTTCTAAGTATAGAGATGACGTCCATCCCACTGCACCCTCCAAATGATATGAGTAGGAGTTCTATCGGCCTCGAGCCTTTATCTTCTCCTCCGACAGAAGCAGGGGCATCCATTACCACCTCATGCCCGGAGTCCCCTTTGCCGGCAAACTGCATACCCCCGACCAGTCTTATCTTCGCGTTATTCATCTTTAATGCCCCCTTGTATTTAGATCAAAAATTAAAAATCAAAATTAAGGAAGTATTTTAATTAAATCAGTGCATCGAAATCCTGTTTTTTTATCCTGTGTACCGGATGTCTGAACGGTAAACGGTGAACCGACTTTTTTGCCCCTTTGCGCCTTTGTCCTCTGCTCTTTGCGCTTTGCGCTATGCTCTATGCGCCCTCGCTTCAAAACCCCCTGTTATCTAACGTATATTACACAAGCCTCTTGCAAAAGTCTTTATTCGTCATTCCCCGACAAGCCGGGACAGGCCCGAGTGTCTTAATCGGGAATCCAGTGTTTTTATTAATTTCTCTGGTTCCCCGCCGGAGCCCTGGCCGCCTTTGGCGGGTAAACCTGTCCTCGAATTTCGTAGACGGAGACGACGTCTGGATCCCCCGGTCCCCGATAAATCGGGATCTCCGCACAGCTACGACAGGCAAGCCCTGAACCGTATGGTACAGGGCAAGCCGGAGGATGACAAATACTTACTAGACAAACCTATACTTGTAATCTCTTCATAAGTTAAGTAATAACTTCTGTTTTGTCAAACACGATGAAGACCGTTCTCATATGCTACTATTAACCATGCTTTATCTAAAGAAGACCCTTGAGGAATTTTACAGGGGATACGACTTCAGCAAAAGGCTCCGTCATGACCCCATTGCATTCCCACACAAATATCCCGTACCCGAGGATGCCGAGGTCGCGGGCTTCATCGCATCCTGTCTTTCATACGGCAGAGTGACTCTCTTCATGCCGGTAATTGAGAAGATACTTGAACCGGCAGGAATGCATCCAGCCAGATTTTTCAGAAATTTTGATCCCGGCAAACACGGCAGGCTCTTCAGCGGAATAAGTTACAGGTTTAACAGAGAAGAGGACATCCTATGCTTCTTATATATGACAGGCTCAATCCTGAAAAAGTGGGGCTCACTCAGCAACCTCTTCTATGACAGGTTTTCCCCTAAAGATAAGGACACCGGAGAAGCGATAAAGGGATTTGTCGAGGAATTTATGAGTCTTGATACCTCAAGCGTCTACGGCAGGGATATAAGGCCCCGCGGTCTTCTGCACTTTCTGCCTTCACCGGCAAAGGGAAGCGCCTGCAAGCGCATGAATCTTTTCCTAAGGTGGATGGTCAGGAGAAGAGACATTGATCTGGGTCTCTGGAAGGAGATACCGCCATCCAGGCTTATCATTCCTCTTGATACCCACATAACGAAGATATCAAGATGCCTCGGCCTCACAAACAGGTCAGACACCGGCTGGAAGACCGCCAAAGAGATAACCGAATCCCTTGAGAAACTCTCCCCGCGAGACCCACTGAAGTACGACTTCGCCCTCTGCCACCAGGGTATATCAGGGCTCTGTAAAGGTAGAAAGTTCCGGGATATATGCGCGGGCTGTGTACTATCAGGCATTCAGAAATCATCATAATAAACGCTGTCACAATAAATCCTTAATATTCTCCCGGATTATGATATAAATCATGGCAGAAGACTGATTATTCATCTAAAATAAGAAATATAAACAACCAATAATAGGAGGTTCATCATGAAGACTCCTGTAGTTGATTATGATCTCTGTATCGGCTGCGGCTCATGCGTTGAGATATGCCCGGAAGTCTTTGAACTGCGCGACGACGAAAAGGCATATGTTATAGGTGAAGACAAGTGCAACACCTGTGACTGCGAGGATGCCGCCAATGTATGCCCAACCGAAGCCATAACATTTGAAGAGTAGCCATCTGAAACCACCATATTCTATCATGGGTTATGTCAAAAGCTGCATAAAAAAGAGGATTACGGAACCACAGAGGTCACAGAGAAAGGCTCTGTGTGCTCAAAAAGAATTTCTTTAAATGAATAAAATATTTGAAGCTCAAATATTAACCTATGTAATAGCAACGAACAAGTGAGTTGACTTTCTGATTAATTGCAGAATATAGATATAAAATCGGGTAAAACAGTTAATAATTCAGGAGGACACAGAGTGGGGATAATATTCCTCTTAATATTTTTATTATTAATATTTTTCTCTGTGTGCTCTGCCATGTACCAGACGGTACACGGCTCTGTGGTTAAAACGAAGTAAATAATAAGGAGAAAAAAATGGAGATACTCGATCTGAAGAAACTGATCAACTTCAAGCCCGATAAAATATCAAGAGAGATGCTCTCAGACAAGCCGGAGATGCGGGTCGCGCTTATGTGTCTTGAACCCGGACAGAAACTGGAACCCCATAAGGCCCCTATGAGGCTCATGATGTACTGCGTTGAGGGCATGGGGATCTTTACCGTCGGAGATGAAGAGATGGAGGTCTCGGAGAAGTCCTGCGTCCTGTGTGACCCTATGGTGTCTCACGGCTTCAGGGCGACAGACGAGCGGCTGGTTGTTATGGCAGTTGTTACCCCTGCTGAAGACGAATAGAGCACAGGCTCCTGACGCCATTAAAGCACTTATATGGATGTAATATAGGTTCGGGATAACTGTTCGGCTAAACAGTAAAACCTATATCAAAAACGCTGTGACAGGAAGGACAGATAAAAAACCACCTGGTTTTGTTATCTTCCTTCCTGAACATGGAGTGAAATCCATCTTTATATCCACATGATGGACAGATCTTAAATTCATTCTCCATTGTTTCTTTCTTGACTTCATAATTCATATAATTCGTCCTTTCTCATAATTAGTACAATATCCATTTCAAAGAATATCTGATTTTATCAGCATGTTATAATTATATCTATAAGCAGTTTAATAATATAATATTTTAATCACATAAAATATATTTATATAAAGGAGGGGGTATGCGTTTAAATCATATTATTCTTTTGTTGCTTCTTTTAGTTTTTACTGCAAGCTGTGCCACAGTAAGTGTTAATTATGACTATGATCCGGATGTTAATTTCACAAACCTGAAGACCTTCAACTGGATGCCTGATCCAAAAAGGGCAAAAAAACACGGCCTGACATTAAAACGCGTCAAGACCGCTGTCAAGAGAGAGCTGAAGTCCAAGGGCATATCACTGGTATATGAATACCCTGATTTCTTAATTGCAATACACGGCGATAAACAGTTAAGAACTACTATTACTGACTGGGGATATTCACCCGGCAGATATGGTTGGCATTGGGGTAGAGGCGGTATCGATGTATATCAATACGAAGAAGGGACATTAATCCTCGATTTTATTGATGCCAATAATAAAGAACTCATCTGGCGCGGAACAGCAACCGGAATAGTCGACCCTGATCTGTCTCCTGAGAAACGGACAGAGAATATAAATAAAGCCGTTGCGAAAACTCTTGAAAATTTTCCTCCTGAGAGATGAGCTGACAACACTGTCATCCAATAGAAAAAAAATGACTTATCTGAATCGTTCCAGGTACTCGGC
>JBCKZY010000012.1:0-31999 GCA_038918635.1 Thermodesulfovibrionia bacterium | reverse complement strand
AGTACTACGATAGGGGCGGGTATGACGACTTTTTACGAGCACATCATTGTATAATTACTTATCATGTTCATCCTGTATATCCTGTCTAATTATCTAATAACCTAACTATGTCCAACATATCCATACTTTCTGACTCCCTGATTAACAAGATAGCCGCCGGTGAAGTGATAGAACGGCCTGCCTCTATTGTCAGAGAACTGACAGACAACTCAATTGACGCGGGCGCGACCCGGATAGATATCGAAATACTTGACGGCGGCAAGAAGTTCATAAAAGTCTCTGATAACGGTACAGGCATGGAGAGGGCCGATGCCCTGCTCTGCTTTAAGAGGCACGCGACAAGCAAGATAAACTCTGAAGACGACCTATTCAATTTATCCACCCTCGGCTTCAGAGGGGAGGCCCTTTCAGCGATAGCCTCAGTAGCAAAAATCACCTTGACGACAGCCCAGTCAGGAGCGGAAACCGGGACAAGGATAGAGGTCATCCCCGGCAGAAAAAACGAGATTAAGGACGCGCCTCCGGTCGCGGGCACTACAGTTGAGACAGAGGACCTGTTCTACAACACCCCGGCGAGAAGGAAGTTTCTAAAGAGAACTGCGACCGAACTTTACCATATAATAGAGACTGTTATTCAGAAAGCCTTCGCGTACCCCTCAATATCATTCTCGCTTAGACACAACCGGAACGAGGTGCTGAATGTTCCAGTCTCAAGTTCCCTGAAAGACAGATTTACCAGCCTCTACGGCAAAGAGTTCACCGACGAATTCTTTGAGATAAAAGGCAATGGAACCGGGATCAGGCTATACGGTTTTTCATCCTTCACGGGTTTCACCCGGTCGGCAAGGAACCACCAGTTCATATTCATTAACATGCGTCCGGTGAAGAACCCGACAGTCAGCCATGCTGTTTACAACGTGTATAAGGGACTGATCCCGAAGGAAAGGCACCCGGCCTACTTCCTCTTCCTCGATATCGACCCTCAGAAGGTTGATGTTAACGTACATCCAGCAAAGCGCGAGGTCAGGTTTGAAAAACCCGATGAGATACACCGCCTTGTTGAATCCGCAATTTACGCGTCTCTTGACTCAGAGGACTTAAAGACTGTCAGCCATACGGGCTCACCGGCAATGCCGTTGGCAGATAAGATGGCACAGGCGTATGATTACAAAATGTCCGATCACGCCCTGGTCCGTGAATCCGCTACAAACCCGTTCAACGAAACACAGACAGACATATTCTCTTCCGGGCTTGCCCCTTCAGTCTTCCGATTTTTTCACTTGGGTAGTTCTTTCTTTGCGACTGTTACAGATGAAGGCCTCTTAATAATTGACCAGCATGCCGCTCACGAGAGAGTACTGTACGAAAGGTTCCTTGGAAAATCATCCATCGACCCGGAACCCCTCTTCCTGCCTATCAGGGTAGAACTTCCGGTGCAGGAATACAATATCGTGATAAAACACAGGGATTTTCTGAATGAACTCGGGCTTAATATAGATGATTTCGGCGCCAACAACGTTGTCATAAGGGCTCTTCCCGGGGAACTTCACAGGACGGACATCAAGGGGCTGATCATGGATGTAGCATCGGGCATTATCGAAGAAGAAACATCCGGCATTAAGAGTGAACTTGGAAAAGAGAACCTTCTGCGAAATATCGCGGCACGGCTTGCTTGCCACAGGTCGATAAGGGGCAGTGAACCCCTGAATGACGAAGAATTGACAAGGCTCATGTCCGATCTTGACAGGGCCGACGAACCCGAAAAGTGCCCTCACGGCAGACCGACGAAGATCCTGTTATCTCTGGATGAGCTTAATAAGATGTTCAAGAGGAAGTAACTACGAAGGATGAATGTCCGGAATCGCCTTCCTTTCCTGTCTTTAATAATACGGGAAGCCATAGCACTATTTTTCGCCTCCATTCCGAAGCGGTCCCGATTTTACTACATCTCAGCTTTGCTGCGGGGAAAAAATTTCAAAATGCCTCATACACATTGTAAGCAATTGTCAGGAATTCTCCCAAATTCCCGGCTGTCAGATATTCCTCCATGACGAATTCGTACATTTCAATATTGGTATCGATAGCTTCTCTAATCTTATCGTCGATATGGTTTTCACCATACAGGCCCCAGCCTGCTCCGTTTCCGGACTGCATGGTTATTTCATAAGCGCTATATTGTTTGTCAATAGAGAGCGTGGGAGGGTTTCCACTGAAACGGGAATTGCCGAGTATTTCAAAGACTACGTCAGGATCAGTGTCCAACGGCAATGATAAAAAGAATTCATTGCCGAGCATCCAGTCATCAATTGAACAGGTTAACTTTCCCTCAGGTGTGAGAACCGATCCACTGCCTCATCAAGTTTTGAAACCATTTCTTTGAAGTTCATCTTATCGTTTTTTCCTCCAACAAACACCTCTGGTGTGAGATTTCTAAGTTCATAGAATCAAGATCCTAAAGTTCGAATTGCAGTATGGTACAGAGCAAGCGGGAATGACAGAATTATGTATAGTTATATATGAGACATGACACTATCCAAATACATTCTGAAAGTCATGGCATTTTCAATTGTCTTTCACTTCTCCAGATGCGGACAATATGCACTCTCTTTTTGTCATATCTGTAAACGATTCTGAAAGGAGGATGAATTATTTCCCGTAAATGTTCGACATTGAATTCAGGGACAATGCGGCCGCTCAAAGGATGATCAGCAAGCCGTTCTATCTGTATAATAATTTCGCCTGCAAGCCGTTTCCCGGCATCAGGCACACCTTCGCTATTGTAATACGCCTAAATGTGCTCCAGATCAGTAACAGCGGATAAAGCGAATGAGATCGTAACCCTGGCCGACATCCTATTTTAAACCGAGACGTTTCTTTACATTTTTTAGGCCAAGTTCCCTGCCTTCTTCAATATCCATTAATCCCTCCACAACATCCTGCATAAAGGCACGCTTCTCGGCTTCATTCTCATAATCATTAAGTGACTGTACTACGGCAACCCCCCGCCCCCTGCTTGTCAGCAATACCGGTCTGTGAGTCTCATTTACATGAGAGACTACTTTGCCGGGATTTACTTTCAGATCGCTGAGCGAGATAATATCTTCGGAAAATTTGGTGCCCATAAAGAACCTCCTTACTGGTATTGTTAGATGGTCTAATTATAGCACCTGTTGGCGGTTACTGTAACTGCCATTTCATTTTCTCCTGATTGAATCGATTACTTCAGCTATATACGATTTCTTTTTTTGCAGCGTAATCCTTGCTGTAATCAATAATCTCTACAGGACCGTCCGGAATTTTTTCATCAGCCGTAAGTCCCGCAATCATCTTCCGGTTGACAATGGCGGGTTCATAGCCCGGGTTTACCTCAACTGCCCTGTCCAATGCAGAGATTGCCTGAGCCCTTTGTCCTGACTTGGCATAACAAAGACACAGAGCCTTAAAGACTGAAAGGGAAGTCTGGATTCCCGATTCCCGGAAAACGGGACAGGCACGGTCGGGAATGACTACTGGCGGAAGCGGGAGAGTGGGAAATATTATAAAATCCCCCTTTACCCCCCTTTGTCAAAGTGGGGAAATAAACGATTCCAGTCAAGCCGGCCTGTCCCGATTCTTCGGGGGTTTATCCATTCTCCGTAGCTCCGCTCTCCATAGCATTGCGAAGGATGAAACTGCGAAGGATGAATCGGGGAATGACAGCCAAAGACATGGATTCCCGTTCAAAAGATTACGGGCCTGTCCCGATTTATCGGGGAATGACAGCAAGTGTGGATTTGGATACTTGCACTTCGCAAGTGAAAATATTGCCTGGGAATTACAAGATGCATAGACACATAAAATGATATAATCGGAGCAATTATGAATAAAGTCATCATCATCCTCGGCCCAACAGGTGTCGGGAAGACAGGCGCCTCTATCCTCCTTGCAAAAGCCCTTGGGACCGAGATAATAAGCGCGGACTCCATGCAGATATACCGTCACATGGACATCGGGACCGCCAAACCCTCCAAAGATCAACTAAGAGAAGTGCCCCACCATCTGATTGATATTCTATCTCCTAACGAATCTTTCAGCGCGGGCCTTTTTAGAAAGGAAGCTGTAAGGATCATCGATGACCTGCACGACAGGGACAAGGTCCCGCTTATCGTCGGAGGAACAGGACTTTATATAAGAACATTAACTGGTGGATTATTTAAGGGTCCTTCGGCTGACCGGGTTCTCAGAGAAAAGCTGAAGGATGAAGAAGCGAGGAAGGGAAAAGGCTATCTTTATAAATATCTCCAGCAAGTTGACCCCGAGGCCGCGATAAAGATTGAACCTAATGATCTGAGAAGAACTATAAGGGCGCTTGAAGTTGCAATTATTGAGGAGAAGACCATTTCAGATTTTCAGCATTCATCTACAGAAATTTTATCATATAATTTCATAAAGATAGGCCTGACAAGAGATAGGAAGGAGCTGTACGAGCTTATTGATAAACGGGTCGACAGGATGATAGTGGAAGGCCTTATAAGTGAGACTGAAAAGTTAATGGAGATGAAACCTGACAGAACTCCTCTTCAGGCCCTTGGATATAAAGAGATGAAGAGATATATGGATGGTGAAATTACGATTGATGAGGCGGTCAATCTGCTCAAGAAACGTACAAGAAATTACGCGAAGAGACAGCTCACATGGTTCAGAAAGGAGCCGGATGTGAACTGGGTGGATGTAACCGGGATCATGGATGCAGAGAGTGTCTTCAAGAAAGTCTTAAACAGTATTGCAATAATAAGAAAAATTATTTAACCTTAATGTTAAGACTCTATTATATAATCGCTAACAAATCACTTTTGCCGTCATACCAGCGAAGCCTGTCGTAGCGAAGCGAAGATCCCGACTTGTCGGGGACCCATGCCATTAATTTTACGGGGCCTTGTAGGGGAATGACAAATAAAGACTTTTACAGGATGCTCTAATAACCGCGGTCCACCGGGAGGTATACTTATGACCATCAAAAGAACCGATCTTCAGGATTCCTATATTAATTATCTGAGGAAGGAGAAGATTCCCGTCACCCTCTTCCTTATTAACGGGGCACGCCTTAAGGGTGTAATAAAGGGGTTTGATAACTTCGTTATCATACTTAAGCAGAACGTTCAGCAACTGATCTACAAACACGCCATCTCCACCATCTCTCCTGAAAGAGAAGTGGATCTTAGGCCTGAGCCAGCCTCTGAAGAGAAAGAATGAATGAATTCCACACCACGCTATCCTTTAATTACTGTAGATATAATAATTGAAATCAACAGCGGCATAATACTCATTAAACGGAAAAACCCTCCTCATGGATGGGCAATTCCAGGCGGATTCGTTGATTACGGCGAGTCGCTTGAAGACTGCGCGCGCAGGGAGGCAAAGGAGGAGACCGGTCTCGATATAAACCTCCTAAGGCAGTTCCACACATACTCGGACCCGTCCAGGGACCCCAGGCACCACACGGTCTCAACGATATTCATTGCCACCGCAACCGGTAAACCAAAGGCAGGAGACGACGCAAAGGAGGCTGTTGTCTTTACAAGGGAATCCCTTCCCGATGATATAGCCTTTGACCACAGGAGGATTCTCGATGATTACTTTAGCGGGAAATATTGAAAGGACAGGGTTCAAGGGGTCTTCGCCTCAGCGAATCCGCTGGGGCGGAAAGGGTTCAAGGATTCAAGTGAACAGATCAAAAAATAAAGATAAAAGTTTCCGCCTTTACAGACCTCGGCCCCTTTTTTGGGATTTAAATAAGGGCCTATCGAATGAACCACCCTACGGCAAGATCACAAGGCATACCAAATATCCCCGCCCTTGATGGGAGGGGACTAAGGGGAGGGTGAATAATATCTTATGATGAACTCACATGAGACACATGAATTGAAGCCATGCAGGGGCTGTGGGAATATGGTAAGCCGGGACGCTTATATCTGTCCAAAATGCGGAGCGCCAAAACCGGCATTAGATAAATGGAACGGGTTCGGTTTTGAATACATTTCAAAACACAAATTCCTGGGCCTGCCCCTGCTGCATATCTCATTCATGTACAAAGACAGGAAACCGGTTGTCGCAAAGGGTATCATTGCAATAGGACAGTTCGGGATGGCAGCATAAAGGAAAGAGCAGACCCCTTTATTAAGCCTTGGTCTTGACCTCAACCTTGACCTTGGTCTTTACTTTGACCAGCTTCCCTTTTGCCTCCGCGATCACCTCATCATCTCCATTCACAGCCCTTGCGTAAGCATCAATAATCTTTCTTGTCTCTTTTATTATCCCGGCTTCGACATTTACCTTCTCGCCGACAGCCAGGGCTTTTTTAAGACGTACATCGATGCGGGCCGTCACCGCAGGCATATCCATTGCGATCGCAAGTTTTACCATCGCCTCATCAAGAAGTGTTGAGACGATACCGCCGTGAACAATATCAAGATATCCCTGATGCTCCTTTTTCGGGATGAATTCGGTGGTTATGGTCTTCCCGTCAAACCGGAACTCCAGTTTGAGACCTATAGGGTTCCTGGGACCGCATACAAAGCAGTAACCGTCATCAATAAGCTTCACTCTTCTTTGCTGCCTTTTTTAAATTCACAGCCCATCAAACCGCAGTAATTGCCTATATACTCAGCCGAAGGCCTGTAAAGCAATGGTTTCTTCTGGGCAAGCCCGAACTTCTCCTCTATTATATGAGCACACCAGCCGGCAATCCTGGTATCAGCGACTTTCACGCCCCTGAGTCCTGTATTTTTTAAGTCACACTCTTTTGCCATCAAAAGCCCATATACTACTCTATATTAAAGACCGCAACCTCCTTAACCCCGGGGATATACTCTCCGACAGGCACCAGTTTCTTGCCATCACTGACACAGCCTATTACTATCGTCCACAGCTGGTTAAGCTCTGTCTTTTCACGGTCAGTTTCCGGGGTCATCTTTAATAGACTCCCCTCAAGTTCGATCCTCATATAAACCCTCCTTAAAGTAATAGTTTGTTAAACAAGAAACAGTTCACGATCTTTAATAATAACAGCAATTCGCTATGACTACAAGCGGAACATACCACCACTTTCATTAACTAAAACAAAGTGGTAATATATAGCGGTATTTTTTCAAATACTATAGAATAATACTAAGGAACACTCTATGGCAAAAAAAATAACAAAGGCCGTTCTACCCACAGCCGGGCTAGGAACAAGGTTTTTACCGGCTACAAAAGCATCACCCAAGGAGATGCTGCCTATAGTTGATAAGCCCATGATCCAGTACGCGGTTGAAGAGGCGCAAGGATACGGGATAAAGGAATTTTTGATGGTGACCGGCAAATCAAAAAGGGCTATTGAAGACCACTTTGACAGCGCGTGGGAACTTGAGGAGAACCTTAAAAGCAAGGGCAAGAAGAAGATGCTTGATGAAATTCAGAAGCTGTCTCAGAACCAGTTCGCATATATCAGACAGGGGAAACCGCTCGGCCTCGGGCATGCTATACTTTGCGCGAAACCCTTTATAAATAACGAGGCCTTTGCGGTGCTCCTTAGCGACGATATAATTGATCCTGACGATAACCTCCTCGGAAGTATGATGAGGTTATACAATAAGTATCAGGCAACTATACTGGCCCTGCAGAGGGTACCAAAGAGTGAGATCCACCGGTATGGAGTAATTGCCGGGAAGGAGATAAAGAAGAATATCTACAAGATTTCAGATATGGTTGAGAAACCGTCTCCTTCTTCCGCCCCCTCTGATCTTGCAATAATCGGCAGGTACATACTTACCCCTGACATATTCCGTTTTATCGCTTCAACATCTCCCGGAAAGGGCAAGGAGATACAGCTTACAGACGCTCTGAAGGCCCTGCTGAAAAGAAAACCTATTTACGGGTTCCTTTTTGACGGCAGGAGATACGATGCCGGTGACAAGGTCGGATACCTTAAGGCCACAGTAGAACTCGCACTTAAGAGCCCTTCTGTCAAAGAAGAATTCAGAGAATACCTTTTATCAACAATATTAGCCTTACAAAAGGAGAAATAATGGCCAACGTTGAAACAACAGATGAACGAGAGATTGAGATCCCGACTTCATTGCCGATCCTTCCCGTAAGGGATATTGTGATCTTTCCGTATATGATCATACCCCTGTTTGTGGGAAGGGATATATCAATCAGGGCTGTAGATGAGGCCCTGCTTGGCAACAAGATGGTGCTCTTTGTCACACAAAAGGATGTAAACATAGAAGCGCCTTCAACAGAAGACCTCCACAAGACAGGAACAGTCGGGAGTATCCTGAGGATGCTTAAACTCCCTGACGGAAGATTTAAGGTCCTGATACAGGGACTTGCAAAAGCCAAGATACTGAAATTCACGCAGACAGAGCCGTTTTACAGTGGAGATATTGAAAAGATAGTTGATCAGGAGTCATCAGAAATCACCGTTGAGATAGAAGCCCTGATGCGCAATATAAAAGAGCTGATGGACAAGTCTGTCGGGCTTGGAAAATCCTTCCTGCCTGATATCCTTGTATTGATTGAAAACATAGAAGAACCCGGAAGGCTCGCCGACCTGGTTGCGTCTAATCTCGGGCTTAAATCAGATCAGGCACAGCAGCTCCTTGAGGAGACAGACCCGGTCAAAAGGCTCAAGAAGATAGGCAAGATTCTAAACAGGGAGGTTGAACTGCTCACCGTTCAGCAAAAGATTCAGTCCGACGTAAAGGGTGAGATAGACAAGACCCAGCGTGAATATTATCTAAGGGAACAGCTCAAGGCGATCCAGAGGGAACTCGGCGAGATCGACGAAAAGACCGAGGAGATCCTTGAACTGCGCAAGAAGATAGACGATGCCAAGATGCCTGAAAAGGTAGAGAAAGAAGCCCTGAAACAGATAAACCGCCTTGAAAAGATGCACCCTGACAGCGCTGAGGCAGGAACGATAAGAACGTATGTTGACTGGCTTATTGATATACCATGGTCAAAGTCAACGAAGGACAATATAAACCTGAAAAAGGCAAAGAAGGTTCTTGATGAAGATCACTATGACCTTGAACATGTAAAGGAGAGGGTGCTTGAGTATCTTGGCGTGAGAAAACTGAATGCAAAGATGAAGGGCCCTATTCTCTGCTTTGTCGGTCCGCCGGGGGTAGGTAAGACCTCACTCGGCAAATCGATAGCAAGAGCTCTCGGAAGAGAGTTTTACAGGATGTCACTAGGCGGTGTCAGAGATGAGGCCGAGATAAGGGGCCATAGAAGGACATATGTAGGCGCGATGCCCGGCAGGATAATTCAGGGTATTAAGACAGCCGGGAAGAATAATCCGGTCTTTATGCTGGATGAAGTCGATAAGATAGGCATGGACTTCAGAGGGGATCCCGCATCAGCCCTGCTCGAGGTGCTTGACCCGGAGCAGAATTTTGCCTTTGCCGATCACTATCTCGGGGTCCCTTTTGACCTTAGCAGTGTTATGTTCATTACAACGGCAAACCTTATAGACCCTATCCCTTCTCCCTTAAGGGACAGGATGGAGCTGATAATGCTATCAGGTTACACGGCCGAAGAAAAACTCGGCATAGCAAAAAACTATCTTATCTCAAAACAGCTGAGTGAGCACGGTCTGACCTTAAAGAATCTGAAGATCAATGACAGCGCCGTTATTCAGATAATATCCCACTATACAAGAGAAGCAGGCGTAAGGAACCTTGAACGTGAGATAGCCAACCTTTGCAGGAAGATCGCAAGAAAGATAGCAGAGGGCAAAGAAAAGATCTACCATATATCAGCCAGGAGCCTGCCCGGTCTTATCGGAGCTCCAAAATTCCTGCCCGAGGAAGAGATGAAGAAGGACGAAGTTGGTGTTGCTACCGGACTGGCATGGACACAGACCGGAGGGGACATAATATATATTGAGGCGACCATAATGAAAGGCAAGGGCTCGATAACCCTGACAGGACAACTCGGAGATGTGATGAAGGAGTCCGCGCATGCCGCGCTGAGCTACATACGTTCCAACGCCAGTAAGATCGGAATAGACAACTCGCTCTTCTCAAAGAACGACATACATATACACGTCCCTGCCGGAGCTACACCCAAGGACGGACCGTCCGCCGGCATAACGATGGCTACCGCCATAGCTTCAGCCTTTACAGGCAAGCCGGTCCACAAGAGCACAGCCATGACAGGTGAGGTTACCCTCAGGGGCAGAATTCTTCCTATCGGAGGACTCAAGGAGAAGACACTGGCTGCAAAGAGGTTAGGGATACACAAGGTACTTATACCGGCAAGGAACAAGCAGGACCTTCTTGACATACCTAAATATATCAAGAAAGGAATGGAGTTTATAATGGTTGAAACGATGGATGAGGTATTAAAGAAGGCTCTAAAAAATACTAGAAAGAGAAAAAACTAATAAGTATATCAACCTTAAACCGGAGCATTAAATACAGCCCGCAGTAATTATGAGTTTAGCCTGCTCAATCTGCTGCAGGGCTACCTTACTTGCCTGTACGCATCCCGTATTCCCGATAATGTAGCAAGGCAGCGTAGGGCAGAGATATTGGGTTTTGATCCTTTATTATGCGCCTTTCAGAAGTTGGTGAATTCAGACTTATCAAATCAATAAGGTCCCTCTGCCGGAAAGAGTCCCGGGATATTATTTTTGGTATCGGTGATGACGCGGCTGCAGTCCGGGGCACCTCCAACTCCACACTCCTCACCTCTGACATGATGCTTGAGGGAGTGCATTTTGACCTGTCATATACTTCGTTCTATCAGCTCGGTCACAAGATCCTTGCGGTTAATATAAGCGACATACTGGCTATGGGGGGGAAGCCAAAATATTTCCTTATTGATATCGGTATCCCCGGTGACTACCACTCCAGAGTTATCAGGGATATCTACAGGGGGATGAAGGGACTTGCCGATAAATTCGGAGTGACCGTCGTGGGAGGTGACACCTGCTCATCAAGGAAAGATTTAATTCTAAGTGGTACACTCACAGGGGAGGCGGCAAGACCTGTAAGCCGTAGGGGAGCCCGCCCTGGTGACGGCATTTACGTAAACGGCACACTTGGAGACTCGTCATTGGGGCTGATGACCCTTAAGTCGAGCGGGGGGGTATCGCCGGGAAAACCGCCTGATATACTGCGTGTATCCGGGCTTGAACTCCCTTACAGAAGTTTATCTCCACTGATTAAAAGACACCTGACGCCTGAACCTGTCCCGTTAAAAAGGACTCAGGGCATTACATCAATGATCGACATAAGCGACGGCCTTCTGATGGATCTGGGGCATATATGTGATGAAAGTGGAGTCGGCGCCGAAATTCATACCAACAGGCTCCCGTTATCAAAATCATTACTCGACACTTGCAGGAGGCTCGGGAAAGACCCCCTTGATTTTGCAACTATGGGGGGTGAGGATTACCTTCTTCTGTTTACAGCACGATCAAGGACCAGAAAAGATGCCGTAAGGATAGGCAGAATCACTGAGAAAGGCAGATATATAATAAGCCCTGATGGCAGAAGAACCAGTTTCAAGGCCGGGGGGTATGAGCACTTCAGATGAAAGTTGTTTGTTGAGGCTCATACAATAATCTTTATTCGTCATTCCCGAGGTCTTTATCGGGAATCCAGTATTCCATAAAAAGACTTCTGGATACCCGCTTTCGCGGGTATGACAACAACAGTGATTCTCCCGATACTTTTGTAAGAGGCTCAGTTGTTTGTTATTTGAACAACAACTGAAACATGTATATTTACGATGGCTATAAGAGATAAATTAAGAGAGGTTCTAAGGGTAAAAGATACCCCGCATCGTATCGCCATAGCATTTGCAATCGGCGTATTCATAGGCATATCCCCACTTTTAGGGCTTCACACGGTCGGCGTCTTCTTTATGGCGTGGCTGCTAAAGCTTAACAGGCTGGTCTCTGTTGTAGGTGTGTGCATTACTAACCCTTGGACGATAGTCCCTATATACACTTTCTGCATATGGGTAGGGGCCAGGCTGACAGGTTTAGAGAAGATCATCCCGGCTGTCAACTGGAATGATGTATCATTTATGGTCTTTATGGGTGAACTGAAACACCTGATCATACCTTTTCTGGTGGGAAGCATAGTCGTCGGCTCCATCTCAGCTATCATAAGCTATTTTATTATCCACTGGGCCGTGGTAAAATATAGAAATGCCTCATAAACTTACCCGACTTCACGTACTCCTCTTTGTGCTGACCTTCTTTACAACCCTTATTGCCGGCGCAATCCTCAGTGGTGTCATTCCATGGGAGACTCCCGGCAAAATATACATGGGGCTGCCATTCTCACTTACGTTGCTTCTTATCCTTATCACGCACGAGTTTTCACATTACTTCATGTCAAGAAGACATAATGTATCGGTCACGCTGCCCTACTTCATCCCCGCTCCCTCCATAATAGGCACCTTCGGCGCGATCATCAAGATGAAGCCTCCGATATATGACAGGCGCGCGCTCATAGACATCGGAGCCTCGGGCCCGATAGGAGGTTTTTTGGTAGCGGTGGTTGCAGTTATTATTGGACTGAGCTTTTCTGAAGTTGTCCCCATTGAAGAGATACAGAATATCGAAGGCAGTTTATCTCTAGGAAGCTCGATACTGTTTAGTATTATTACCAAGATTACTCTAAACATTGATCCTGAAAAATACGATGTAATCCTTCATCCGGTAGCATTTGCAGGCTGGATTGGTTTCCTGGTGACCTCTCTAAACCTGCTTCCTATAGGACAGCTTGACGGCGGTCATATCGTCTACGCACTCTTTGGTGAGAGGCACAAAAATATAGCGAGACTCACCATACCTGCGCTGGTAGTACTTGGGATATTTTTCTGGCCGGGCTGGCTCATATGGGCATTCCTGATGATAATTATAGGCTACAGGCACCCTCCAGTCGTTTACCCGCAAATTCAGCTCGACAGAAAGAGAAGAATCATAGGATGGGTTTCACTGGTTATATTCATCCTCACCTTTACACCAATGCCTATCAGCGGGTTTTAGCCAGCATATTACAGGTGAAGTTACACTTTATGCCTATCAATTTCCCAGAATCATCTGCCTTCTTATTGCCCTTTATGTTTGATCCCCAATCTCAAAGATTGGTTATCAGAGTGACTGCTGAGAGCATCGCTATCATTATCCAGATCCAGCATTATCCCCATACATTCCTCGTCATCTGCAAATGCCTGGCTTTTTTCCTTAACAGTGTAAATGTCCTGTCCCTGTTTGTCTATAATTATTCCTATTCCGCCATAAGTAGCAGATCCCTGAGTGAGGGTACCGCCGAAATACCTGTCATTACCCTGCACATCCTCTAAATATCCCACCCCGAAGTCATGACCCATTCCCTGAGCAACACCGTGTGAGGCATGATAGGAATCGTCTCCAGACCTGTCTATTAAAATTCCGACAGATGAATGGATGCCGGCACCCTGGGCATACCTGCCCGCAAAGTATTCGTCGTTACCTGAACTGTCATCAAGTATTCCAATTCCATAATAATACGACGCACCCTGAGCAAAATAATCAGCTGAATAAATATCGTCTCCCCTCCTGTCAATAAGGATTCCTATCCCCCCGGATACTCCGTTAAGATTATTATCCGGCATTATACCTTTACCAAAACCCTGCCCCATACTGACTGTAGAGCGCTCAGGGTCTCTGAAATCAGGGATACTCCCCCCGAGAAAGTAGTAGTCATTTCCGCTTTCGTCAAGCAGAATGCCAGCACCATTAAAAAAGCCCAGCGCCTGCCCATATCCTGAACTTTGATAAACGCTATTACCTTCTTCAGCATTCCATAGCAGGCCAATGCCAAATTGCCCAACACCCTGGGAATAGGTTTTTGCGATAAAAGTGCTTTTTTGTCCCCGGTTATATAATAATCCAACACCATAAAGACCCGTCCCCTGTGCCCCGTCCATGGCTTTGAAGATATCGTTACCGCCAAGATCAATCAGGAAGCCCCCGCCGAGCACCCCTGCCCCCTGTGAGAAATTCTCCCCTGAGAGGTAAAAATCATCCCCATCCCAGTCTATAACAATTGACAGAGGCATCCCTTTACGTGTAGCTCCGGCATTATTAAGGTATATATCATTACCACCCAGATCAAGAATCACTGCAGCATCCTCTTTATAAGTATTGGACTCACGTCCTCCTATAAGGACTTTCCCAAAGGATGCTTCAATTTCCCTGGTATTCGCTTCAACTTTCTCTTTGCCTGTAATCTCGATATCCTTTTTTAAAAGCGAAAGGTTTTCTTCAGTCAGGCAGGAAGCTAAAGGATATATGGACTGTATAATTTTTTTAAGCTTAATCTTAACGGACAGATCCAATATCTTATTCCATCTATCATCCTTCCAGGGATTTAACACATGTTCTCTAATAAGAGATATTTCGTCAGAACTCAAATCACTTAAGGCCTCATCAATATCTTTTTTCGCTTTTTCAATCAGTTTTATCAAATCTGATAATATAAAGCTTTCACATTCAGAAACATGATTACTGATATCAAGGAGATGGGATAATCTATCTATAACTCCGGCTATCTTCCCCCGGCCATCTTCAGAGACAGTCATAATATCTTCAGACATTTCTCCGGCAACCTCCCCGCTATTCAATGGATGACGAATCATGTACGTAAACTCATCGAGTTGATAGGGGTTTGCAATATTATCCTTCAGCCATCCAGGATTGTGGAGAAGGTTAGAACGACTACGCAATTCATAACTTATTTCATGAAACAATGACAGTTTTTCCTGTTTTATCAAACCCTCTTCAAAGATAGAGGGGCCGACCGGACAGGAAGCAATATTTTCATGTTCTGCTTCTGGTTGCCTTATATAACTTCTTTCTTTAAGCTTCGCTGAAAGGGAGTGACTCTGTCCATTACGCATTACACTAATTACCGCAGTGGAATTGACTTTCTGTCGCTGAATCAGCTTTCTGAGGCCTGCAAGAATTTCATCACCAGCACCACATACCGGTTTATCGTTCATTGACATTATGATGTCGTTCTCCTTTAACCCGGCCTTTGAGGCTGGACTTTCGTCAATAATCCCCGTTATTTTAATAAATTTATCGCAATCATCTGAATATTCGCCAGTTACAGGGCTCATTATTATCCCGAGAAAAGGCTTTGGCTTTGTTACAATGTCATCTCCTTTTGATACATGAAGCATACTGCAGTATGAAGGCTGTTCTTTTTGATGGATATCTGATGAAAAGAGATGCGTATTGAAGAAAAAAACTGTAAAAAAAGCCGGCAGAAATATATATTTAATTATCTTTTTCGGCATTCTGTTTCTCTCTTCAGGAGACTTTCAGTGGAAAACAATAATCATCTCGTCTGAAACAGGATTATATCTTTTTCCTGTTTCTGAAATCTATAAACGAATAAAACCCGACCAGGATTCCTGCAAGTACCATCCCTTCAATCGGATGAAGTATATGATAAGTCTTTCCCCAAGCCACGCTATTCCAGAAAGTGGATGGGGCCGGCTCCCTTCTGAGAAGGATAGAAGCACCGGTAGAATCCGGAACAGGATAAAAATGTACGTACCCTGCTGAATAAAGTATCAGTAATCCAAGAAGGAGAACTACTGATATGATAATAACTTTAGATCTAAACCATTTTTCTGAAGGACGTTTACAACAAAGACCCTGAAGCTGTAACCTGCTCAGGGTAGTGAGTATAAGTATAACTCCTATCCCGCCTCCTATCAGATTAAGGATTACATCATTAAAATCAAAATACTCGAAATCAGGAACAAGTATAAAGTACT
Organism: Thermodesulfovibrionia bacterium; assembly: GCA_038918635.1. GTDB lineage: Bacteria > Nitrospirota > Thermodesulfovibrionia > UBA6902 > UBA6902 > CAXMSH01. Next base: position 16,183 of record JBCKZY010000012.1, on the reverse strand, counting down.
GGTAAGCTTCATCAAGGGCTCCAAGAAGCGTTATCCAGAAGACTGTTTCTCCGAACTTCAGCGTCATCGCGAAAACCGGAATGGCGAGTACCGCGTACTGGAAAAAATGTATATACTCAATATTGATCGACAGGAGAGTGTTAAAAGATATCACGACCAGAGTAATCGTTAGGGCAAGACATAGAATCTTGAACTTTCTGTCATCCTCTTTTCTGGTTCTGTTCAGAAGATATATCGAAAAAAAAGATATAATCACAAGGCCGATTATGCCCAGCATATTGTTATAGACTGATGTTGAAAGTTTACTTTGAAACCATACAGATATCTTTGACACCTCCAGATGCAGCAGAACCGTTAGAAGAAAGTATAGGCCTCCAAACAGGAAGGTGACGACTTTGTGTCTATTTAAGAAAACGATCAATTTGTTCATCCACAAATTACGCCTCCTTACAGCAATGGATTTAAGTCAATGATTATTCTACAGGATACATCGGGATAAAGTAACATCTCTGTTTATGGTTTCTTCTGTAAACAATAATATTTATTTTTCCTCTAATCTTTTTAAAATTATCCCCGCCCTTCCAAGTTCAATTTAATCTCTTTTTTATGTATAATTCAGTTATGGGACTGACAAATTATTTCAAGCCTGTTGATTCGTGGTCTGCCGGGCAGGTTAAAGAATTTCTGAAGGACAAAAACCCGGAAGAGTACAACCTCGTCGATGTTCGACAGCCCCAAGAGTATGAGGAAGAGCACCTGCCGGGCGCTCAGCTCATCCCCGTGGGAGAACTCCCTGACCGACTTGACAGCCTCGACCCGTCTAAACCTACGATAGCCTATTGAAGATCGGGCGTGCGCAGCCGGGCGGCTGCGAGCATACTGCACGACGCTGGTTTTAAGGAAGCATACAACATGGAGGGCGGAATTAACGCCTGGCACGGGGGGGTGGCTGAGGGGCCGCCTGAGGCCGGCATGGCATATTTTTCTTCAGCCGTCAGCACCGAAGAACTGATCGCACTGGCCTGGATGCTGGAGGACGGCAACCGCCGTTTCTATTCTGACGTTACCGATTTACTATCAGATAAGGAGGCGATTAAACTCTTTGGAGAACTCGCTATCGCAGAAGAGCATCACAAATCATCACTGCTGAATACATATCTTGAGATTACAGGCAAACAGGAGGACATGGATTTCCCGGCCTCTGTCATGGGAGAAAAACCGGATAAAGATGTTATGGAAGGCGGCATGAATGTGAGTGAAGCCCTGAAGTGGGCATCCGGAAAAGAACTCAGGGATATACTGGAACTATCTATCTCCCTTGAGACTAACGCCTACGACCTTTATATAAAGATGGCTCGGGAGTCTGGTGACGATAAATCAAAAAAGGTCTTCAGTGCTCTCGCGGAAGAAGAGAGACACCACCTGAACCGGTTCAGCTCACTGCTTTAATCCTAAAAACGGCAGTTAGCCGCTGATTTACACAGATCAACGCAGATTTTTCAATGAGTTACAGGTAATTCATATTTCACCATTTCGGTGAAATATAAACAAGGCATAAGTTTATATTCTATCGGTGTTTATCCGCGTTTATCTGTGGCCAAATGCTTTTTATAGGTTAATACAGAAACCGGTGGTTCCGGAATATCATCCGGAGCTTTCGTACTTCTTGATCCTCCAGTACTCAGCGTTGAGTATCTCGACAATATAATCAATCCTTCTCGTTCTTATCAGTTTCCCAAGCGCGTGAACAAAAGCCATGGGATGCCTTAAGAGGATTGTCATGAGTATGGAGTAGAAGTTTATGTTTCCGGTACCGCTGAGATAATTACGCCTGAAGAACTGGTTCTGCAGGTGCCTGCGTATATCCCTCAGCTCTTCCTTCTTAAACGTAATAGCCATAAGGGGGAGTTCGGGCTGTCTGTGGGCCCATATCTCTGAGAAAGGGATGTTGGGATCAAGCCAGCCGTTTTTTATGGCCGTATCATATATATCTGTTCCCGGGTACGGTGTGAGGAAGTAAAAAGCCGTATAATCCGCCTTGATATCCTTTGCCACCTGATAGCTCATATCTATGTCTTCCCTCGTCTCTTCAGGGTTGCCGATAATAAAGGTCGCGAGAGTCCTTATATCGAGTTTTTTACAAAGCTTAAAGGATTCCCTGATCTTGTCGGTCCTGTCACCGTGTCCTCCCTTTCCCAAAACCTTAAGGATCTTCTCAGAGCCGCTCTCGACACCAAAGTCAAGCTGAACGAGTCCGGACTCTTTCATCAGCTTTAACAGGCTTTCATCTGTCTGGTCGACCCTTGACTGGCCGGCCCATTTAATACCCATGTCCCTGCGCATCAACTCCTCGCAGTACTCCCTGACCCAGTTTGAGTTGAGGGTAAAGGTGTCGTCGCAGTAGTAGATGCCCTGAATACCGTATTCTTTGTGAAGATGTTCGATCTCGTCAACAACATTCTTTACCGAGCGTCTTCTGGTCTTTCTGCCGAATATGTTGTGACTGCCGCAGTATATACATCTGTATGGACAGCCCCTGCTTGTTACTATCGTAGTCTGGTTCTCGGTGGCGTAACCCCTTATGATCCCGGGTGGTTTCAAATATGGCTTCATATCTATAAGGTGGCGGGCAGGGAAAGGAATGGTGTCCAGGTCCTGGATCAGTTCACGCCTTTCGTTGTCAACGATCTTGCCGTTATCCCTGTACATTACCCCTTTGACACCCTCCAGGGACTCTTTCTTATCCAGCTTTTCACAGACCTCAACTATCGTGAGCTCTCCTTCGCCAACTACAATAAAGTCAAGGGCGAAGGCATCGAGTGTCTCTGTCGGCTTGACCGTTGTATGCACCCCGCCGGCACAGTACATCACGTCAGGCAGTTCGGCCCTCAGCTTGTTAATGAAGTTCAGAGACTTCTGGTAACCAACGGTCAGAAAGCTCAGACCAACCAGATCCGGCTTAAATTCCTTTATTTCGCTGACAATGGTATCCTGATACTCAGGGTCCGCGTCATAACACTGGACCGTGTGGCCGGCCTTCTCAATTACAGCGGCGATGTACATAAGTCCCAGCGGAGGGACAACGTTATTGCCGTCAAGCACCTGAGAATTGACTAAGGTAACTCTCATAATATTCCTCTCATTATATGGTTAAAGTTTCTATATAGCCTGTCTATTTTTACTGCTTACCCTCAGCTTTTCAGTCATTCTCCCGATGCATCGGGATTCGGAATCGTTCCCCTGTCATTAAGAATGATTCCCGACAAGCCCTGTACCATACGGTTCAGGGCTTGTCCCGATACTTCGGGGAATGACAGACATTAAATTCATGAATTTAAATTGGTTTTGAGCCTTTTAATGTGATTGAATAGAAATCAATGTATTCCACTTTTTTGTAGAGATAGTTTCTTGTTAGCTTGGCATCTTTGAACCCGGCGTCAAGCGCGACATCAACGAACCTCTTGCCTGTAAGCGCGCCGGACAGGCAGGCGCCCCAGAGTTCCTTATCCCTCTTCATATAACCCGGCACCGGTTTGTCTGAAACAATATCGGAGATAACAAACCTTCCCCCGGGTTTCAGTATCCTGTATATATCATCAAGGACTTTTGTCTTCTCCTCGGTGAGATTTATTACACAATTAGATATTACGAGATCAACAGAGTTGTCATCAGCCGGCAGATCCATTATATTTCCCTTCCTGAACTCAACAATATCGTATCCAAGCCCCTTCGCAACCTTCCGGGCGCTGTCAGCAGCCTTTTCTATCATTTCGTCGGTCATGTCAACGCCGATCACCCTGCCGTTCCTGCCAACTTTTTTTGCCGCTATGAAGCAGTCGATACCGGCACCTGAACCGAGGTCCAGTATCGTCTCCCCCTCCCTTATAGCGGCCAGGGCCGCCGGGTTGCCGCACCCATAAGAGACATCAAGCACCTCGGTAGGTATATGCTCCAGGTCCCCGGGGTCATAACCCGTCGGGCAGTAATAATTCGTCTCAGGATCGTAAGCGACCTGCCCGAACTTCTTCTTCACCCTCTCTGTTATCTGTCCCTTAACCTCGGGCTTACAGACATTCTCATCGTCCTCAACATCAACCGATAGAACGCATGAACAGTGATAACAACCCACCTCGTTCTTATCGTCTATTGACTTGACCGCGTTTTTTAAATACGGGGGAAGCTTCGAATCCATAGCGTTATAGACAACCGGGGTATCATACCCGCTTACAACCGCAGAATTCACACCCTCTGAAGCTAGATCCCATAGAATATCTTCATACAAAGCCTTGTACGTGGCGCAGTAAGGATCAAGCGCCTTTATCGTGCCTTTCCCGGTATCCACCTCACTTCCATAGTAACTGTGGGACGTACAGCCCCCGCCGCAGAAGAACCTGAGATAGCAGGAGACGCAATCCGGTTTATCCATGATGCTGTTCTCCATGCCGCATCTCATCACATCTGATTTCAGCCATATATCCTTCAATGAACTCTCCCTTACAGAGCCGGCATCAAACGCACTGTCACCGTTAAGAGAACCGCAAGGATATACATGACCGTCCGCGTTCAGGCAAATCTTCTCATAGCAATTATTGCAGAGATCGTTCTTTCTTCCTCTCTTGTACCTTACACGGGCCTTCAGGGACTCCTCGTTATCAACGATAATATCCTGCTCCTTATATAAATTCCTGACATCCCTCATTATCTCTGTTACCTTCTCAGGGGGCACGTAAAGCTCATCCATATTACTCGCGCCCCGTCCTCTGGAGTGCATCCAGAGTATATGGTGGTCCTTCACGCCAAGTCCTGAAATGAATTTCGAGGTCTCCTCTACTGCGTCCTTGTTATATTGGCTGACTGCTGTAGAGACAATAGGGATAATACCTATACCGACCAATCTCTTGATACCGTCAACCGCTTTGTCAAAACTGCCCTTGCCGCGGAGCTTGTCATGTATCTCAGCGTTTGGACCCTCAAGGCTGACCTGAATAATAAGTCCCGGACCCTTCAGCTCCTCAAGGGACTTTATGTTTTCATCATTAAAGAGGGTGGCATTTGTAAGTACAATAAGCTCCCGTTCCTTCTCTACTTTAATGTATCGTATAAGCTCAAATATCCCCTCCTTAATAAAGGGTTCGCCGCCTGTAATATAAAAACGCTTAACACCCAGCTCTATGGCCTCATCAACAACCCTCTTTATCTCATCAGTACTCAGCTCATCTTTAAGCTTCTTCCCGGCGCTGACAAGACAGTGCCTGCACCTGAGGTTGCAAGAAAGTGTTGTGTAAATCCAGAGTTCATCAAGTTTGTCCGGCCTGATTGAATGGCTTCGGCCGGTATAATCACAACTTTCAAACGGGGTTTCAGAGATAAACTCAAGAGTGCCGGCCGCATTAATAAAATCCGACACATCCCTGCTGATCTTTTCAGCTCCACCGTTCGCAGTCGCGTATTTCCCGGCAAAAGTCTTCTTTATATCAGCCAGGGTATGTTTGCCGTCACAGAGCTTCAGTATCTCTGAACCGGTACGGCTTACACCTATCCAGTTAGGCGAGCGGGGGTCTATAAGGAGAAAAACTCCATCTTTCTCTTTCTCAAGATACTCCGTGCGATACAGTGTATCCTGATCCTTGAAGGTTTTGTGGTCAGACTCCTGAATCTTCCAGCTTTCAAGCTGGTACTGGTTGATTCTGGCGTCTCTTGAGGGTTCACAACATGATTTTGACATATTCTGTTATATATATATCATTACATCTTATCGACTAATATTTCAAGTTTCCGAGTCTCCTTATTGGAACAATATGCCTTAAATCTCTTCTGTTATATATCGTTTGGAGAATCAAATTTATTGGATCAAATTGGGCGATCTTTACTACTCCTTCCTTTATTCTGTCATTCCGACAGAGCCTGTCCTCGCTTGTCGGGGATCGGGAATCGTTCCCCTGTCTTTAAAGAAAGATTCTGGACAAGCCCTGTACCATACGGTTCAGGGCAAGCCAGCCTGTCCCGGTTTATCGGGGAATGACAGACTTTTTTCACCCAATGAGGAATCTACTCCTGACACATCCACCACAATGGAAGCGACAGCGTTCTTAACGCATATCTGTTAAAATATCATATGTCCATGGAAAAACACTGCATATTGTCAGTTACAGGCGCTCACAGCGGTGTCGGCAAGACAACTCTCTGCTCAATACTCCTTAAGGAGTTTAAGGGGTTTGGAGCGATCAAGTTCACAAAAACAGGGCTATATACGTCGATAGTGGATAATGCCGATATACTGGATAAGGAGGGCAAAGATACTTCGGTAATGATGAATGCCGGAGCCGAAAGTGTTGTATGGGTCAGAAGCCCGGTTGAGGACCTGAACGATGCCCTTGGCATCGCGTTGGGGAAGTTAAGCGGGACAAGAGGTGTTGTTATAGAAGGGAACAGTCCTGTGGATTTTTTAAATCCTCATCTGGTAATATTTATCATAGGTGAGGACGGGGAGATAAAACCCACAGCCCTGAAGGTGAGCAGTAAAGCGGATATCGTTGTTATTAATTCCATAAACCCGGATCTGAAGAGGCCCTCTCCGGTTCCAGCACCAAAGAAAGACACAAAGTTCTTCCGGATAAACCTGAAAGAAAAGAAAGGTGAGATTGGAGAATTTCTCAGATATGTCAGAAGAAAGCTCGATTGAGAATACCATAACAGAGAAAGCAGAAGCTGTAAATCAAATTCGTGGATAATAAGGAGTCTGTATATTGGAAATGGAAGTCAATGTCATACTATTTGAATTAGGTCTCACATTCTACTTCATCTCCGCGATTGTCGGGGTAATTGAACTCTTCAGGCGTAAAAAAACCACTTCAAATGCCACACGCTACCTGGCGATAATCGGGTTCCTGTTTCACACCGCTAACATTGTCGCAAGGTATATTGAAGGAGGTCATATACCGGTTACCAACCTGCATGAAGCAACATCCTTTCTGTCATGGTGTATAGTTGTCCTCTTCCTCTTCCATGAATACCGTTACAAGCTGGGTTTGCTCAGTTCATTCATTATGCCTATAGTCCTTATATTTATGCTCTCCTCATCTGTATTCCCAAGGGAGATAAAGGAGCTTAGTCCTTTACTTAAAAGCTCCTGGTTTGGCATTCATGTTACATTGGCCTTTCTTGGCGACGCAGCCTTTGCCATGGCCTGCGGAATAGGCATAATGTATCTCATACAGGAGAGGCACTTAAAATCAAAACGCCTTGGGGGGCTCTTCCGGAAACTTCCGAGCCTGCAGGTGCTTGATGAGTTAAATTATCACCTCATTACGCTTGGGTTCCCTCTTTTGACCCTTGCCATAATTACTGGAGTTATATGGGCTAATACCGCATGGGGGACTTACTGGCGATGGGATCCAAAGGAAGTGTGGTCACTGATAACGTGGCTTATCTATGCTCTTGTACTGCACCTCAGACTCTCTGTCGGCTGGAGAGGCAAGAAGGCGGCAATCCTCTCGATAGCCGGCTTTATCGTTGTTATATTCACCTTTTTTGGTGTAACCCTGCTTCTGAAAGGAATTCATATTTTTGAATAAAACCCCACTTTATACAGGTCGCTCCGACCGACATGAATCGTGTGTCCTATATCGTGCATTACTATGAACATTTTAGTAATCGGTCTCAATCACAAAACAGCCAGTATTGATATCAGAGAGAAGTTCGCTTTTGACGGTGAGAAGCTTGAGAAAGCTGTTAAAGTTCTCAGGGAATCCGGTCTAACGACAGAGACTGTTATACTTTCAACTTGTAACAGGGTTGAATTGTACACAAGGGTCAAGGACCTTGATAGCGGCATTAACGGTATAAAAGCTTTTCTTGCCGATTTTCATAAAGTTCAAAGAGATGATCTTGATAAGGCCCTCTTTACTCTCTCTGGAAGGGACGCTATCAGGCATGTATTCAGGGTTGCCTCAGGGCTGGACTCCATGGTGCTTGGGGAGCCCCAGATACTCGGCCAGATAAAGGATTCCTTTGATTTTTCACTGAAGAATAAGTGTACGGGCATTCTTCTTAATAAACTTATGAAAAAGACCTTCTCCGTAGCGAAAAGGACCAGGACTGAGACAGGCATAGGGAAAGGCGCTGTAAATATCAGCTATGCCGCAGTTGAACTGGCAAAAAAGATATTTGAGGACCTTTCCACAAAAACCTTTTTGCTCATCGGTGCCGGCGAAATGGGGGCACTCGCGGCAAGGCACCTGATAAACAACGGGGTAAAGGACGTTATCGTTACAAACAGAACATACGAGAGGGCTCAGAAACTTGCCGGTGAGTTTCACGGCAGAACAGTCAGGTTTGAAGAGTACAAAGAAGAACTTAAAAATATAGACATAATAATCTCTGCGGTTGATGTGCGGAAGCATATCCTGACAAAAGAAGATATAAGCGTTACGATGAAAGCACGGAAACAGAAACCTGTTTATATGATTGATATCTCGGACCCAAGGAGCATAGACCCTGAAATTGACAAACTTGATAACGTTTACCGATTCGATATCGATGACCTCAGGGGCATTATTGATGTCAATGAAGAAGAACGAAGAAGAGAGGCTGATAAAGCTGAGAGTATTGTGAATTCAGAAGTCGAGTCTTTTATGAAATGGCAGGAATCCCTGTCAGCTGTTCCCACTATTGTTGCTCTTAGAAAAAAGGCAGAAGCAATAAGGATGGAAGAGCTTGAAAAGACCCTTAAAAAGCTGGGCCCGATGGAAGAAGAGAAGATAAGGTCTATCGAGCATATGACCAGTTTAATAGTAAATAAACTCATACATCCTCCAACCACCGCCCTCAAGTCTGAAGATGCTGACAAAGAGCAGTTGGTGGATACAATAACAAGGCTGTTCGGCCTAGAGATAAATAAAAATGATGAATAGTAAAAAGGTAATTATCGCCACCCGGGGCAGTAAGCTTGCCCTCTGGCAGGCAAACTGGATTAAGTCTGAAATTGAAAAAGAGAACCCTGATGTTCTGGTTGACCTGAAAAAGATAAAGACAACCGGGGACAAAATACTGGACGTGCCTCTTGCCAAAGTTGGTGGTAAAGGCCTCTTCGTCAAGGAGATTGAAGAGGCGCTCCTAAGCAACTCGGCCGACCTTGCGGTGCACAGCATGAAGGACGTTCCAACAGACCTGCCTGAAGGGCTGCATCTTGTCTCAATCTGCAAAAGGGAAGACCCGAGAGACGCGTTTGTCTCACAAATTCAGGAAAGCAGCACCGGGGAGACCACATTTAAGATTCCCGACTTCGATAATCTCCCTGAATGCGCAACTGTCGGTACCAGCAGTCTCAGGCGTATGTGCCAGCTCCTGAAGGTCCGGCCTGACCTGAAGATCTCCCAGCTTCGCGGCAACCTGGACACCCGTGTCAGGAAGCTCGATGAAGGCCAGTTTGATGCGATCATTGTAGCTACCGCCGGCATGAAAAGGCTCGGCATGGTCAGCAGAATCACGCAGAAACTGCCTGTCGATATAAGCCTTCCCGCAATCGCGCAAGGTGCAGTGGGGATAGAGTGCAGGACAGACGATGAATTTATCAATAAACTCCTCAGGTTTTTAAACCACCTTGAGACATCTATATGCGTTAGTGCTGAAAGGGCCTTTCTCAAGAAGCTCGAGGGCGGCTGCCAGGTTCCTATAGCAGCCTACGCAAGATTAATAAATCCCTCTTCAATTTTCATTGAAGGACTTGTAGGGAGTGAATCAGGGGAGACCATAATAAGGAATTCGATGGAAGGAAGGGCTGAAGAGGCTGAATCCATAGGGATCAGACTTGCGGAGGACCTAATATCAAAAGGTGCCGGTAAGATTCTCGACGAGGTTTACAGAAGAAACCAGTAGTAACGCTGTAATATCAACTAGTTACGTGCGATAGCTGCTAATAGCTTTTACAAAACGTGTAAACACTATTGCCTTTTTCAAAAAGGGTCCTAGGAGTCCAGGATTCGAGGGTTCAAGTGAAAAACATTGATAACGGAGACAATTCATAAATAACATGATCCAATAAAATACATTCTTGGTATTTTGTCTTTAATTGTTCCCTCGAACCTTTGCCTGCTAGCTCGTCTCGGGGCAAAGCAACGGGCTTCGGCGAAGCTGGCCAACGGGCAGATTTAATCTTTAATCTTAATTTATTTGTCTTATAACACTTGAACCCTCGAATCCTGGAATCCTCGACCCCTTTATTAAGCCTCAACCTTACGTATCGTATCTTGCCCTTTCATATACCTTTAGGCTATATTATCTAATGCTTCATATAATGCGCACCCATAAGTTCTTCAGTTACCTGCTTATCGCAATTATCTTTGCGATAACAATATCTTTTGTATTCTGGGGCATCGGTCCAAATACAAGCCCCACTTCGTTAGTCATTGCCCAAATCGAGGGTGAAGAGATACTCGTTGATGAGTTTCTGCAAGCCTATGACAAAGAATACAAACGGGTAAGAGAAATTTATACTGATGAAGAAGATATAAAGAAGCTTAATCTAAGAGAAAATGTCCTTAAGGCACTGATCGACAGAAAAGTCATATTGATAGCCGCGGTAAAAGCCGGTGTAACTGTAAAAGACGGAGAACTGCAGGAAGAGATCATGAAACTCCCATATTTTCAGAGAGACGGCGTTTTTAACAGTGATGTCTACGTTAAGGCCTTGAAACTGAACCGCATGACACCCAAGATATTCGAAGAAGAGTTCAAAAACGATATTATCTTCACCAAGATGAGCCGTATAATCAGAGAGTCTGTCGAACTCTCAACAGAAGAGTTAAAGACCATTGAATCACTTAAAGATTCTAACGGACGGTTAGCCGAGGCGTTCTTCTCAAGTAAAAACAACCAGGCCATCAGGGTCTATGCGGACAGTATAAAACGCAGATTTGATATCAGGATTTACCGGGACATTATCTCCTAAAGATCGGCAGCATTCTGCTTGCCGCTTAAGCTCTTATTCTATAAGATTGTTGGGGTCCTTAATTTTATAATTATACTTTTAAGTATATAAAACAACTATGACAAACCCGTAAAAAGTCGTCATACCCGCGAAAGCGGGTATCCAGGGAAGTTGCAACTACTTGATAATTCTGGATTCCCGATTAAGAACTTCGGGCCTGTCCCGATTCTTCGGGGATTTATCGGGGAATGACAACATTAAAAAAACTTTTTACGAGTCCATCAACTATGAAAAAATATTTAATAATTACATTTATGGCGCTGATCATCTCAGGTAACACCATGGCATCAGAACCGCTGGATAAATTGACGGATAAAAGCGTCATCATAACATCATATGAAATGCCTGCTCAAATCTTTGTGCCGGTAATTCTTGCAGCACCTGAGAGCCTGAATCATTACGGTCCGGCCCCATCAATGAATTTCTCTGGCATGTATCGTCTTGAACATACCTCTGCTGGTATCCTGTTCACCTCCGCGGCCATGGACCCCTATGCGCTCCGCCTCTTCATGCATGATGAGGTTAAGATGCCTGACTTGGAGACTCTTTATGAAGCATACGGATACAATAAGGCGGTAAAACGCCGAATAGATTATTATTCAGGGAAAAATAAAAAGTCTTTTAGTAAACATCTCAGCCGGGCCGGAAGATATATAGATCTGATGGCCGCCATCCTTACAGAGAAGGGTATCCCAATCGAACTGGCATATCTCCCTTTAATAGAGAGCGGCTTCGACACACATGCGTATTCACCCAAGAGGGCGGCAGGACCCTGGCAGTTCATACCGGCCACAGCCCGTACGTTTGGATTAAAAATTGACTGGTGGATCGACGAAAGACGTGATCCTGTCAAGTCAACCAGAGCAGCCGCTGAATATTTGCTTAATCTGTATGAAAGGTTTGACAACTGGAACCTTGCACTGGCTGCATATAATACCGGAGAGGGCAGGATATCACATGCAATAAAGAAGGTGAAGAAATCAAGCTACTGGAGGATCAGGAAGACCCGATATATAGCCCGGGAGACAAAAAACTATGTGCCTTCCTTTATCGCCGCCGCATCAATAGCTATAGAGCCGGAGAGTTTCGGATTTCATGAAATAGAACGCCAGGAGCCGTTAAGGTATGACACCGTGGAGATTGAAACGCCCATGGACCTGGCTGTTGCGGCAAAGCTTACAGGCGTAAAGACATCAGTGATAAAAGAGCTTAACCCTGAATTAAGGCGATGGTGCACTCCGCCAAATGTCACAAGCTACAGATTAAAGATACCCGAGGGTACAATAGATATGTTCATGGCCGGCCTGTCAAACACCAAAGAGAGCGAACTCTTTTATGTAGAACTCTATAAGGTGAAGAGTGGTGACACGGTCTGGGAGATCGCCCGGAGTCTGGGAACACAGATACAGGCGATAACCGATGTTAACTCCCTGGGCAAAAAAGCACTTATTGTGGCGGGGAAAACAATACTTGTACCTGTAGACAGGCACAAGGAAACAAAAGGAATTTCCGGGGAGCTTAAACCTATACTTAAGAGCAGAAAGCTGTAAACCGTCAAACAGCTACTTTTTGACCGGTTCAACGGTACCCTTCCCAGTCTCCTCTTTGCCTTCCTCCTCCTCCTTCTTCTCCCCGGTTTTACCGGATTCTTCCATATCTATCCTGGCTCTGGCCTCGAGAAACAATGATGATTCCGGGAACTGTTTTGCAAGTTCTCTATATCTCTCCAGTTCCTTCACGGGATTACCTATGCTCTTATAGTATCTCGCTTCCAGAACAAGGGCGGTATCCTTAAAGACACCCCCGCTCATTAGCGCGAGTTCCCCAAGGGTACTGAGAACTTCCTGCGATTGCCCAGTCTTAATATAAGCAGAAGCCAGTTTTTGATATACAACAGGGAGAATTTCATCCTCTCCTTTAAACTCTTTGGTGAAAACATTGTATTCCTTGATAGCATTGCCATAATCGCCAAGTTTGTAGTAACAGTTACCGAGATAAAACAGTGCAGTTGCAGACGACCTTACCTTAACGGACTCCTTGAAGAGTTCAAGGGCCTTTTGCCACCTCTCCTCTTCAGTCACGGAACTGTTAATATTGATCCCGTAATAATAATTGTATCCCTTCAGCTCAAGAGCATAGGCTTCCTGTCTCAAGGAATTGTTATAAAAAGCGAGAACAAGATAAAGGACAATAACAGCCCCGGCTAAAGAACCGATGGTGATTAAATTCTTTCTCCTCGCCTTAAAAAAGTCCTGAATTCGGCCAAGTATCATATTTGCTTTTATATCCTTAACCACGGGGCTTTTTACGGCCTTCTTTTTAATCTGTTTCGGCATTAATATCCTCCATCTTTCAAAAAAATCAAAATTGCAGGCAGGTTTGATCTTTTATCTTTATTTTTCACATTCATATCGAACTTCTACTCAAGTGATACGTATATTCAGATTATTGAACAACTTCATTCTGCATTGTTCCATACATCATGTCATACCCGCCCCGTATCGTAGTACGGGATAAACTCCAGCGGGTATCCAGTAACGTACTGGAAAGACTGGATTCCCGTTCCCTGCTTACTGCCTGCTGGGACAAGCTTCACGGGCCTGTCCCGATTTATCGGGGAATGACGGCAAAAGGTCGAAAATATATAAAAAAATATACAACAGCTTGTTTTTATTTTACCCGATCAAGAATCTTCTGTGAATTAGCTAATATCTTATCTACAGTATCTTCCGGGACTCCGGCGCCTCTAAGGACCACCTTGGCCCTGAAAAGTGATATCAGATCATCTGGAGAATGCGCGTCACTGCTTAACACAAGGTCAGCGCCTGTCTCCACCGCCATCCTGTAAACATGACCATTCGTAATACTATGTCCCTTCCTTGTCGTTATTTCAAGCGCAACACCTGCATCAGCGGCCTTTAATGCATCTTCTTTTGTAATAAGCCCCGGATGTGTAAGGATATCCGCTCCGGAAGCTATAGCGGCGCTGTTGGTTCCCGGCGCCACAGGCTCAGCTACAGTCTCTCCATGAACAAGTACTATATTAGCGCCGAGCTCCCTTGCACGTGCTACCAGCTTTCCGATAAGTTTCGGAGGAACATGGGTAATCTCGGCTCCGGCAACAACTTCCATCTGTGCAAACTCGGATATCTCATTTATTAACTCTATGGTCCTTGGGATCACAAAATCAATATTTGATGAGTCCACATGGTCTGTTATCGCGATAGCCCTGTACCCTGCGATGTATGCCCTCCTTATAAGCTCCGAGGGAAGGAGCACCCCGTCACTGAAAAGTGTATGTGTATGCAAGTCGATCATGACATGTAAGATACAGAAAATGCTATCTAAAAGTCAAAGAGATTCCCCCGTATAATTCCCTCATTCCGGCACCAGTAGCGCATATTGGAAAGATAAAAGATCAAAGGTCATGATCAGCCATGCTATCCTGTTTTATGAGTACCCAAATTGGGCGATTTGTACTACTATTTCTTTATTCTGTCATTACCCGACAAGTCCCCGAAGAATCGGGACAGGCGGGACAGGCAGGCTTCCGTTTTTGGTTGAATTGAGAAGTTCGAAACTGCGAAGGATGAATCGGGGAATGACCTTTTGCCCTTTACATAACCGCATTGCTCGTATATCGCTGAATGCAGGGAAAGATAAAACAGCGCCTGCTTGACTACTATTTCCACTGACCGTATTATAATTGGATATGAAAAGTGTCAGGCTTACACAAAAGGTTAAGGCAGCCGGCTGAGCGGCTAAACTGGGTCCGGCGGACCTGCACGAGATACTGGAAGGCCTTAATACATGTGGAAACAGGGGGGTCGTCGTCGGCCCCGGCGATGACGCGGGAGTATACCGTCATAAAGACATACTTCTGGTCGAAACCGTTGACGTCATCACCCCTATAGTAGACGACCCTTACACGTTTGGCTCAATCTGCGCGGCCAACTCTGTCAGCGATATCTACGCAATGGGGGGCAAGCCTATTACTGCCCTCGCTATTCTGGGGTTCGATTCCTGCGACTTCGCTCCTTCTGTGATTAAAGAGATCCTGAGGGGTGCCGTTGATAAACTCAAGGAAGCTGGAACATGTCTTATTGGAGGACATAGCATTGAAGACAAAGAATTCAAGCTTGGGTTTGCGGTAACCGGCACAGTCGAAAAAAACAGCATTTTAAAGGCCGGCGGGGCCTCAGCCGGAGATATTCTCATCCTCACCAAGCCTCTTGGTACCGGCATACTGACCTCCGCTGTCAAGCTTGGGAAGATGAGGAAGGCAGGGCTGAAAGAAGTTATAGCATCAATGCTTCAACTGAATAAAACCTCTTCCCGTGCCGCTGTACTGGCGGGCGCAAACGCCGCAACCGATGTAACCGGTTTCGGCCTGCTCGGACATGCGCTGAATATGGCAGAAGGCTCCAAGGTAAACTTCAACATTACCAGTCATGAAATTCCCCTCATGAAAAGGATGATAGATTTTATTTCTGCGGGAATAGTGCCGAAAGGAGCGAGAAAAAACCTTGATTTCTGCAGCAAGCATGTCAAATTCCCAAAGGGTATGTCAGAAGCCTGGAAACTTGCTTTATCAGACCCACAAACATCAGGAGGCCTTCTTATCGCGCTTCCCGAAAAGGGCCGTAAAAAATTCGACGGCGCCATGAGAAGATCAGGTACTCCTTATCGGATTATCGGTGAAGTTACAAGCGGCAGTGGCAAAATTATCATACGTTAGACATGCTGAAGATGCTGACCGACTATATGGAGAAGGGGTTTCTTGATAACATCATCGCTCTCTTCAGAAAAGACGAAAACCTCTACAAACTCATCGGAGATATGCTTGGAGATGAAAGGGTAAGAGTAAGGCTCGGCACCATAGCGCTTATTGAGACGATGACGAGCGAAGAACCTGACAAGGTGAAGGCCTCAATACCCGGCATAGCAGGCCTTTTGAAAAAATCGAACGCCACAATCCGGGGTGACGCCATCTACGCGCTTGGAATAATTGGGGACAGTGATGCCCTGCCATTTCTGACAGAGGCGGCCATAGATGAAAACGACATGGTAAGGGAAGTGATCAAAGAATCAATAGAGATGATAAAGAAGAGTTAATCCTAAAAACGGCAGTTAGCCGCTTATTTACGCAGATCGACGCAGATCTTTCAATGAGTTGCAGGTAATTCATATTTCAAT
>JBCKZY010000011.1:0-32578 GCA_038918635.1 Thermodesulfovibrionia bacterium | reverse complement strand
AATATTTTCTTTGCTTCATAAAATGGGGTACGTATCAAGGAACATGGAGAAGAATAGCACAGCTTTCTGGTCAGGATCGAGCTTTGTAATACTCATTATTGTCCTTATCCTCTATTCATTGATATCGATCTTTACAAACCAGCATACAAGGTTAACCGCTGATACCATGTTATATTTCAGCCTTGCTCAGAAATATCTCAGCGGCGATCTCAATAACGCTATAAATGGCTACTGGGGACCGCTACTTGCCTGGCTTCTCATTCCATTCCTTCTTCTCGGCGCATCTGACATATTTACCATAAACGCGCTCGATCTGATTTTAGGAATATTAACCATTATCGGTGTTTGGATATTATCATACAGATTTGAAATAAGCGAAAAGATACGAAGCATAATACTGATTACTTTATGCCCTATTATTATAAGGGTCTCTGTAGTTCAACCGATGGACTTTCTTCTTTTGTGCATCCTTGTTTACTATCTTTGCATCGTATTCAGGTTTGACTATTCAAACAAAACCTATCACGGCATTTTAAGCGGCGTTTTAGGGGCGCTTGCTTATTTCAGCAAGGCGTATGCGTTTCCCTTCTTTATAGTTCACTTCCTGGGAATCAATATACTGCATTATTTCAAAGGCACTGCAAGACGGAATAATATCCTAAAAAGCGCAGCTGCCGGTTTTATATTATTCTTTCTTATTAGCGGTATCTGGATAGGCGCAATAAGCAGTAAATACGGCTATAACACATTCTCAACAATGAGAAAAACAAATTTCAACTCACCTGGGCCTGAAGTGTCAGGGGAAGGCCTGGAGTTTGGTGTGCCGGTATTCTATAAAGGTCTTTATGAACCACCCAATGAAACAGCATTTGTTGTTTGGGAAGATCCAAGCTTCCTTGAGGGGAACAAATGGAGCCCGTTGGAATCACTGAGCCATTTTAAATATTTCATCAGGCTTATACTGAAAAATATTGCTGAATGCCTCCTCATATTCGAATCATTTTCTACACTATCGATAGCAATCCTTATCGCATATATATTATTTTTCACTACACAGCGGAGAGACAAAATGCTTTTGCGGGGGGACCTGCTGTACCCTTTATTTACCATGGCCTTATTCACCGGCGGATATGTGCTTTTTCATCTGGAGCAGAGATATCTATGGCTTATAAACATCTTATTATTACTGATGGGAGGACATATACTTAATGAATTATTTCAGAAAGATTATTTTAGAAATAATTTAAGTAAGAGCATATTAGTTCTATTTTTTATTGCATCTTTTATCTTCACGCCTTCAAGGCACGTGCTTCAGGCAAGCAAAAGTACTATGGATCAGGATATGTATTATATGAGTACTGACCTGAAGCAATATAATATTAAAGGTAATATAGCTTCAAACAGGGAACATATTCCTGTTCATGACTCATGGCATAAGACATTCCGTCTGGCATACTGGTTAAATGGCAGGTATTATGGGCAGGTGAGGGATATGATCAGTGATACAGATTTGGAAATTGAGTTGAAGAAATACGATATTGAATACTACTTTTTTTGGGGCGAATCAAATAATACACCTCTATTTTTATCTCATTACAGGGAATTGACCGGTGGCGAAATACCCGGGTTAAAAATATATTCCCTAAAAGAAATACAACATTAAACTTAAATGGTCTTCGCATAATTGATGCACTCGTAATAAATCATTAAAAGCAGTTTTTTGTCATTCCCGTGCAGACGGGAATCCAGTCTTTTTAAGTAGTTATATGTTTTCTGGATACCCGTTTCCACGGGTATGACGACTTTTTACGAGTTTGTCATAATTAAGTGGGTCATTTTCAATTCTCTCTACCCCTCTTTGGTAAAAAGGTGTTAGGGGGTATTTTATCAATCTATTGATATATCCATATTCCTTCCAAAACCGATTCAGTATCTTACAGTACTTCTCTATCTGAACACCTCTGAATTTGTTAACATTATTAAACCTTTCATCAGTTAATAGGCCTCTTTGGGTTTAGCATAGTATAATTTCCTCATCCCGGATTTCAATTCTGTTGATTGAATTATTTCAAATGAAGCGGACAGGCACTTTTCAAAATAATTTTTCTCATAGTCTCTATATTGATCATCCTTGTTACGCAGAAGTTTTCTTACAAGGGGATCATCTTTGGTCACAAACTCAA
This sequence comes from Thermodesulfovibrionia bacterium, assembly GCA_038918635.1. Lineage (GTDB taxonomy): Bacteria > Nitrospirota > Thermodesulfovibrionia > UBA6902 > UBA6902 > CAXMSH01. The sequence goes on along the minus strand of JBCKZY010000011.1, from coordinate 30,395 downwards.
TTATCAGTGATGACTCCAGAGATGCGAGCCAGTCAATGAATTCATTCAAAGGGATATTGGAACTAATAACAATATGGTGGATCAACGCCAAACACACTACCAGATCCGGCTTGCCTCTTGAAATAAGATTTTTTCTTTCCAGTTCCCTCCACCCAAGATTTGGAGATGGGTCTGCAACATTGCAAACCAGAGGCAAGATTTTGGAATTACCCTCTTTCTTGAGCTCCTGATACAGGAATTCTATAGCAAGATGGTCCGTGTCCATTGCTACTACGTAACGAGAGTTTTCAGCGACAATCCGGGAAAAAGTTCCGGTGTTACATCCGAGGTCCCAAACCAGGTTCCATTGTCTGGAAGCAGTAACATCGTGGACAAATGATTTCTTAGACTCGTGGTCAGAATCATTATAACTATGTTCATTCATGTAATTTGACCACTGCGACCTGGAACGCTTCCACGACAATTTTTTGATTGTCTTTCTGAGGTTACTAACGTTGTTATTAATTAATTCTTTACTGAATCCGACGGATTGCAGGGTATTTTTTACGTTCTTACGGGTATCCGCATATTTCATCTGTGCCTTGGCCTGCAGAAATACATGCAAGAGAACGCCCTTGCGAAAAAGGTCACGAAATGACATTAATTTATTAAAGTCTTCTGGCTCAAAACCATCGATTTGTCCACGGAATAATGGCTGGAAATTAATATCCTTATATGCCTGGAGCATTAGAGGGTACAGGAACATCTGACAGAACTGTCGGTATCCTATCCATGGTTCGCCTTTTCTCAGCACCTCGAAGGAGCCTATATCAATAAAGACAGGAGTCGCACCATTCCACTGGATATTAAAGGCTGATGAATCCTTCAGAATCATACCTTCTTTAAGCGCGGCCTTTAACAAGTCGGCCTGCAACAATGCAGCGTCCTTAAGCATTCCAAATGACCATTCATAGGGGTAGGAGATAAACGGGATGGTCTGATGCCTGAGAACTGCTTTCCAGTTTTGAGTATCGGTTACATTTAATGAATTATCGCTTTCAACCCGTTCGGTACCAACAATTTTCCCTTCAGCAATAAAACCCCTGAAGAATGTTGAGGATGAAAGAGACTCCCATTCTTTCAGCGACTGTTCATCTAACAATCGAAAAACAGCGCCATTTGAGTAAAATATTCTGCTGGTTCTGTCGCGAAAGGAGCCCGGTTCTAATTGAATTGGGTTCATAAGTTAGAAAACAGTCTTTTTAGGGCAGAAAAGATTAAGAGCTAGTTTCATCTTTGCCTTCTTTCTTAATCCCGAATATTCCAAGGATCTTGTGCCAGAACAGTTTCAGAATAACAGCAGCGCCAGCCAATCCACCGAGGAGTAGCTGCAAAATAATACTCCCCGTCCCAGCATCCAGATAAGCATATGCTGAACTCGTAGTCAACAACATAAAAAAAGCTGTAATAGCAATAAAACTAAATATTTTCATGTATATTCCTCCTCATTTGTATTATTGAATGAATTTAATTGAACGCATGGCTCTCCCTAATACACCTTAATTGTTGCTAATGCCAATGCTGGATGGTGAGGCAACATCAGGTATATTAAATTCAATTACCATACGAATAGAGTCATTTATGAACCTTCCGAGTTGTCGATAGGAACCGGAAGTTCCAATAAGATAAGCGAATGCATAGCAATTCCATGAAAGCTTTTCCCAGCAGTACTAATGCCATGAGGAGTATTAAAGGTGATTTTCATAAGATCAGAGGCAGCCAAAAAAGCTGAAGGCATGGTTAATGAATATTCTTGTAAATCTGGATTTGTGACCACCCATTCCCCAGCTTTCTTGCCATTAATTAATATATTAACATTTTGTTTGGGATATAAAAAAGGCTTTAGAGTTGCCTTCAATTTTATCAATGACGACGACTGCGGTATTTTATCAAGCGGTATTTTTAGTACTGCATTTTTTTCAATAGTCGGGACATATACATCTTCATCCCCGCCCCACCCATCTAAATGGTAAGGCCTTGAATTACCCCCCCAGCCGAATTGAATCATTGAGCCCCACACATAGGGCTTGGCAGGTATTCGTAAAATTGGCATATAATTGATCTCTTCCCACGCTTGATAATCATAAACACTTCCTGTTACTTTGTATTTTTTTTCGATCCTTATAATGGAATATCGCCGTTCCCTGTCTTTTGAGGGATCAATTTCAAAAACAGAAACCCCTTCGAATTGATGCTTTAAACCAGCTATTGTCATAATAGTTGGAGCAATATCGGTGTGCGTTGTTTTAGCATCGGAAACTGTCATAATTCCTTTCTTGTTTGGAGGCTTAATTGCTAGCAAAGCCAACGACTTGCTCATGGATTGTAATATATCTTTATCAAAGGATAGATCTTTTTTGACAGTTACTATGTCGAATATGTTCCCGAATGCTATACCGGTATCAGCTTGAAGAACAATCAAAGAAGAATCATATATATCAAGGGATTTGAGTTTCTCAATGAAACGGACAAATAAACGAAGAATACACTTTGCCTCTACTTTGTAATTCTCTCGCTCTTCTGGTCTTATATTTCCGGTGTAATTGCAATTATCGTCAGTGACATAAGGGGCATGAGGAGGAAGCAGATGAATAAAATGATAAGCAGAATGGTCACTATTAACCTGCACGTTGTCAATGTATTCCTGAAAGAATTCTTTATAATGAAATTGCCCCAATTTATACTTCTTTACCTTATTAATAGTAACAACATATTGTATTCTCCAACGATTATAATATCCGCTACTTTTAAGATAATGGGGCAAATGACGAAACAGTATTAGATCCATGAGTGTAGCTGCTTCGACAATATCATTTTCTATCTTTGACCCGCCATGTAAACGGCGAATCCGGTAGTAATTTGTATAATTTTTGACTGGCATGAAAATAGCAGGGATAAGGTTAACATCATACCCTTCATTGAATAGAATATTCTGAAATCCATTTTCAAATGTTGCTTTCGTGTAATATACACTTTGTTCAATATTGCCTTGATAGGCTTCGCCACTGAAAATAGCCGGAAGCGATAAGGTTGTAGTGTCGGCAACCCCCATATTTTCTCTGAATAAAATGAACCCGTCGAAATCAGATTCCATCATATTTTCTTTAACTATTTCCTGAAAAACGTCAGTCTGAAAGCTATCAAGAATTACATGCACTATATTGAATGATGACGAATAATTGGACAGGCCTTCCGGAACTCCCCTTTCTTCTACGATACTGAAATTCGATGTTAATTTTTCAGGAGCGGACACATAAGTAAATATTAAGAATGAGCATTGCAAGAGAATAAGTGCCAGACTAGAAAATGAAGATATACAAAATATTTTTTTATGTAAGATAAATGCTGAAGTAAGCAACAAGATCCATAAACCGGTATCAATCCATCCTTGCCAACTATATTTACTCCATTCTATGCTATCTCCGTCAAAGACACCATATTCCCAGACCAGAATATTCCCCTGTATCCATAACACAACACCTAAAGCAAATATCAAAGAAACATAGATGGATAGATATTTCTTTGATAGCAAAATACCGATTCCCAGCAATATTGAGAGCGATATTAGAATTGGCAGTGAGTAAAATTTTAATATCTCGATAAAATCACTACGGAACTCTGAAGTATTCCCCTGGTAAACTGTTGCGGCTCCAAACAGGAAAATGTTTAAAACAATCAAAGAAGCGGGAGGCAATAAAGAAAAGGCTTTAGATTTTAGTGATGTTAACAATTATCATTCCCTAAACTATCTAACAGTTTTCTATAAAGCAATAAGGTTTAATACTCACATTACTCATTTTTATTAAATTATAATAGAAATACATCAGTGTCTAAATGAATAAACTATTTATTTTTGAATGTAGGAATCATAGCAGAATAAAAATATCTTTTCAATGACAGAATACAAGAAATAAGTTAATTCCCTATAGTGAATTGTATGATAAAACTATTGATTAATATTTGAAATATTGAATTTTGATTCAGGTTTCAAAAACAAAATTACAGGAAGAAATTAATTGTCTAATCTTTAGCCTTTCCCAGCCGTGTGACTCCTTGTTATACGTTTTATATCAGCTTAAAGTTATTTTTTTGGGTTTATGATCCAACCTAAAATATTACAATAAACAGCGAGCGGATTCCCTGTGGTTTTCTGCGGGGAACTTCAATATTTCAATCCCTCAGTATACATTCATAGAAAGATTATCCTGTAACTTATTGTTCCGTAAGAGATAAACCCTCTGCCTCTCATTACGAAACATGAGCACAAAGGGCTCTCCGGGATCTTCCGGAAAATCCTGAAATCTATCTTCCACCAAAAAACGGTTTGACAGATTCTCTTCAACCAGAAGATAAATTGGGCGATTAAATGATGTGAAAAATGCTATAACCGCAGGGTCTTCAGGATTTTCAAATAATTCCTCTCTAAACATAACTCGTCTTTCATATTCTGGATTTGAAGTTGTATAGTCTGTGTCTTTTATGACATAAAGATTCCTTTCAGATATTGCGGTTGCTTCATAATTATTGTTTAGCCCGCAACACGGCCATGGGGTCTCCATATAGCTGAGCATGATTAGCGCATCATGGGGTGTATTTTCCCGTATCCATTCATATGCCTCATTCTTCAGTCTGTCTTGAGCATATATAAAGTGCTTCCCTGAAAAAGCATATCTATAGTCAGTATGAAAAGAGGCAGCAATATATGAAGCTACAATTATGCCAGGTGTAAGGGAGAGAAATATAATAATACCAGCAATAACTGATCGCTTCAGCCATCGGTTAACAATGAGAGGCAGCCAACGGGATAACGCAAATACAAAAAGAAAAGCAAAAAAAAATGTCTGCACATAGTTGAATTTATAACTATTATTAAAAGGCCATCTTGTAAAGACCGTTAATAGAAGACATACCAACGTCCCAATTAAGATAAAGAAGGTTTCTTTTGAAAAAGAGAACCTTTTAAGTACTACCAATGCACCTGAGATAATTACAGGAAGCGGAACTAAAAACACAACCATATTCTTTATAGATTGATCATAGAAATCAAAACTGAAAATATTACCTTGTCCGGATGAACTGATGCCTCTACTTTTTACAACAAAGAACACATAAGGAGATACTATCAATACTGCTATCACATATGGAAGCGCGATCTTCAAGGCTTCTCTGATTTTTTTCCTGAAGTTACCGTGAGTTGAGAGATAAATAAAAGCAGCCCATAACGGAGCATGGATTAACAAAAATATTGCTAGTGGCGGATAGTTAAAGAGACATGCGGAAATTACAATACCTGTAACTATTACTAAAATATTATTTTCATTATATTTTCTTTTTAAGCTTAGTAATAACAGCAGCAGGTAAGCAAAACAGAGCGAAACCGCCAAGGGCATTCCGGTTACATTATAAAATTTTCTGATAAAGAGCAGGCGGGTGTCCAGCCATGAAAGACCATTGAACCAGCTTTTCAAAATATCAGAAGGGTGCAGTGGAGAAGCATTTAATTCCTCAACAGGAACCAGAGCGCCTGAAAATAATTTATAAAGGAATAACAGGCCGGCATCCGACCTCATTAAACCAATAACTGCCAGAGGCAGGAGATACCGGTAAACTTCCGGAAGATCAAAAGCTTTTGCAAAACTGTAGGCAATGCAGAATATTATATATAGCGACAAGGCGTTTAGTATGAAAATAATCTGAACCTGCTGATAGCCTGTCTTGATCGAAAGAGCGGCAATCAAACCATGAAATCCCCAGTAATAGCCTATAATGGTGCCTCCCAGGCCGGGATTTTCAGGCGGGAAAATACCGTTAATAATTTGTGTCACTATTGCAGAATGGTGGAAAACATGACTGGCTATGGTAACCCGATCAGGCCCTAAAAAAAACGGTACACTCAGTAAAAGAGTTACCAAAAGTGCAGAAAGGCAGAACAATAATTCATGTTTATTAATCTCTACAACGGGGAATGCACTTTCCTTATTTTTTTTAATTACACAAATGCCAACGGCAATACCGGCAATTAAATGAATTATTACAGGGATATATTTAACATTAACACCCAGAAACAGCAGGCCTAAAATTAATACACAACTTATGCCGATTGATGAAGGAAAAGACAGAACAAGGTCTTCAAATAAGAGTTTATCTTTCCTGGCAAAAGTGAACATACATAACCCGGGGAGATAACAGATACTCAGAAAAACCCCAATGGTCATGAATGGTTCAACGTTTAGAACCATGAGTATTGTTGATAAAAGATAAGCTATGATGAGCATCTTCAAGTTGTCAGTGATTTCACTCGATAATTACAGGTTTAAAGATACAACTGCAAGCAACATCACAAATATCAAATTTCAGGGACAACCTGCCACACCGGTTACAGGCAAATTCAAACGCTTTTCTTCACAGCATTTAAATTATTATGAAAACTCAATCGGTATAGTCCGCATAGATCATCATAGGCATCCTTGAATATTTTGGCTTTTGTGTCCTGGTCTTCAACCCATGTCACCGGTATTTCAACAATCTCATGTCCAAGTTTTTCACTGTAAAAAAGGAACTCCGTGTCAAAAAACCATTCATTATCATCGATGTAAGGCAATATCTTCTGGACAACCTCACGGCGTCCTGTCTTAAATCCGCAGTGAGCATCTCTGAAGTGGGTCCCAAGGGCCAGCTTTATAACCACATTGTAACTGCGTGATATGAATTCACGTTTAAAGCATCTTTTTGTTTTGGATTCTTTGGCAAGCCTGTTTCCCACAACAATATCTGCCCCTTCATTCAGTAAATCAACAGCACGTATAAGAGAGTCTAATGAGGTGGAAAGATCAATATCCATATAACTTACAAAATCGCAGCCTGTCTCTTCCCAGGCAGTCCGCAAGGCTATTCCACGTCCTTTTCGAGGGATATGAAGATACTTAACAATAGGATTCTCAGATGCCAGCTTACGGCCTATATCTCCTGTGCTATCCTGAGAGTTGTTATCAGCAATCACAATTTTCCATTCATACCTGTCATAATCACTAAGAAAATCTGTAAGCGTTTGTATGCTTTGGCGCAGCACCTTCTCCTCATTATAGACGGGAAGTACAATCAAAGCGGAGGGAAGCTTGTTTTTGGCGTCTTTCATATAGTATTTTCTGTGCTGCTTTGATATAACCCGCTTTCGGAATAAATCAGAACCTGACGATAAGCATTATTTTCAGGAGGTGTATAAAATATAACAACAAACACTGGATATTTTCAACAGGGAGATGACATTTCTATTGAAAAGATGTATGAGCCCACTGAACAATTCCTACCGATACATTTGAGCGTTTAATCAAGGATAGATTCGATGTTACAGGAATATATAATTAACCTGCTTCCAAATTAAGCAATTCACGGCATCACATATCGCACAGGCAACAAATAGATTTGGATACATTTATAATCGTTTTATCCGGACTGAATGCCTTTCACCTGTCAGGTGATTAAGTGCTGACAGGCACAATCCTCTTAAATCACATCGATTAAAAAGTTGCAGGATATCATGTTCAACCCTGCGGATTCGCTTAAGCGCTGGGACTGCTTCTCATAACCGCGCTACTTATCAATTGCTCAATTCAGAATAGAATGAAGAAGTGGACTACTCTTCTTTGAAATATTCTTTTTTACTTATTCTAAAAGAAAGTTCTTTCATTAATCTGTCAATCGCAATCTGATTTAAATGATAATCTTTTGAGCTCACAACAAAATTATCCATATCCAAAGGAATCCTGTAATGTTCAAATCCATCAAAGAGATCTTCCAAATTCTCGTGATGTTGTCTCACCGATAATTTGTAATATTTTCCATTTAGATAGTAAACTTCTTCCTTATCCGTATATTGAACTTCCCAGGGCCTTTCCTCTTTAAAAATGATAAAGTGTCCATGATTAGCTTCAATACGCTGTTTTATCCTTGTAAATAGTTGTCGTGTTAAATTAATACCGTATATTCGCAACTCACTCCTTGGGGTAAGTTCAGTTCCGCCGTGGCCTGCCCTTTCAAATTCAAGACTATTAAAAGCATCTTCCGGATTACTATCCCACATCTCCTGCCAGGAATAGTCGACTTCTCCTTCATAGTGACTCAGACCCTGATAAGGAGGTGGTAAAATCTCTTTCTGCCATTTTTCAAGACGTAATTTTCCAATTTTTTTTCCAATGTAAGACTTCCATAGCAATGCCAATCTACTCCATGGACCTATCTTTTGCATCCATCCCTCAGAAGGACCGCGAAGTTTATCTTTTTCAAGCCAAAAAGTCGGTTTAATCGTATTATTAAAACCTGATGTTGGAAAGATGTTGTCTTCAATATCATTCCTGGCTGTAAACATCAGAACTACCAGATCTGCCCTATACTTTTCAAAATATTTCTCAAGCGCCAAGTACTGCTGATCATGTCCATAACCCATGTCAGCAATTGAAAATACTTTGACATTATCCCGATAATTCTGCAAAAAGTGTTCTAAACGACGTTCAGGTATTTGTTTATAAGGAATCGATGGGGCGTAAACCTCAGAATCCCCTAATAAGATCACAACGAAATCGTCATCTGAATACGCTATTTCCTGACCCCTGAAGCCCATACTGTTACATTCTCCCGGGTTTTTAATTTCACAGTTTAACCAGCCACTAACTGGACGATGGGGAAAGTTGATTATCTGTAAAATAACTTCAGAAATGAAGAGGGCAAATAAAATGCCTGTAATCAATGCAATGACGGATTTAATTTTTTGATTATTGATTACCATTGCAGAATGTCACTGATAATATTCCCTCAACTCAAGTAGAGGAGAATATTATATTATCTTTATATTTTTATAAATATCTTCTTTTTATAAAGCCAGTAACATAAGTACCATTCCAGTCCCAGTATAGTCAAATAGGCAGTGAAATTCATAATACCTTCGGAAAGTCCCAAAGGGTTCATTAAACCTTTTGTGAATATAGGCACAAATTCATTCAAGTAACCTCTTCCGACAGTCCTGCTGAACACGTAAATAAAAATTGGGTTCATACCAAAGATTGCGAAAAAACTGACCCATCCTTTATAACCTCTTACGTCAACAAGCCAGTACAAAATTGCTAATGATGCCACACTAAAGCCGCCAGAAGCTATGACAAAAGAAGAGGTGCTTATTTTTTTATTTATTGGGCTGATACCAACCCAGTCCATTCCATAACCAATTATCAGAGCCGCGAAACTGATTATGCAAAGGATCTTGATTTTCTGAGTTGCGCTGTTCATATTAATCAGAATCTTTCCCGTAAGCACTCCCCATATCATATGAGCAGTTGTAGGTATGCAATTAATGGCAACCCAGCCGTCAGGATGAGTTTTCCCCATTAATGCCAAATCGACAAACGTACCAAAATTATGTCCAATAACAAGAGGCTGGTCAAATCCGGTAATAGAAAAATTGCGGTATAACAGCTCAGTGGCAAAAAGTAGCATAATAGATACGACTAACTGGGTTAAGATAGAGAACCTGAAAATCAGAAATGTTATAAGTATACTGACAGACAGCTGTGTCAATATATTCCAAAGTTCCCAAACCAGTTCACCCCTATATCCACTCTGCAGCACTATACCAAGCAGAAACAGGATAATACATCGATAGATGACGTGCTTAAAGATTGCAAACCAGGTATCGCCCCGGTCCTGTCTCTTTGTCAGGGAGAACGCCATGGCGACACCAATAATAAACGTAAAATATGGCTGAACAAGGTCCCAAAAATGCATGCCGTGCCATTTAGCGTGATATAACTGCATGCCAAGCTTACTTAAGATGGTATTTTCCGGCACCGCGACATTCAGGAAATAAAAAAGCTGCGTCCCCTCAGCGAGCAAAAGCAACATAGTTATTCCACGGAAGAGATCAAGCGAAAGTAAACGGTCATTATTTAATTTATGCATTTCTACCCATAATAATTGCTTAATAAAAATAATAATCGATTGAAATATCCTGTTTCAGGATTAAATTTATACTAACATAAATACGGGAATCAACTTCCTCTAATGAAAGATATCTTAAAGACAACATCCTTGCAAATGTATTATAATAATAAAATTTAGGTGATTATGAAAGATTTCTACAAAGGCAAAAAAATTCTATTGACCGGTGCGGCCGGGACTGTCGGAAGAGAGATAGTTAGTCAGCTTGTTTCCTTTGAACCTGATGAACTTCGATTGATGGATAATAATGAATCAGAGATGTTTTTTCTTATGGAGGCATACAAAAATAGAAACGTCTTCTGTTTTCTCGGAGATATACGTGACAGGGATAAACTGGAAAAACTGTCGAAAGATATTGATATTATCATCCATTCAGCCGCTTTCAAACATGTATACCTGTCCGAATATAATCCTTTCGATGTAGTTCAGACTAATATCATAGGGGTTGAGAATGTTATAAGATCTGCAACCGCGTGTAATGTAAAGCAGCTCCTTTTTACAAGCAGTGACAAGGCGGTAAATCCTACAAACGTCATGGGAACTTCAAAGCTTATGGGTGAGAGGCTGATAACTGCCGCGAATGCAATGCATCAAGACAGTAATACCATTTTCAGCAGCACCAGGTTTGGCAATGTCCTTGGTTCAAGAGGTTCTGTTGTTCCTTTATTTATGAAACAGATCAAGAGCGGAGGCCCTGTTACTATTACGGACAAAAGAATGACGAGATTTGTCATGACAATAAAAGAAGCTGCAAGATTGGTATTACAATCCGTTCTGATATCAAAGGGGGGGGGAAGTGTTTGTTACAAAGATGCCGGTAGTAAAAATTCCCGACCTAGCTGAGGTGATGATTAAACTGCTTGCTCCAAAGTATGGTTATACACCTGAAGATATAAATACCGTTGAGATCGGTATGAAAGCAGGTGAAAAGCTGTATGAGGAACTCATGGCCGATCAGGAGGTCCATCGCTCTTTAGAATTAAAAGATATGTTCGTGGTAACACCGGCCTTTAAATCTTTATTTCAATCCATAACATATGAATATCCGAATACAGTTTCAACCAAAATAGAGAAACCCTATATTTCTGAAAATGAGAGTCATTTGAATAAAGATGAGATAGAAAAATATCTCCTTGATAACAGGGTTCTTGAAAAGGTCGAAGAATCTTCTTTCGGAGGACCTGTTTGAGAGTTTTAATTCTCGGTGCTGACGGATATTTAGGTTGGCCCAGCTGTCTATATTTTTCTATAAGAGACCATGAAGTTATCGGAGTTGATAACTACTTCCACCGCAACGCTGCGACTGAACTCAACTGTGAATCGCTCATAAACACACCTGATCTTACTCAAAGAGCAGATATATGGGAAGAAATATACGACAAAAACATTAAAGTCCATATAGGCGATATCACTGACTATGACTTTCTTTTATCTATATTCAGGGAGTATAAGCCCGATGCCGTTGTTCATTATGCAGAACAACCTTCCGCTCCTTATTCCATGATGAGCCGTGATAAGGCCGCTTTTACCATCCAAAACAATCTGATCAGCACCCTGAACCTCATCTATGCAGTAAAAGAAGTTACCCCTGAATGCCACATTATCAAGCTGGGAACAATGGGCGAATACGGCACACCAAACTTCGATATTGAAGAGGGTTGGCTTGAAATAGAACATAACGGCCGCAAGGACAAGTTTCTGTTCCCCAGACAGGCAGGCTCTCTCTATCATACTTCAAAAATACAGGATACAGACATGCTCTGGTTTTATGTGAGAACATGGGGTATTAGAGTTACTGATTTAATGCAGGGGCCTGTATACGGCCTCTCTACTGCTGAGACTGACATGGATCCCCGCCTGATGCCTAATTTCAATTATGATGAAATTTTTGGGACTGTCTTGAACAGGTTTATTGTTCAGGCAGTCGCTGATCATCCTTTAACTGTATACGGCAAGGGCAACCAGACAAGAGGGTTCCTTAACCTAAAAGACACTATGCAGTGTGTTTATCTATCAGCAATGCAACCTGCTGAACATGGACAACTGAGGGTTTTCAATCAATTAACTGAACTTTTATCGGTAAACCAGCTTGCCGGTATGGTGAAAAAAGTCGGGGATAAGCTGGGATACAACGTTATGATTGAAAGCATTGAAAATCCGAGAGTTGAGAAAGAGGATCATTACTATAATGTTCATTACACAGGACTCCTGGAACTGGGGCTGAAACCACATTATTTGACGGATGATGTCCTTGAAAACTTCTTTGAGGTTGTCGATAAATATAAGGACAGAATCAATAAAGATGCCTTTTTAAAAGGTATCAAGTGGAAGTAGCTACGCAGGTCATCTTATTATAATATCAATCAAGATTATGAAACACAATGCTGGCACCCAGATTTTCTGAGATTATCTTCACATCCTTGATCCCAACCGATGAAAATATCGCTATTATTTCTTCAGGGCTATGCAAATATATCTTTGTTCCGCTTAACCGCCTGTATATGTAGCGCACATAGCTTTTCAGACTTTTGTATGGGAATGAAAAGAAAAACTTACACTTCAACTCACTGACCTGCTTTAGGATTTGGATCGCTTCATCGTCTTTGAGGTAGTCCATCAAACCCAAACCTATAATCAGGTCGCACTGAGGATACGCCTTTTTAACAATGTCACTCTTTTCAAAAGGAATTTCAAGCTCCATAGCCTTTGCCTGACGATTTGCCAATTCGACAGCTCTTTCGGAAATATCAAAACCATAAACTTTGAAGCCCCTTTTTGCTAATTCAATTGACTGTCTTCCCGTTCCACAACCCAGATCCACAATAGTAGCACCCCTGTTAAGCTTTTCAGACAGTCCATATACTATTTGGGCTCGTTCAAGAATAAAGTCCTTTCTGAAAAGATCCATAAATTTTTCCAACGGATTTTTCGTTTCCCCGTAGATTTTATCGAACTTCTCTATTTCTTTATCCCAATAGTGTTTCATTGATATAATTGTCTGCCCCTTGAAAATTTGTAAACTCAAGTTTTTTCAATAGATACTCAAGTTTTTTCAGCATCGGAATTCTAAAATAAGCAAACTGCTCTTTCATGAAAGGCAGTTTTATTCTCCTGCCGCTACTGTCATAAATTCTTTTAGGGATAGCCAGTATCTCCCAAGGATGAAAATACATGACCGCAATTCTGTTTTGTCTCACTATTTCCCCCAAAAGCATGTAATTCAACAGACCGCCGAAAAGTCTGAGATAAAAACCTCCGACAGGTACTCTTATTTTGCTAATTTTAAGAATACTGCAAGGAACTTCCAGTATACCATGTTCAATTATGAAAGGTCTGCAGCTAAAGGATGTACCATCATAGAGAGGGGTTTTTATCGGAAAAACTGATGAGTCATACCTGATTCCATTTGTCTCTAATACTTCATAAAGAAAATCTGCTCTTGTAAATGCAGGTGCCCTGTATCCTTGAGGTTCCACCCCCAGGCCATTTAATATTGATATCGTTTTCTTTATTTCCTCGTCAAAGCTCTCTTTTGTATGGTCGCAAAGGCGCTTGTGGGTGTAGCCGTGTATACCGATTTCATGACCGTCACGTTTAATCTCCTCGATAATTTCAGGGTACCATTCTGCAACAGTACCTAAAATGAAAAACGTAGCTTTCGTTCGATACTTTCGAAAAAGCTCCAGAATAATCCTGGTAGATCTATAAACATGTCCACCGTCAAGTTCTTTTGTTTGCTCAGAAATAGGGATATTAAAAACCAGTCGATGTACCCAGGACTCAATGTCTACTGATATAAGTATTATAATTTATTGTAATATATATCATATAGAATTGCCGTAACCGGTGCGTAAATTTCTTGTTATTAATAAAGTTGTTCTACCTGAGAACAGCAGAAAAAGGAACAGAATCTTGACAACATTACTTACATCAATCCGCTGGCTTATTACGGGAGGCTGCGGCTTTATCGGTTCAAGTCTTATAAACCATCTTTTAAGAGATTCTTCAACAATCAGCATTAGGGTGCTGGATAATCTTTCCGTTGGAACAAAAGAAGACCTACAGGAAGTTATCAATCTCATCGAAAATGATACAGGCGTAAAGCCAGCGAACATAGAGGTGATAGAAGGAGACATAAGGAATACCGATGATTGCGTTAAAGCCTGCAAAGGAATGGATGTTATTGTTCACCTTGCAGCTAATACCGGTGTTGGACCATCCGTTGAAGATCCAAGGTATGATATGGAAGCTAATGTGACAGGAACCTTCAATATGCTTGAATCCGCAAGACAGAATAATGTAAAGAAATTCATATCAGCCTCTTCAGGTGCCACAATAGGAGAAGTTGAACCGCCTATACATGAGGGGAAAGTCCCAAAGCCTGTTTCGCCGTACGGAGCAAGTAAACTTGCAGGAGAAGCCTACTGCTCTGCTTACTACGGAACATTCGGCATAAATACCATATCTCTAAGGTTTGCCAATGTTTACGGCCCGTTGTCAAAACATAAGAACAGTGTTGTGGCAAAGTTTCTGAAACAGGCTTTTGCAGGTGATGCCCTCGAAATTTACGGTGATGGAAACCAGACCAGGGATTTTATTTATATAGATGATTTGATTCAGGCAATAACTCTTTCTGCCGGATCAAATATTGGAGGAGAAGCCTTTCAGATCGCGACATATAAAGAGACAACTGTTAATAATATAGCCGAGATGATAAAAGAACTTATTGAAAGTGAAACAGGCAAAACAGTTACTATTATTCATGGTAAAACCAAGCTGGGAGATGTTAAAAGAAATTATTCCGATATTTCAAAGGCAAGGAAAATGCTCGGATTTGATCCAAAATTCACTCTGGAGACAGGGCTTAAAAATACCTTTGATTATTTCAGATTGAAAAATAAACAACAGCAATAAACTTCCCTGTAGCAAGACTACAGTAAATTATCAGCAAATTAGACGGCTAAGCTATTATAATTTATTTATATGTATTCATCTGTGTCAATCCGTGGCTGAAATAAAATGGAAATGTCAGGTTTAAGAATTGGCGGATTAATAATAGGGATTCTTGGTCTGTTTGTAACCTTCAGAATATATCGCGGGCCAAGATGGAAGAGAAAGAACTTTGTTTTCTTCGGCCTGTTCAGCATAGGCCTTGTAGTTGTATCGCTTAACCCCGGCGTTCTAAATATTATTACCGGGGTATTACAGCTTAAAAAGCAGCAGATGGGCCGGATTCTTGCTCTTTTGATCGGATCAAACATACTCCTTTGGTTTCTTTTTTTATATCTTAAGGCCAGTTTGGATGAACATAAATATCAATTTGACCTGCTTATCCGAAAGTTGGGACACGAGGAGATCAAGGGCCTATTGCAAAAAGAGATCGCAAACAAAGAGATAGTGGTTATAATCCCGGCCTATAATGAAGCAGAGAACCTGGCGGAATTATTAAAAAAAGTTCCCGGCACAATACAAGGCAAAAATCTTGGAGTGCTTGTTATTGATGACGGAAGCACTGACGACACTAAAGATATTGTTACACAGGCTGGGCATTTAGTTGCGCAGAACAAGATAAACCGCGGCCAGGGGGCGGCCTCCAGGCTAGGATACGATGTACTGCTTAGAAGCAACGTCCGTGTCGGTGTAACCATGGACGCTGATAATCAGCACCTGCCCGAAGAGATAGGAAGAGTTGCAGCTCCTGTTCTGAATGGTGAATACGACCTTGTCATAGGCTCCAGGATTTTAGGAGAGTCCCGGTCAGGAAGTTTTATAAGAAGCGCGGGCATTAACCTTTTCACAAAGGCCATTAATTTTATTACAGGGTTAAGCCTCACAGACTGCTCCAGCGGCTTCAGGGCATTTAATGTCAACAAAATAAATTCCCTGGATTTAAAGGAAGACCAGTTTCAAACTGCTGAGGTCATTATTGAAGCCGCTAAAAAAGGCCTGCGAATCAGTGAGGTCCCCATAACTATTGTAAAAAGAAAACATGGCTCAAGCAAGAAAGGCCGAGACATTAAGTATGGCTTGTTCTTCGCTAAAACTCTTTTGAAAAGCTGGTGGCGGTAGTTTTTATTTTAGTATAAAGACATTCACTTCTTCATCCCACCCCTTAATATTATCCTGCTCAATATTGACTGCATTAAGATATCTGATGTCTTTCTGTAGTCCTCTATAAGCTAAATGAACATACCTGATATCGCTTTTCAGTTTTTGCACAGATTCCGGACTATCAAATACAAGAAGAGCCCTCGCATCCGCATCCATAAGCTCTTTTGTAATACCCTCAATATCTTTTGACAGCGGGCTCCCCAATAACTGTTTTTTTAGGTAGTATGCAATATAGATATCGGTATGAGGTTTTTGGGCAGACCTTATTATTGCATAAGGTGAGGGAAACTGAATATCACTGATTTGGCCAACAATTTCCCTGTATGGGTTTACTTGATCTACAGCAATGATATTCTTCAATGATTTTATAAGGATCACCCCCGGTTTTAACGCAAAAGCCGAAACAAATATCATTAATAGATAAATTGTCATGATTTTTTTTCTTTTACCCGACAAAGAATCCCTGAATGCATTTATCAGTTCCTCAAGGAAATGAAATGCTATAAAAAGAAAGATTATCATAATTGAATAAAAACGTCTCGGGGACCTTGCTGTTATTAATAAAAATCCAGAGCAATAGACACAAAAAGTTAAAATAAACCAGGCATACAGAAACCTTTTCTTCTTATTCAATTTATTCAGTAAAATAACAATAGGGATAAGAGCGAGAACTCCTACCATAAAAGCATATGTAAAAAAAGGGCTCATCTTAACAAAATGATTTAGAATGGAGACAATATTATCTTTTATTAGTTTGAGTTGATAGAAAAAATATTCTTTACTCTCAAATGGTGACCATGTTTTGAATTTAACTTCCGAAGGGTCCTCAAAAACATGGATTGCGTATGAATCTCTCGGTTTATATAAGCCACCGGCAAAAAAAGGATGACCTTTGTCTTTCGGGCCTACAGATGCATGTGCTATAGGGCCTTTACTACTGATTGTAAATTGACCATATTTCACTGACACAACACCAATCCATATGGATGCTATTATTAAAAACCCTGCAATTCCAATAACCCATGAAGCCAGTACCCTCTTCAATGAGACCCCTTCCTTGTCTCTGTCAATGTGTCCTCTTATTAATAATAACAACGGAAAGTGGACCCAAAAGAAGGGAAAGGCATAGTGATGAGAGAGGTATGAAACACCGCCGACAATACCGCAGCAAAATGCTATCTTTCTGTTGTTTAGGACTTCAGGGTCTGTTACAAAATATATGTATAGCAGAATTAAGGCGGCTAACAGAACGTCAGCGGATATAACCTGGATCGTCCAAAAGGAGATTAATAAGGCAGCGACCAATAGCGCGACAAGCCTCATGTTTTGCGAAAGGTCGAACCTTAGCGACAGGAACCAGCTGGAGAGAAGCATTCCCGCTCCACATAGAGCTATTGCTACTCTTGAAGCGGTCAATCCGTCAAAACCAATAAATAAAAAAGGAGCGATCAGCCAGGTTATCAGAGGCGACCACGCACGAGTTACAGACCATTGAAAATTCCCTTCAGCAATGTAGCCTGCCAGACGTAGCAGAGACAACCCATCGGGATTAAGCGCGTATCTGTATGCATAGCCAAATACCGCCGCAAAAACGATGTACGCAAACATGATTATAGCTAACTGTGTTTTTACAGAAAGTGATGCAGCCTTCATAACTGAATACCCATGATATATTTTATTTATGTTTTTCAGGTGTAACATATTTTAATCTACTTTAGTAAAACTTATCTAACTAAAAGACTGCATTCATATATTTGCTCTTCTTACATCCTCCGCAGGAGGCTTAACGGACCGGCCTGGTTATAATATTATTTACATGGGATTTCTTGATGATTATTTGATTTTTTGTTAAAATTAAAAAAGTTATAGAAATACCAAACTGAGAAAATAATTTTCGAGCCTCCTTGGTCTGTATCATTAAGCTCAATACAAATCTCCTGACAATTATTTCCGGTTTTAGTGTTTATGATATAAGCATGTAACGTTCCGGTAAAATTATCGTCCTATATTCAGAATCATTTTATAAAGAAGCGTTTCATTGAAAATGACAGAAATAACCCCCTTTAATAAACTGAAAATAATTTCTCATGCCGATAAGATCGAGCAGTTATTAAATGGCCGGATTCCTGCGCCTGTCAGGGTAGTGCTGGAGCCCACAAATTTATGCAACCACAATTGTGTTTTTTGCTTCTACTCAAACTTCCGAACGGATAACAGGGTCAGCATATCCCGTGAAAAATTATTTGAGTTGGCGGAAGATTTCAAAAAAATGGGCGTCAAATCTGTCTCCCTGGTCGGAGGCGGTGAACCGATGCTTCATCCGGCCATATATGATCTGATACGCTGGTTTTACGAAAATAATATATTAGTATCTATTACCACTAACGGCTCAACCTTTAAAGAATCTGAGATTGATACCATAGTCCGGGCATCAACCTACATAAGAGTAAGCCTGAACGCTGCTTCCGTAAAAACACATGATATGATCAATGCGCCTAAAACCAGTCAGTTTGAGCGTATCATTTCCAACATCGAAAAATTGAGAAGACACCGTGACAAAATCGGGGCAAATATGCTGATCGGGATAAAGAACGCTGTTTTTGATAAAAACATTCATGAGGTTGAGGAGATGGTTGCACTGGGGGATAGGTTAAAGGTTAATTATATAATGTTTGCAGCTGTTGTCGGCGACAACCCTTCTTCAGCAGATATTACTAATGAAGCAAGAAAAATAATCGATTCGCTAAGGGAAAAAAGCTCTGTGCTTTTATTCCATTCATTTTACAAAAAACCGAAAAAAACGCCGAAATGTATTTCCAATCCCCTGATCGGAACTGTATCGGCAAACGGAGCTATGTATCTTTGCGGTTTTATGGACCACGCTGACGGGGCTTACACAATAGGCAATATCAATGAAAACCGTTTCATTGACCTTTGGGGCAGCAAAAAGCACCATAAGATATACCAGTCACAGGACCCTGAATACTGCGCCAAGTATACCTGTAAGATGAAGGAATACGATAATATTATCAGAGATGTATTCATAAAGGACAAAATGCATAAATACTCAATATGAAAACTGTCGGCTTCGGCATCATCGGCATTGGCAGGCAGGGACTCAGGCTTGCCGAACATATCAGAAAGGACATCGACCATGGAAAACTTGTCGCCGTATGCCGACGTTCGCAGGAAGGCCATGAATATTCGAAAGAACATGACATAAAGTTCTATTCCAGCCACCATGACCTTCTCGCTGACGACGAAGTAAACGCCGTTGTTATTGCCACGCCAAGCGGTTTACACGGCGCTCAGGCAATTGACGCTCTTAAGGCAGGGAAACATATCCTCGTTGACAAACCGATCGCTTCAACCGTCGAAGAAGGCAAGCAGATACTGGCCATTGCAAATAAAGAGAGTCTCACGGTCGGTCTTAATTTCCCGCTCAGGACAAGCCCGGTCACAGCGGCGATAAAAGAGAACCTCCCGGCCCTCGGAAAGCTTAAAAAGATTCAGATCATTGTGAGCCACGGTCCCGTACGCAGCGCTTGGCAGAGCAACCTGAAGCTCTCAAACGGAGGAGTAATAATGGACATTGGCAGCCACTACTTCGATCTTCTTTCATTTTTAATAGGATGTCAGCCGTCAGCGATCAACAACGCTTATAGTGAAGAGGCTGAAAACGAGCATAGCGGGTTTGTAGATCTGGATTATGGAGATTTCAGTGTCTCGATGGTACTGATGAGGAGCCAAAAACTGAAGAAAAACATTGTCACATGCGCAGGAGACAAAGGCTTTATATCTGCAGACTACTCTATGCGGAAAGTTATCATCTCAAACAGCCATGAAATAAATGAAATAAAATGCCCTGCAAGCCATGATTTTGAGGCTATACTTCACAATATGGTTGAAGCAATAAATAAAAAAGAGAAAATCATTGCAAACGCGGAAGATGGGGTCCAATCTTTGAAGACAGCCCTTTCAGTATATAAGGTTATTAAAACCGGGAAACGGGTCAAACTATAAATTAAAAGTTCTTCAAATATGCCTTAAATTCCTTTATCTCAGATTATATACAATACCATCTGCACATTCGTACGCTACTTCAAAACTGGCATTTGATTTTCTGTTATTAAAAAGCTCTGTGATATACTTCCCGTCATACTCTTCCTTTACAGCATCGAAAAGTGCAAGTGCCGGCGATCCGAATTTTGACATTTGTTTCGGCAGTACCGTTTTCATGTCCTCAGGAACATAATTAGTGGGATTGAACATCTTGTGCGGCAGGGATATCGTGGAATATCCGCCGAAAAAACTGAGATGAAAAGGTTCATTGGTCGTTATTATAATATCTTCCCCATATTGTTCCTTGAGCCACCTGAAAGTGCAGGTCTTAAGAATAGAATATTGCTTGGACTGTTTATAAGAGAATTCCGTCGAGCCCAGATAGGTTTTATAAAAACTGCCGAATGCAAGTATGAATAGAGAAATAACCATTCCGGCAGAAGACAGCCTGGAATACCTGTGAGATCCCGTTCTTTTCCATAGAAAAACAATAATGATCAAAATAGTAATAATCAGAAAAGGCACTAATGGAGATACATAACGCACTTCATAGCGCCACTGCACTTTTGCCATTGTAAGACAAATCAACGCTGTGTAACTGAGTATAAATATGATAATTGAGTCTAAACCCGCATTGGCTGACTTCATGATCTCTTCTCGCAGTTTAACGTTGAAAAGAATGTACAGAACAGATGCTGTCAATAACAGCATGATCAGTATGAAGGATTTTCTACCCAGTTGAAACTGCTCGAATATTATCCCTAAAGTTCCTGTAA
This sequence comes from Thermodesulfovibrionia bacterium, assembly GCA_038918635.1. GTDB lineage: Bacteria > Nitrospirota > Thermodesulfovibrionia > UBA6902 > UBA6902 > CAXMSH01. The sequence goes on along the minus strand of JBCKZY010000011.1, from coordinate 9,420 downwards.
AAGCATCAAGATAAGACCTTTCAGGAGAGGCCTGATTAAAGCCGCGCAGCGACCCCGAAATAATATAGGAGCGGGCAAACATCCCGATGGTAATAATTAAGGGTAGCGCCAATGCTAATATTGCGGAGACGTTCCTGAATTTAAGCCTTTTATTTTTTATCAAAACAACGGCCTCCCAGGCAAAGACGGGTATTAATGCTATACCGGCATTTCGTGCCAGGATCGCGGCCCCGCCGCAAATACCAGCAGCCAAAAGATATCGACCGGACCGGAGACCGCCCGGTTGACGGGACAATGTCAAAAAATATATCGTGGCCATGATTAAAGCAATCAGTAAAGGTTCGCTGCTTATATGATGTGTAACCTTTAACAAAGGGTAGGAAAATGCAATAATTAATCCTGTTAGCAGCGCGACGCCTTTATCGTGAAGCAGATTGATCATTATCAGAAACGCAAACAATGAAATCGCTATATAACAAATCACATTAACTATTTGTGCCGGCAGAAAGTTTTGTGGCGTAACACCGCCAAGCAATGCAAAAAGTATAGGCAAAAGAGGCATATTATCAAGAAATGGAATTGCACCGTTAACCGGAATAAAATTATCTTCAAGCCTGATTATCGGCACCTTTATTCCATTTCCCGACATTATCTGCTGTGAAATGAGTCCAAAGCGCATTGAATCAGGAGAAATCTTGATATTATGTACTACAAAGAGTGCCGCGACTGCAGAAGATATTATTAATATGGTATATATCCATATTTCCTGCTTATTCTTTAAATAAGAAGAATATGTTTTCATCTATCCTGGTATTACAATATAAATTAACTGCGTGACCACTATATCGACAGGGCAAATGCGAAAATCAGTTCCGGCTGCCTAACAGGGACAAAGCACCTGAAGCCAGCATTCTAAATTCACTGAATGACCTTACCGCAAGCAGTTTCTTAAATATTAAACCTGGCCTGTAATAGAAACTCCTGTAGCCCCTTTCAAGATATCTGTCAAGCTCTTCCTCGGTCACCTGCAGATATGTGCGCTTAAAGTCATCTAATGTAATATTTCCCAGTGTATACTCCCGCCAGAAATCCTCACCAGTCTCTTTTTTATACTCCTCGTACATCTCGGAGTTGGGCAATATGGTAAATTTATTGAGCTGCATGAAATCCAGATCCAGCTCAAGCATAAGCTTCAATGTCTTCTCGATGCTCTCTTTTGTGTCCTGCGGCAGTCCGATCATAAAAAAACCGAAAGTTATTATCCCAGCATCCTTGGCCCATTTCACGGACTGCTTGATTGTAGCAATGCTCATGTTCCTTCTGGTTGCCCTTAAGACATCTTCATCCCCGGACTCTATACCGAAATTGGCCCTTATACACCCGTTCTTCGCCATCCTTTGAAGCAGTTCCTTATCAACGCAATCCACCCTGGTCCTTATAGAGAAATTAAATTTAAGGCCTTTCTCCTCAATCAGATCAAGGAACCTTTTCATTGTCTTCTTGTTTACCGTAAAGGTCTCGTCATAAAACTCTATCTCTTTAATGCCGTACTTCGTAATACATTCTTCCACCTCAGCAACAATATGCTCGGCCGATCTTGCCCTTAAATTCGTGTCAGTGCAGCAGTAAGTACACCTAAAAGGACACCCCAAGGCCGTGATCATGATAGTAAGGGGCTTTGCCTTTGATGCCACAATATCATATTTTTCATTCGGCAAAAGATCCCGGGCAGGGAAAGGGACATCTTCAAGGCTCACTGTTTTGGGCCTTTCTCCGGTAAAAACAACTTCTCCGTCCTTCCTGAAAACAAGACCTTTGATTTCCGTCAGGTCCTTCTTATGCTCAAGTCCTTCCAACAACTCCGGCAGGGTCTCCCAGCCGTCACCGACAACACCGTAATCTAAACATTCGTGGGTCAGTGTCTCCTCCGGATATATCTCCATATGCGGGCCGCCGACAATAACGGGCTTCTCATATTCTTTCCTGATCTCCCTGATCCACGAAATGGTCCCGTGCAGATTGTCGGTAATAGCATTGTAAAGCAGATATTCAGGTTTTATCTCATTGAGCCTCGCCAGGATATCTTCTTTGGTCATATTCAGGACATTTGCATCAATAAGGCTTACATCGTAACCCTTATCTCTCAGCAGGGCAGCAAGGTAGGCCATTCCCAGAGAGGGCAGTACGGCAGCATTTTTACTGTAGTTCTTCCAGATACTATCGGTATAAAAACACTTGTTCACCATCTGCTCGGGTGTAAATATAAAGCATACTTTCATTTAGACAGTCCCCTTTGTATACAACTTTTTGTTGATCATGTTAATGACGTTAGATGATTTCCGGAAAGCATTTAAGATTGTCATGAATAAAAATGCCTGTTCATTTCATTTTAATTTTAACAGGAAAATCAGGGCGATTACAACATTCCTGCACTTTTTTTCGTCTGCGCAAACAGGGTGATTTAGCAAAAAAAAACGCACGAAGGCCTTACTAAAACAATCCAACGTCCTTTTATGATCCTGTCCGGCAAACGATCCAGAGCCACGCGACAGCCTTGAAACTTGGCCCTGTTTGTTTTATTATTAAATGCAACCCTGACAAGCAATACAGACGGCAAAAACAGATGAATCGCTTTTGGGGTTTTTCGGTTCCATGGCCCCGTCAAAACCGTTTTCTAACTGATAAGTGAGGACATTCTTAGTGTTACAGATAGGAGATATAGTTTCACCTTTACATCCTTATGAAGAAGAACAGGATGAAATAAATCTTTTCCTGGTCATCGGGAGCAGCGATACTTCCAGCAGCCTGACCTCAGCCGCTTTATCAACAAGAACCTATCTCCATAATTCCAGAAAGTTTGCGGAACCTGTTTCATCCACGGATCTGGAAGAAGGCTCTCTAAAAGATGCCTGCGTCGTCCTGATTGAAGAAATTACCGCAATTAACCCCGATCGTTACAAAAAGGTCGCCAGTTTAAAAAAGGACAAATTGGACAGGATACTCAGGACCTTCTCTCATTATGCCGGGTATTCTCATTATAAAAGCATCACCAACACTAAAATACCATCAGGAAAGATCCCTCCATCGGGAAAAGTTATTAATGAAGAAGAGCTGTTCAATATGCTGGATGCCTCGCTTGATATGTGGTTAACGGCAGGAAGGTTTCATGACGAATTCGAGAAGAGTTTTGCTGAATTTCTGGGTGTCAGGCATGCCCTGGCCGTAAACTCCGGCTCCTCCGCCAATCTGCTTGCCCTGTCAGCACTGACTTCACACAGACTTGGAGAAGACCGTTTAAAAGAAGGTGACGAAGTAATTACAGTGGCAGCTGCCTTTCCAACGACTGTGGCCCCAATTATACAGAACGGTCTGACTCCTGTCTTTGTAGATGTAGAACCCGGCACATATAACATAGACCCGGAGCAGATAGAAAGCGCCATTTCGGAAAGAACAAAAGCAGTCTTCCTGGCCCATACCCTTGGGAACCCTTTTGATCTGGACAGGATCATGAAACTGCGTGAAAAACACAACCTGTTTCTTATTGAAGACAATTGCGACGCACTCGGCAGCAGATATAAATTAAATTCCAAAGAGAACGCCCATGGTGAAAAATACACCGGAACGTTTGGTGATATAGCCACTTTCAGTTTTTACCCTGCCCACCACATAACGATGGGAGAAGGCGGGGCGGTCACTACAAATGACCCCAGGCTCAATAAAATAATGCTCTCCATAAGGGACTGGGGGAGAGACTGCTGGTGTCCAACCGGCAATGACAATACATGTAATCAACGGTTTTCCCAGAAACACGGTCAGCTCCCTGCAGGATATGATCATAAATACGTCTACTCCCACCTGGGATATAACCTGAAGATAACGGAGTGGCAGGCAGCGATAGGACTATCGCAGCTCAGAAAACTTCCCGGATTCATAGAAAAACGCAAAGAGAATTTCATGCATCTTTACAACGGCTTAAGACCTCTTAAAGAATATCTGCTCCTCCCTCGCTCATCAGGCAACAGTGATGCGGCATGGTTTGGATTTCCAATAACAGTAAAGAAAAACGATAAATTCGACAAGTCGGGCCTTGTTAAATTTCTTGAAGAGAATGGAATAGGCACAAGAGAGCTCTTTGCCGGCAACATCTTAAGACAACCCCTCTTTTTGAATAATAGAATTCAAATGAGAATAGCAAACTCAGGGGCTTTATTATCCAACGGTCTGACTGAAAATGATTACAAAATGATGCCAAACACGGACATGATCATGAATAGCACCTTCTGGATAGGCATATGGCCGGGACTGAACAAGGCTGAAATAGAATATATGGTGCAAAAAATAAGTGCGTTTGTAAAGATGCATTAACAACAGCTATTATGGAAACAGTTCTTTTAACAGGTGCAACAGGTTTTCTGGGAAGCCATCTACTTGAAGGACTTATTGGGAAATATTACGATGTCATTATTCTGAAACGCTCGTTTTCAGCTACATGGAGAGTCGGGCACGTACTCGATAAAATCAGAGCTTATGATATAGATAAGGTTCCCCTTGAAGATGTTTTCAAGGAAAACAGGATAGACGCGGTCATACATGCTGCAACAACATATGGGAAAAAGGGTACAGGTCTCGCATCAATAATAGAATCTAATTTACTACTGCCTGTAAAACTGCTTGACCTCTCAATCTCTTACAAAACCCCGACTTTTATTAATGCCGACAGTTTTTTCAACACCGCTAATCTGAACTATAAACATCTCGCCCCTTACAGCCTCTCAAAAAAACAGCTGGTCGAATGGTTCAAAACTGTTTCGGGCAGGATACAGATTGTGAACATGAAACTGGAGCATCTGTACGGCCCCGGAGACAGCAACGATAAATTCGTTACATGGCTTGCAAAAGAGTGTATCAGGAATGAACCCGAATTAAAATTAACAAAAGGGGAGCAGAAAAGGGATTTCATATATGTCTCGGACGCGGTAAACGCATTTCTTTCGGCCTTAAAGGAAAAAAGTTCACTCCCGGATTATACTGAATTCGGGGTCGGCACAGGGGAAGGGACCTCCATAATGGACTTCGCGATCAAAACAAAAGAGACAGTCTCGGCTGTTACAGGCAATGAGGTCGGGACTTTATTAAATTTTGGGGCTCTCCCTTATGCGGGTGGAGAGATCATGGAAAGCAAAGCTGACAATGCAGCTTTAAGGCAATTGGGATGGAACTGTTCAGTAGGACTGAATGAAGGCTTGAAAAATACTATAATAGATTTAATTGATAACATGGACAAATAACCCAAGGCGATAAATTAATCCATAACATTTGTTATAATCTAAATTATCCCATTTAAACTTCAACAATTATCAGGGGAATTAATGAACAACATACAGGTCGTAATTCTTGCTGGGGGAAAGGGAACAAGGATCACGGAGGAGTCTGAATTCAGGCCCAAACCTTTGGTCAAGATTGGTGAAAAACCTATTATCTGGCATATTATGAAAATATATGCCAAGTACGGTTTCAGTGATTTTGTCATTTGCCTGGGATATAAAGGGGAAATGATAAAAGAGCATTTTCTGAACTACAAGACGATGAATTCCGATTTTACCATTACACTTGGGCAACGTAATAAGATCCACCTGTATGATGGGGATAATTCTGAAGACCATTGGAGAGTTACATTGTCAGATACAGGTCTTGAATCTCTAACAGGAAGTCGTTTGAAGAAGGTCGAGCGTTACATCGAGAGCGATATATTCATGCTGACCTATGGAGACGGTGTGGCAGATATCAATATCAGGGACCTGGTTGATTTTCACAAGTCACATAAAAAAATCGGCACTGTCACAGGCGTGCATCCGCCATCCCGCTTTGGAGAACTCTCGATAGATGACAAAAAGGTCACTGCGTTCACTGAAAAACCGAACCTTGATGAAGGCCATATAAGCGGGGGGTTTTTTGTATTTGACCGCCGTATCTTCGATTACGTCACCGAAAACGAGAATTGCCGCTTTGAAAAAGAGCCCCTGGAAAATCTTTCAAAAGACGGGGAATTGATGGTCTATACCCATAACGGCTTCTGGCAGTGCATGGACACCGTGCGCGACATGATATTCTTAAATAACCTATGGAAGCAGAACAAGGCTCCATGGAAAGTATGGTAAGCCTAGTTGGATAATTTCTGGCAAAATAGAAATGTGTTTGTAACAGGAAGCACCGGCTTTTTAGGGGCCTACCTGACTGACGAACTTATAAGAAGAAAGGCTTCTGTTACATGTCTGATACGTGACCAGGTGGCAAACTCCAGGTTTTTCCTCTCAGATACCTCCAAAAGGGTGAATGTGGTAAGGGGCGAGCTAGAGGATTACTCCCTGCTTGAAAGGGTCCTGAATGAATATGAAATAGATGCCGTCTTCCACCTGGGCGCGCAGACCATCGTGGAAATAGCCAACAGGAACCCTATTTCAACATTTAAATCCAATATCCAGGGCTCCTGGAACCTGCTTGAAGCTGGCAGGCGGAACCCGCTTGTCAAGAGGATAGTTATTGCGTCCAGCGACAAGGCGTACGGGGTTCAGGAAAACCTGCCGTATTGCGAAGATACCCCTTTACAGGGCAATCATCCTTATGACGTCTCTAAAAGCTGTACTGATCTGCTGGCATATACTTATCATAATACTTACAGGCTTCCTGTCTGTATAACGCGCTGCGGGAACTTCTACGGCGGGGGAGACACCAACTATAACCGGATAATCCCCGGGACTGTCCGGTCAATAATTCACAACGAACCGCCCGTAATACGGAGTGACGGCAGCTATATACGTGACTATATATATATCAAAGACGCTGTTTCAGCATACCTTCTGCTCGCAGAGAAAATGGAGGACAAAAGCCTGCTCGGCGAAGCCTTCAATTTTAGCAATGAAATACAGATCACGGTACTTGAACTGACAAAGAAAATCCTGTCATTAACAGACAGGGAAGACCTTGTGCCGATCATTAAGAACATGGCTGAAAAGGAAATAAGACATCAATACCTTTCTGCAGAAAAAGCCAGAACAAAACTGGACTGGCAGCCCCTCTATACACTTGACCAGGGATTGCAGGAAACTATTACCTGGTATAAAGAGTTTTTTGCAAAGTTGTAATTGCAGCATTTAATGATATTACTGAATAAACCATATCACTTCCTGTTTAACCTGTAGTTCCTGTTTTGGCGCACTCATCTGTCGCTTGGGCAGGAAGACTGCACAAAGAAGGTTTATTATGAAAAAGATAACAATTGTCTTCCTGGTATTCAACGAGGAAGGCAATATAAAAGGGCTGGTCGAAAGGTCCATCTCGAAGCTCAAGGAGATGCCCTATGGATATAATATATTAATAGTCAATAACGCCAGCACCGACAACACCGGACAGATCATAGATGAACTTGCACGGGAACATGCCTTTGTCAATGCATTACATCATCCCTCCAATCTAGGTTACGCAATGTCAACATTGACAGGCTTTAAGAAGAGTGACGGCGAGATCGTGTTTATTATTGACGGAGACGGACAGCATACCGTTGCCGATGTCCCGGCCTTTGTTGATAAAATAGAGGCAGGTCATGACATCCTCTTCGGATGGAAGGAAAAGAGGAACGACCCTGCCCTTCGCATACTAATAACAAAGGTACTCAGTTTTTTCGCAAAAACAATACTAGGGTATCCCTATCATGACATTAATTGCGGTTTTAGGGCCGTTACACGGGAGGTTGCCGATCAGATTGAAATTCACCATAAAATAAACGCGGTAGGACCGGAAATATTCTTATGGAGCAGGCTGCACAATTGCAGGATAGCGGAACTGCCGGTTCAGCACTTCCCCAGAGAGACCGGAACCAGTGTACATATACCTTGGGCATTGCCCGGGACAATACTGACAATAATTAAATATCTGCTGCAGCTTAGAAAAGAGCTGTATGCAGGGAATAAGAAAGCCGGCAAATGAAAGTCGCTATTCTAGGGGCAGGACTGGCAGGGCTGAGCGCAGCGTATCATCTTGAAAAAGATTACGAGATATTCGAGTCAGAGCCCGAGGCCGGGGGACTCTGCCGAACAGTAAAAGAAAAAGGTTATGTTATTGATTACGGTCCACACCTTTTTTTCAGCAAGAACAAATATGTCCGCAAATTCCTTGATTTACTCCTCAAAAATAACCTTCATGAAATTGAGAGTTCAGTAAGCCAATACTCTTTTGGCAGATACCTCAAATATCCATATAATGTAAACCTGTACGGCGCGCCCATCGGGATAATCAGTGACTGTATCTCGGGTTATGTCGATGCCCTGCATAAGCTCCATAAAAAGAACCCTCTAAATTACCATGACTGGTGTTTATATAATTTCGGAAAGGGCTTTTCCCGTCATTTCATGCTGCCTTACGCAAAGAAGAACTGGACCGTAAATCCGAAAAGGCTGACAACCGACTGGATCGGAAAGCGCATCTTCATACCGACCCTTGAGCAGATACTGATGGGGGCCCTCCAAAAATCTGATGACAGGATGAATTACATTACATCTTTCCAGTATCCCCTGCACGGCGGGATGTCATCAATGATAGATAGCCTTGTAAAGAGGACCGGGCACATAAAATATAACAAAAAGGCTGTCCGTATAGACCTGAAAATCAAAAAAATATCGTTTCAGGACGGCACTTCAATACACTATGAAAAAGCCATTTCAACGATCCCCCTGCCCGATATGATAAAGATGATACCTGATGTGCCGGCTTCAGTTCGTGAAGCCGTAAAACGCCTCATAAATAATTCCATTTACATAATCAATATCGGAGTAGACCGCCCCAACCTCTCGGACCAGCATTGGATCTATTACGACGGGGACGAGCCCTTTCACAGGATACATTTCCCTGCCAACCTCTCAAAGTTTAATGCCCCGAAAGGGGAAGGGGTAGTAAGCGCAGAGATATCATATTCACGCTTTCGTCCCCTTAACACCGAAAAACTTTTCGAGTTAACTGTGGATAAACTGAAAAGCACCGGTATATTAAGGCCCTCGGACAAAATCGTCTATCAAAACATCACGGACCTGAAGTTTGCATATGTAATATATGACCACCACAGGAAGGCATGCGTAAAGAAAGTCAGGGATTTCCTGCATAGAAACGGAATAGAGACATGCGGCAGGTTTGGCGAATGGGGTTATCTCTGGACAGACCAGACCATATTGAGCGGCAAGCGGGCTGCTGAGACAATTAAAGGAATATAATGAAAACATATCTGGTATTGGAAAGAGGTCTAATAGGCACGTTACTTCTTGTAAGTCGCTGTAAAGGGATGGTATTTATTTAAAAAAGAGAAGAACTTCATAGCTATTGCGGACGTAAACCTTTTCAGACCGTAATACTTAAGGTACTCATATATCTTGC
>JBCKZY010000010.1:0-33257 GCA_038918635.1 Thermodesulfovibrionia bacterium | reverse complement strand
TTTTAAAACCAACTTCAAAAGCCCTCTAAGTATGATAGCTTTTTTCTTTATGTTTCAATTACTTTTATTGATTAAAATTATCACTATAGGTATATAATATCGAAAACTTCTTAAGAACCCACAAAATGGTGCAATATGAAAACTCGGACAATGGACAAAAACTCACTTGCAGTATTTGAAGATTACAAAATCCGGAGAATATATGATGAGGAATCTGAGAAATGGTATTTCTCTGTGGTGGACATTATTCAGGTCTTAATCCAGCAGCCCGATTATCAGGCTGCAAGAAATTACTGGAAGGTCTTGAAAAACCGCCTGAAAAAAGAGGGGAGTGAAACGGTTACAAAATGTAACCGGTTGAAATTGGTTGCAGAAGATGGCAAAATGCGCATTACCGATGTTGCTGACCCTGAAACGCTACTGCGCCTTATCCAGTCCGTTCCCAGTCCCAAGGCAGAGCCGATCAAACTATGGCTGGCCAAGGTCGGCTATGAACGGATGCAGGACATGGCAGACCCTGCGCGTTCTTTAGACAGGGCCCGTGAATTCTGGCACCAGCATGGGAGAAGTAAAAAGTGGATTCAACAGCGTATGATGGGGCAGGAAACCCGTAATAAGCTGACAGATTACTGGAAAGATCATGAGGTTAAAAAAGAAGAGGAATACGCCATTTTGACCAATATAATTCATCAGGAATGGGCTGATGTATCTGTGAAAAAACATAAGCAAATGAAGGGGCTGAAAACACAAAACCTCAGGGACCATATGAGCGAGGCCGAGCTGATTTTCACCGCCCTTGCGGAGCTTTCTACGCGTCAAATAGCGGAGACTATGAATGCCACCGGAATGGATGAAAATAAGGATGCCGGCAAAAAAGGCGGCGGAATTGCTAAAAAAGCAAGACGCGATCTGGAAGCAAAAACGGATAAAAAGGTTATTACCGGAGAGAACTTCCTCCCACCAGATTCAAAAAAGTCCTTACCCCGAAAAACTAAAGGGAAGAAAAAATGATTAACCGACAAATAGTCGCAATAGTTTTTGACAATTAGACGATACGAACCAAAACCTTCCCCGCCACCCCCCGGGGGGTAATTATTCTACGATTATTATAAAATCATTCAGAAAATAGGGATGTGTCCCTAATTTAATTAAGACAGAGCCGGTGAAAGCTGTATCTGTAGAACCTGATAAGTGTGTGGTTTGTGGAAAAAACGTCAGCGAAAAAGTTAAAAAGTATTGTTTAGATAATTCACAGAGGTTTAGCGGTAAGGTTTATTGCTTTAATCATCAAAAGGTTATAAATTGCTGTCATGTAAAATGTATATTGTAGGTTTGACCCCAAATGTTCTAATGGATCAGAGAACCCCTGTCGCCGCCGGGAATTTAAACTGGATCGATAATTATCGAGGTCCGACCTCCATAGTTTAGAGTAAAGAGCAAAAGAGACAAAAATCGTAAGTTGCCTTCTGGCCTGGGTTTACAGCTAATTCGTCAATTTTAAAAAGATTTCTGCATTCTGTGCTGTGAGTTATTTTCCGGTATTTTCTGTCTGTTGAGCTATTTTTGGGTACAAAATGTGTGACATTCCTATACATTAAATATTTCCGTTAATATTGTTTTTTGAGGTAATGCTCAATAAACATCATTACAACGGATACGTTTCAAGAATAAAACACTTGACACTTATTCTACACATATGCTACACTATTTCTAAGACATTAAACATCCCATATAAGGAGGTAGTATAATGGGTGCATTGGCTGATCTGCAAAATGAAAAAAACACAATATTATCAAATATTTCCAAGGCTGCAAGCGAGGGAAGATCTGACTTGGTGTTATCAGAAAGCGAGAAATTAGCAAAAATTGAGCTTTTGATTAATCGTCACGAGCAAATTGTCTTAGCCTTAGAGGAATTAAGAAGTAATAAATCAAATGCAAACCTCACCCAAACCTCCGTTAAGAAAGAAGTGGCTGAGAAATATAATATGTCGCGCTCATCAAGGCTTGCATCGTCAAGAGAACTTGGACAGAAATTAAGAGGGGAATTTATAAAGAAACTGGACGGTAAAGGAGTCGATCTTCAGTTAATTAAAGGAAAAACTATATTTCAAACAAAGTCAGGAAAGAGAGTAGGCATCGCTGTAGCTAGAGAAGGGCAACCGAACCGTTGGTTTCTAGGACTCCCGGTTGGTGGTTTCGAACTTGCAGTACTTTTGTGCCAGCGAGAAAATGGATATTTGCTCGAAGTCCCCTTATCAGAAAAGTTCTTTATTGAACATGGCGACTCTATGAGCCAATCTAAGGGACAAATGAAATTTAATATTCATCAGATAGGTAGTAGAGTTATGGTGCAAGTTACAGGGATAGGTGGTATAGATGTTTCATCTTTCTCAATTGACTACTCTTCTTTTTCATAGTTTGTTCCTACTATGTTCCTTCTTTGTAAGAAAAGCTTAAAATACAAAGATAAAAACCAACTACAAAAGCCCTTTAACACGAGGGCTTTTTTCTTTATATTTCAATAACTTTTATTGAGTAATATTATGGAGATAGGTATATAATATCGAAAACTTCTTAAGAACCCACAATAAAGGTGCAATATGAAAACACAGAAATATTCTGTTAATCAACACCTCACTGAAACCGTTCTTTCCTGGGTCAAGTCTGGCGAAATAGCAATCCCTGAAATACAAAGACCTTTCGTGTGGAGTGCTACAAAGGTCAGAGACTTAATGGATTCATTGTATCAGGGATATCCAATCGGTTATTTGATCGTCTGGAGAAATCCTAATGTAAAACTGAAAGACGGGAAGATGGCAGATGGCAAGAAGATCCTTATTGATGGTCAACAGCGAGTTATGGCGCTCACCGCAGCTATATTGGGTCAATCTATCATTAATAAGGACTATAAAAGAACACAAATCAAAATAGCCTTTAATCCTTTAAAAGAAATCTTTGAGGTGCAAAACCCTGCGATTGCCAAAGATAGCGCATGGATTCCCGATATTTCACCTTTGATTAATGGTGAAGAGCGAATCAGTAAAATTATAAAGTCTTACTGCGCTAACAATGATGCAGCTAATGAAGATAAGATTGAAGATGTTTTAGAAAACTTAAAGCAGATTACAAAAAAGCAAATCGGATTGATTGAACTGGATTCAGATTTAGATATTGAGACGGTAACAGAGATATTTATAAGAATAAACTCTATGGGTGTCGTGTTGAGTCAGGCCGATTTTGCCATGTCTAAAATCGCTGCAAATGAAAATTATGGAGGTTCTACATTAAGAAAGTGCATTGATTATTTCTGTCATTTAGCTGTTGCCCCGGAGTTTTATACGCATATTTCAGATTTTGACAAAGATTTTTCATCAACAGATTACTTTCAGAAGATGTCGTGGCTAAAGAATGAAAATGATGATCTCTATGATCCGAGTTATAGCGATCTTCTTAGAGTAGCTTTTACCTCTGAATTTGACCGAGGTAAGATTTCTGATTTAGTCAGCCTTTTATCAGGGAGAAATTTCGAGTCAAGAACATATGAAGATGAGATCGCAAAAGAATCGTTTGCCAAGCTTGAAAAAGGAATATTGAATTATATAAATGAAAATAACTTCAAAAAATTCTTAATGATCATACAATCAGCAGGTTTTATTTCTTCTTCTCAAATCAGATCCCAGAATGCCTTAAATTTTGCTTATGTCGTGTATCTTAAATTAAGATCTCAGAATATCAATCAGGCTCATATAGAATCACACGTGAGACGATGGTTTGTTTTATCTGTCCTTACCGGCCGGTATTCAGCGTCACCAGAGTCTCAATTTGATTTTGACATCAAAAACATTTCGAATAAAAATTTCAATGAATACCTCAAGAATGTCGAGGATGCTGAACTGTCAGATGCCTTCTGGAACGCAGCGCTTATTCAGCATATGGACACATCTGTAGCAAGCAGCCCTTACTTCAATGTATTTCTCGCCTCTCAGGTAAAAACTAATGATAACGGTTTTCTATCAAAAGACATAACGGTAAACGACTTGATCTCCTTTAAGGGCGATATTCATCATATATTTCCAAGGGATTATTTAAAGAAAAACGGTCTGAAAAGAGGGAAGTATAACCAGATAGCTAACTATGTTTATATGCAGTCTGAAATAAATATCAGAATTGGCAATAAAGCTCCGAATGTATACTTTGAAGAACTGAAGGCCCAATGTAATGGAGGACAACTCAAATATGGTGGTGTTGATGACCTTGCTATGCTTGAAAATAATCTACACATGAACAGTGTTCCGTTATCAATTTATTCGATGACTATCAATGATTACGATACCTTCTTAAGTGAAAGAAGAAAGTTAATGGCGGAAAAGATAAAGGATTATTATTTTTCATTGTAAAGAATATTATCTATGAGTGACCAGATTAATGAAGCACTACTGGAAATGCACTTCCATAGAGCATTAGTGCGGCATTTTTCCAGACGTTTTGGTGCCGGATTCTTAAAACTTCTGAAACCTTCCCAACAACAGGAAGCATGGGTAGGATTTGATCAGGGTTGGCATCACTCATCAGTATCGAATGAAGAGCTTTTGAATGAGCTAAAAGATGCAATCCATTCAAATAGAACTCAAACTAATAATTTTTATCTAGGTTATTTTATGCAATTCAAGAAAGTCCTTAAGATGAGAAGCAAGGGGAATACTCATCGTCCGCCAAGTTTTCGCTCTTTTTTTTACAGATCTACACTTTCTACAATTCCGAACAAAAAGACTGGAATATCTCAGCATGAGACTTTATTGAGATTACAAAGAGTTAGTAATGCAAGCGTTTCTTATGCTTGCCCAATGCTCTTTGAAATTGATGATATATATAAGAATCCTGATATAAACAAATTAAGACTTATTTCTTTATCTAACGCACCAAGCAATTGGCAACCTTATGATAAACACTATATTTGTTTCCAAACGATAAATGGACAACCTGTATGGCTTAGTGAACCAGTCCAAGGCAAGGCGTACTCGGTTGAAGAATGGGCTTCAGATACGTTAGGCGTCGGGCCAAAGAAACTTTTCGGTGATCAAATTATTGAATTAATAAGGAATACATTGAAAGTAAATTTTTTCAAAACTGGATCAAATTATTTTGAAAAGGAAGATGGTCGGTTTATAAAATATTTACCAGAAAGTATGACGATCATTAAGTTCAAGAGAAAAGACTTGTAAAGGTATTGCCATTTATCTTTAGTATTGATACGTTAACTAAATTAAATAATGAATAAACTCCCCAAAGAAATTCTGAACTATTTCGCCACATTCACCGAAACACGCTTTAATTTTAGACGTCTCATTAATTACAAGTGGACAAATAACGAATTTACGCTTGACCTTTCCCTTTTCCCGGAATTTCAGTTATTGCTTCTCAATAAAATAAAGGATGGTGATCTGTCGCCTGTTGCGGTTAAGAAAAATGAGTATACACTTGTGCTCAGTAAGGATAGCTTACTCATTGAGGTCAAGAAACTATTGCAGGGTCATTTTGGTGCGGATTACTTGGAGCAGTGTATTAAGGATGAATACACTCAAATCGCCGAGCGTTCCCCATTATTTACTGCTGACAAGGGTGGCAGCTTATCATTAACCGAGGATAACGAGAAAGGGCAGGAATTACTTGTCGAGCAGAAGGCTCTGGCCCAAAAGGAAGGAATAAGGACATACAACCTTGCTCTTCGCCGTAAGTTTGAAAGAACTCTAAACGATCTTCAGGATAAAGTCCTCGAACAAAAGAAAGCTGAGCTAAATATTAAACATACACCATCATCAATTTTCGGGGTAGCCAACTATGTTAACCAGCAGTTTGATCAGATAAATGGAATCGGCAGTAATTTTACTGATAGTCAGAAATACATTGAAGAGATCACGAATTTTTTTTCAGAGTCAATCGATGATATTGTCATTTACGACCTTTATTATAATTTTCAGAGATATACGGATTATGCACAACTTGGCACATTGTTCGTGTTCTTCCATATGCTCGAAAGAGATGGCGAGGCGTATCCATTGTACTTTGTTGAAGTAGAATATAGAACGTCTAATTCAGAAGTGACACTTTCATTTCCCAGAAACCTGATGCTTTTAAACACACCGGCGGTCAATTACTTTAAGTTTAATAGTGTGTTGACTGTACCAAGGGCCTCATCCATTACCAAGACCAAAGGGCACCTCGGTGCCATGGAAACGTTTATCCAGACACAATATGGATTTCAGGCTCCGTTTATTCTGGAACCATCCTTTAACACAGTTACCCATGCAGACGGGAGATTCCCACAAATTAAGAATAGGATCGGCCTTCAGACAGTTACCAATGAAGACAGGAAGCTTCTCGACTATTCTGAGCTTATGACCAGAATGGAGCTTGGAGAATCAAGTAAATTCTCTGATTTCATTGACCAGTATGTAAAGGGTACTGTCCCAAATCATCAGGAAGAAGTAGACAGGGAGTATTTAGAGAATTACGCTCTTAAAAGCCCTGCACGTTATATTTCCAACAGCCCTATCCCTGTTAACAATTCGCAAAAGCGTATACTCTTGGCCCTTTCAAATGAAAAGAACAACATTATCGTTGTAGACGGCCCACCGGGAACCGGTAAATCACACACCATTGCCGCTCTCACATATTGGGCCAATGAAAAGGGCAAGTCCGTAGTTATTACGTCACACAAACAGGCGGCCCTTGATGTTATCGATCGCATGCTTACGGATAAATACAAAAGCCTTCATCCACAGGCAAAGCCCTCAATTGTGCGTATGGATAAAGAGACCGGTTCAGCGAATAACCTGCCAAATACCCTGCAGGCCGCAGTCGTGGGCGCTGCAAATGAACGCACTCTGGAATACAACAAAGAAGCAACTACGAGCGATGAGCAAAAACTCGGCTACAAGCTTACCGAAACGATTAAAAGGCACCTGGAACAATCCGGTAAGTATGAGGATGTTATACGAAATACAGTACAGTTTGACCATCTGGACCGTGAGCTTTCAGCAGACACGGTCATCAATGGCATTATCTCGGTTATTGCTGCACCGGAGCAGAAAATAGACTTTGAAATAATTAACGCTGTTATGTCCTCAAACACTCTGCAGCAGCTTGTGAACACCAGCCTTGACGAATACGCCTATCTGGTTGATCAGAAGGATAAAATACCGGACTTTCTGGATGCCTGTGAAAAGCTTCATCAAATCCCGGAAGAAGACCAGGAGATTGAGACAACCCTTTCTGAAGTTCCTTCAGACTTTCCCAAGCTTTTAGACAGCCTTAAAGCACATTTCAGGAGCGACATAAAGATATCCGGCATAACCACAAAGCACGCTAAAACAGGTCTGTTTAAAAAGATCCTTGGTAAGGCCCCAAAAGAAGAAGACCTGAACCAGCTACTTATCCAGCTAACCAGCCTGAAATTCTCCAGTGTTGCAAAGGAAGTTGCGAGGATACTCAATATAGCAAAAGAAGATGTGACGATTGATAACCTTTCATCCGGAGTGGACAAAATCCGTTTTGCACTCTCAATGCGAAAGTATCAGGCTTTGCTCGCGTCGTATCGGGCGTTACCCGGAAATCAGGAGAAGGGCATCAGTGATGTATACGAAGTATTCCGAAAGTATAGTGAATCAAAAGATCTATTAAACGCTAAAACATATCAAGCACTGAGGTCCTTATTCAGACACTACAGTCCGTTGCTTAATCATTTTTGGATCAATGAAGCAAGCCTTGACACCCTTTCAAAGCTTGAAGGGCATGATGAACAGGTCAATAAATCCTGGCAGTGGATTAAACTGCACTATATCCTGTCAGAAAATGCACAGGCATCAGATATCAATTTGCAGGACATGCAGGCATATTGCAGGCTCAAACAGAAGGCGATTGAGCACCTGAACGACAACCGCCTGAAAAATTTCAACAATCATCTGGGAGATATGGCAAAGATAAAAGTATCCTATGAAGGCGGAAAGAGGTTCACCATTGATGAATCAAAGGTCCTTCTTAACAGCATCTCCTGCATTATTGCCGAGCCCGGCACCATATCAAAACACTTTCCTATGGAAGAAGGCCTGATAGATGTGCTGATCATTGATGAAGCGTCACAGGTATCTATAGCTGATTCCATATCGCTCATCCTGCGTGCAAAGCAGGTGGTGATATTTGGTGATGAATACCAGTATGGCGCTGTGAGCGCAACCAATGTAAGCTCAAAATATTCAGAACGGTATTTTACAGAGATCGTTACCGCCTATGCAGATGATTACAGTACGAGCGTATCTGAGGATGCCAGAAAAGAACTTGTTGATGAAGTCTCCAGAGAAGTCCCTGAAGATGAAAGGGAAAGTGATATATTGCTCAAACCGCAGGACGGCACAGTCCTCTGGCTGAAGACCTTTAATATCCGTACGTCCACTCTTACCTTTGCCAAGGCCATTGCCAACTACACAACCTCGCTTAAAGAGCACTTTCGCAGTTTTCCGGAGATCATTGGCTACTCAAATGACTTTTTTTACAAAGAAGCACAGATGGAGCTGATCGTAAACCGTATCCGCACCAAGCCGATCGGCGAAGTGCTGCAGTTTATTCCAGTGACAACGCAGGGGCTGGCAGGTCCAAATACCAACCTTGACGAAATAGAAGCAATCATGGCTGATATTCAGAAACGTATTGATAATGGATTCAGCGGAACCATTGGAATTATTACTTCATTTAAAGAACAGCAGGCAAGGATGGAGCAGGCGCTCAATGAAAAGTTCAATATGGCGGTCCTGAAACGCGACCACAAGCTGGCTATCTGGTTTGTCGGTGATGTGCAGGGCGAAGAGCGTGATATCGTATACTATTCTTTTGTGGAGGACAAAAACCTTAAAAACGCAAATCTGGCCAGCATATATCCGGTTATTGGTGGCACGGCAGATAATATCAGAAGCCTCAAGATGCAGAGGCTCAATGTAGGTTTTAGCCGTGCAAAGGATACTATGATATTTGTGCATAGCCAACCCATTGAAAAGTTCAGCAACACGCGCCTCGGCCTTTCGCTCAAACACTATTACGAGACATTAGAGACAAACAAAAAGAATGATTTCTTTGTAGAAGATGAGTCAATCTTTGATTCACCGATGGAGAAGAAACTGTACGGTCTTCTTTTAGAAACCAGATTTGTCAAAGACAATCGGGAACATATCAAGATAATCCCGCAGTTTGCTATCGGCAAGTATATTGCCGCGGAGCACAAGGCATATATTCCCAAATATCGTGCTGATTTTCTCATGACCTATACAGACAGCGGGAAGGAACACTCCCTCATATTAGAGTATGATGGCGTAGAATATCATTTCAAAAATCCAAAAGAGGTCAACAGTCTTAATTTTTCGCAGGAATATCTGGACTATGACACCTCACGCCAGCTTGAACTGCAAAGCTATGGCTACCGCTTTTTGCGTATCAATAAGTTCAACTTACGGCCTCAGGACGCAGGGCAGACAGAGGCAGATGTGCTTAATACATTATTAGAAGGGAAATTCCATAACCATGCCCAAAATTAAACTTACACCTGAAGATAAAGCCGCGCTCATCGAGGCCATGAATAATGGCACCGAGCCCCCGCCGGAGCTTTTGACCAAGCTCTTTCCCGGAACAGCGGAGAAGTTTGATCTGCAGGCCCTTGACAGAGCAAAGATCCCAACGCTCGAATACGCAGGCAAACGGTCAAAAGCCGCCATACTGGCAGAAGCCGGAGCAGGCATCGGCGCGGCGCCTCTTCAGATCGTGCGGTGTTTTGGTGAGGCCGGAGATGATGAATGGCAGAACATGATAGTGCAGGGAGACAACCTGCAGTTTTTGAAGACCTGTTATAAGAATGTTGATCCATTGATTAAAGATAAAGTGAAGGGGAAGGTAAAGCTTATTTATATTGATCCGCCTTTTGCAACAAAGAGTGAATTTGGTGGTAAAAACGGTGAAAGAAGTTATAGCGACAAGGTTGCTACTGCAGAGTTTATTGAGTCATTGAGAGAGAGACTTTTATATTTAAAAGAATTGTTAGCAGCTGACGGTAGCATTTTTGTCCATTTAGATCAAAAAATGAGTCATTACATTAAAGTAGTTTTAGATGAAGTCTTTGAAAAAGAGAAATTTAGAAACGAGGTTATCTGGTGTTATTTTGGGTTTAAACGTTCAACGGCAAAAAAATACCCACAAAAGCATGATGCTATTCACTCTTATACAAAATCTAATTGCTACATATGGAACACTCAATATAGACCTCATTCAAATGAATATGTTAGTCGTTTTAAGGAAGATGAAAACGGAAGGCTTTATCGAGATGATGTAAATCCAACCGGTGGGGGCACGCGAATACTATATCTGGATGAACTTGATGGGGATATAATAGAAGACTACTGGACTGATATCCCTCCGGTGAATCCAGTAGCAATTGAGCGTCAAAATTATCCTACTCAAAAACCTGAAGCTTTATTGCAACGCATAATACAGGCTGCTTCAAATCCTGGTGATTTAGTAATGGATTGTTTTGCCGGATCTGGAACTACGCCTGCTGTAGCCGAGAAACTTGGGAGACGTTGGATTGGGTGTGACTTTGGGAAGCATTCCATTTACACAATGCAAAGACGTATGCTACGTATTGCAGAAACTAGAGATTTACTAGCAGCGAAAAAAAAATCTAAAAAATACTCGACATGCGATAAGTGTAATAACGAGAGAGTGTTGTGTGGTGTGGAACTTAAGAATTCTGATAATAAATATGGTGCAGATCCTACGCCATTTTGTGTAGTATCAACTGGTACCTATGATTTCGCCCACATCATGGACCTGCGCAAGCACAAGGAAACTTACATCGACTTCGTACTTGGCCTGTTCCAGTTAGCCCGTGATGAAGAAAAAACCACCAAATACAAACTTGCCAATATCTGTGCAGTCAAAGACAACAACCCGGTAGAGGTCTATCCTGTCTGGGATGACCGATTCCTGAGAGAGGTAAAGATTGACGAGGAATATCTGCGCGGGATTATAACCCAGTCCGGCGGCAAGCTGAAGGGCAAGTATTACATTATCACACCAGAGTCATGCACTAATATCGGTGATACCACTCTTAAGAACCAGTCCAATAAGGATATTCACTTTCATATACTGACCTTCCCCTACAAAGTACTCGAAGAAGTCTCGCGTAAACTGGAGCTTCAGGAACAGCCAAGTTCACAGGATAACGTGAACAATCTCATCACCTCAACGGCCTTCTACTTTAACGAGGATGTACAGCTCGAAGCAGTGCGCACAAAGGGCGGCCTTAAGATAATAAAGTTTGAGACCAAGATACTGGATAATCAGGGCAGCCGGTTTGAGGCCTTTTCTGGCCTTGCAATGCTTCTGGTTGATCTTGACTATGAAGCTAACAAGCCTTTTGATATGGACAGCACAGTATTTGCCAAGAACATTGCCGAGGATGGAACGGTCAAGATCTCAGGCCTTACCAAAAGCGTCGGCCTGATAGCAATAGATAAACACGGAAATGAATCCAAACCTTATAATCTGAAATAATATGACACCTAGAAGAGCACGAAGAATTAAGACCGTAGAAAAACTCAACCTCTCTGAGCATACGCTCGATATCAATCTCCGCAAGTGCAGTTTCGATAAATTCCGCTTTTCGAATATTGATGACTATGTCCGCGCTGTTACTGGTGACCGCGAATATCAGTTTCAGGCCATCAAGCATACCATGATCTACCTCTGGGGCGGTGGATATAAAAATGTAGCAGATGTGGCCAGCGAGAACTTTGCGAAAAAACCACACCTAAAGGAACGGTTCGGATCAGAAGAAATCATGTTCGGGCATCTACCCCTTGCCGACCGGCTCTCAGGAGTCGTGCACATGGCGACCGGCACGGGCAAGTCTTTTGTTATCTTTGCCATTGCCTATCTTTCACTCGTAATGGGTCTCACAAAGCGGGCGCTTGTGCTTGGCCCCCCGTCCACGATCATTGAAGAAGGTCTGCGCGATAAATTCCAGGAGTTTATAAACAAACAGGATTGGAATGACAAACTGCCTTCGGAATATCAGGGCAAGGCGATTGAGCTTTTTAACGACAATGACGCCATTGAAGACGGAAGCATCACCATTGAAAACATAAATGCCATTTATACTATTGGCGGTATTGTAGACACCCTCTTTAAGGGCACAGATGAAGTATTGGTCCTTGGAGATGAAATCCACCATGCATATTCTCATCTTAATTATAATGCCACAAACAGAACGCTTGAAATGGACCAGGAGGTTGAAGCTGATAAGGGGAAAGAATCAGAAACAAAAAATGAGCGCCTCTGGATGCAGTTTCTGAAAAAGAACAAAGAAATAACCCGTCATATCGGATTTACCGGCACTCCTTATAATAAAGACGATTACTTTGCTGACGTGATCTTTGATTACAACATCCGCACTGCCATCAATGAGAAATATATCAAGGACATTAATCCGATTATCAGCACAGAGACTGATGATGGTGATATGCAGTGGACGACTGATAAGCGATTTGCTGTCGTCTTGAAAAAACATATCGAAAACTCGGAGAAATATGCATACAAAAAGGGTGGAAAACGGCTGGTAAAGCCTGTAACGGTATTTTACTGCCCTACACAGGCAAACGCACAGAAACGCTCAGAAGAGTTTATCCGGTTTCTGGCAAAGTGGGAGCGGGAAGAGAATGGAGCTACAGGTTCTGAAGCCGAGGTAGAGCAGATTGCGCGCACAAAAGTTATTTGTGTTGTCAGCAGTGTTTCAGACTCTGAATATAAAAAAGAGCTTGATAACATTGAAGAGACAGACCCGCGGAGGGTTGGCGGCATGGTTGAGTTTATTTTTTCAGTCGGCAAGCTTTTGGAAGGCTGGGATGTTGACAATGTGTTTCAGATCGTGCCGATGGAGGAGAAGGTCTTTAACTCCAAGCTGCAGATCTCGCAGGTGCTGGGGAGAGGTCTACGGATACCAAGAAAAGTAACAGTAGCTGACATTCAAATGACATATCCTTGGCTCACCGTGACCAATCACGAGAAATTTGCTGAGCATATCAAGGAATTAATGGATGCTGTGACCAATTCTGATATGTACATCTCGTCAGGGCCGTTAAAGGTGATTGATAAAGAAAACTGGCGCGGCAAGCATCACTTCTCACTCTTTAATCTCAATTATCTCTCTGGCGTAAAGCTGGAAGATGTTACAGATGAGGATGAGCCCCCGCCACTTATGCGTGAGCTTATCCTGACGAGATTTGATGTTAATGAGAATGTAACGATTGAACGTATCAAGAGTACAGACAAATATGAACTCAGGAAAAAGACCGTATCTGTGGATAGTCTGGTAGATATGCTTTATCGCCGATTTAAAGGGAGGGAGTATGAGGGGATACGTTTTGACTTTGGAAATGGCGAGCAAAACCGCTGTCCGAATGAAGACGAAATCAGAAACACCATACTTGCAGCAATGGAAAAAGCGGAAATACCGGACAAAGGGCTTACGGGCGAAAACAAAAAACAAATCGAGCTCTTTTTTAACCAGTTCTTACCTCGCGGGACCAAGAAACGCGTATTTGAAAATATCAAAGGCGATCTCGTACCAACAGACACCCAAAAACTGGAACGCAGCTCTGTAAGAATAGGCGAGTTGGGCCGTGATGCAACAGCTTTTATAAGCGAGATGTATAAAGAGGAAGTAGATGAGAAAACAAAGGCACTGCTTAAGCACCTTGGCGAAAACCGAAAGCGCAAAGATCAGCAGGTTCTGAGTTTTTCTGATCCAACCGGCTTGCTCGGTAAACATAGCGAATATGTTAGGCCGTTAATTGAAGACGACGATAGACCGCCTTATGTCGTAAATCTCTCTGTACTGAAAACGCCCCAGAGCACTGTGCTCGTTTCTCATCATCCGGAAAAAGAGTTTATCTTCCGCCTCCTTGAGCACTCACAATATATTGAAGCATGGATAAAATCACCAGACAAAGGTTTCTACTCAATAGATTACGAATACTGGAAAGGCGGTAAAGACCGCGTCCGCCGTGGATTCAACCCCGATTTCTTCATTAAAATCAATTTGGATGAGTATATTGCTCTCTTAAAAAAGAAAGGGGAATTAAAGAATATAGAAAGTCTCAGAGACCTGCAAGATAAGGGGTATGAGACAATTATCCGAGTCGTAGAAATAAAATCCGACGAAGATGACGACGAAGCTACCCCAGCAAAGGCCGAGTGGGCTAAATCACATTTTGAATCTGTGAATGCAAAATTACTGGAACCTTTGCCTGGAAATTTTGATAAGAAATACAAAACGGATATAAAGCAACTCTATACATTTGATCTGCTAAAGCCAGAGGGGTATGGGGAATGGTTTGATAATTTAAAAAAAGGGATATTTTAATATGTTTCTGATAAATAACTACAGAAAACCTTATAATCTCTTGTTATTAGTCTATTAGAAAGGAGATCTAGTATGACGATCAAAAATCTGAGTCCTAATGATCTTGGAAAAGACGAAGATTGGGAAGGAAACAATGCCGCTTTTACATGTCCTGTATGTCAGAAGGTATTCATAGTCAGTGATACAAGGATGCACATAGGGCCTCAAAAAGAGAAGGGATATAGAATATGCCCCTCCTGTGGAAAATCTGTTGGGCGCATAAGTGGTGGGAGGAAATCAGGTGGTACAGCAAGTATTGAATGGTAAGATAAAATGAAAATAATGAACAATAAAAAATAGGATAAATTGATAATTTAATAATATATGAACTGATACGTTTGAACTAATCAATTCATTAAAAGATATTACTTTCTTTTGCATAGACATCAATTAAATAACTCACGGAAGAGTATGGACTTTCGAGAATTAAGAGAAAAAATAGAAAGCCTTATTACGGAAGCAGAAAAATGGATTAAACAAAAGTCGGTTCTTGAATCTTGCAGACGCATTGAAAAAGCACAAAACCTTTTAAAAATGCTTACAGAAATGGCAGGAAATGAAGTTCAGGTTAAGTCAGTCACTAGACTAACAGATGAACTTGATTGGTTATCAAAAAATATTGACGAAATATTAACGAAAAAAGAGGCTGGTAAAAAAAGTGACGGAAACGTTGCTTTTAAATGTAATTGGAACGATAAACATTATAAAGCCCCTTGCAGTAAAAATATTTATGAATACAATTTAAGCGAGGGTAGAGCATGGTGTAGTTCTCCAGATTGTAAATGCAGAAGTTATAGCAGTGAACTCACTGTTAATGATCATCCTTGTTATGAAAGTATATCATTAAAAGAAATGTATTATGGTGCAGGATGGGACCACACTGGTGAAAGTAGTAAGCCAAGACATATACATCATGCACGTCAAGATAAAGTAGCATTCTTAACCACTCGTCCTCCAGGAGCTCAGGAAAAAGATAGAATAATAATTGGCTGCTTATATATTAAAGAGCTACAAGATGGGCAACAGCAAGAAACTATAGTTTATGGGGACAAAGAAAAATCGTTCGCGGTAGATTACGACGATATAAAAATTAATTTTTGGGACTATTATAAAAATCCAAATGCTGAGAATGTTTTATTATGGGCCTCCGGCTTATTTCGATATATAACAGATGAAACTGTATTAAATATTCTATGCGGTATTGGAGAAAAATATAAAAACAACGGGAAAGACACTAGTAAAATTATAAATCTCATTAAATATTATGAAGAAATAACCAAGTATAAGAAAAAAACCCTATAAAACAAATCTATGTAAAATGAAATATGGAATTAAATCATAATTATTGACATCTCCCCCACCATTACACAGACCACAACTATGAATGGTTTTATTTTGTCTTAACCTTTTGACCGTATTAATATAAATTTCGAGTTGGAAGAGTAAGAGAGTACTGTATAACGCGGAGCAATACATGGATGATTCAACAACTATAGAGAAACTGAAAAAGATGGTTATCAGCTTCAGAGATGAAAGAAACTGGGAACAGTTTCATGACCCAAAAAACTTAGCAGCCGGGTTATCCATTGAAAGCGCTGAACTGCAAGAGATCTTCCTGTGGAAATCAAAGGATGAAATAAAGGAATTACTTAAATCTAAAACAGGAAGCCAGACACTTAAAGAAGAACTGGCTGATATCTTTGTCTTTCTGCTCTACCTTTCTGAAGGCTGCGGAATAGACCTTTCAGAAGCAGTAATAAATAAAATCAAACTGAATGCCAAAAAATACCCCGTCGAAAAAAGCTATAACTCCCATAAAAAGTATAATGAGCTTTAATTAAATGTAATGGGTATGGTGAAAGAAGAAGCTTGAAAAGTATCAGTTAATCAATTATATTTATGTCGGACAACATATAAAAAATGACGAATAGATTAGTAAAATAAGAAAACATTATGAACGAAAACCTCAAAAACCTTCTAATTCGTTTATCCAAAGATCATACACTATTAAATAGTGTTGAAGAAGTTGCAAAGCAAGGAGCAGTATTGCCTGTTTTATCATCATTAGGATGGGACTGTTTTAATATGCAAGAAGTTACTCCTGAATTTTCAGTTGGTAATGGACGGATTGATTATTGTTTAAGAACCAACAAAAAGAATGCTGTCTTCATTGAGGTTAAACGTGCCTCTGTTGAATTAGATCGCCATGAAAAACAATTATTAGAATATTCATTTACGCATGGTGTTGAAATTGCGATTCTAACAAACGGGTTAACATGGTGGTTTTACTTGCCCTTAGTAGCAGGTGATTGGCAACAGAGAAAATTTATTTCAATAGATATAAGGCAACAGAAATTGGAAACAGCCACTGACCACTTTCAAGAATTCTTAAGCAAAACGTCTATTACAGAAGGAACAGCAGTCAAAAGCGCTAAAGCTGTTAGAAAAAGTCGAGAAAAAAACAAATTAATAAAACAGACATTACCTGAAGCCTGGGAACAACTATTAGGAGAACCTGATGAATTTCTACTTGAAATTCTTGCTGATAAGGTTGAAAGTATTTGTGGTTACAACCCAGACCCTGAAACATTAACAAAATTTATATATGAATTTAAAAGCACTAATACATCACTTCCACAAACTTTAACAGCATCTGCAAATACGTTTCCCCAGCAATCTGTAGAACCTGCTGGTCGCATGCCTGCAAGACCATCAACTCGCCAAAGAGGTATTTCTATTGTAATTGGAAAAGAAACCATTAATGCTACTACTGTAGGCGACCTTTATTTGCAAGCACTAAAATACATTTGTGATAACAATTATATAACTAACGCTGAGGAACAAATTCCCTATGCCACAAGTGCAAGGAGGTTTTTAATTTCAAGAAAACCGGTCCATCAAAGAGGGAATGAATTTAGGGTGCCTATAGAATATAATGGCTTCTACATGGAAACTCATAAAAGTTATGAGAGTGCATTAAAGCAATTAGAAGATTTCTTGAAAGTATGTGGGTTAAAAATGAAAAATACATCATATATCTGATTTCGAAAAGTTTGGAAGATATTTGTTAATTAGCAATGACATTAATTATTTTGAAGTAATTAATATATTACTAAACGAGCAAAGCAAGTTTAATATGGAGCAAATTGCCTTTTTTAACTCTTGAAGATCCTAACGCCAAAATAAAAGGGTCTCGGGATCCACTCGGCACAGTTCCTATTTGGATATCTTTCGCCCGGCACCTAATTGTTAATCTCACAACACCGAGCACATCAGTAAGAGGTTTTACCATCCTTCTGCTTGCCCGCTATTTCACCCACCAATTAATTGAAGAAAGATCAATTTCACGTGATAAGTATCTTGACGTTTTTCTCAGAATGGAACAACTTGGTGCATATGCACGTTATGTTGGACATAATGTTGAGGGTGATATAAGAGGAATTGAGCGTGTCAAGAAATTCATAGATGACAATAAAGGCAAGGTCTATCTTCAACCAGATAGGCGCGGGGCACTACTTGCTGATCAAAGAATATATGGTCTTTGGGGTCTGTTTTCAGTTCCAGCCAGGGTATCAGGTCTTATCCCAGATGGCCCACTAGGAGTTGAAAAAACTGCTGCAGAATTTATTGAGCGACATTATATCCCTAAGCTAAACGAGATTAGAACACCACTTCTTCGTCTCTTAGCTAAAGGAGGTCAAATAAATATTAAGAATGATCCTATATTAAAAGCGATGGCAAAGGTGCTTCCAGAAAAGTTCAATGCTGAAGAAGCATCATTCTATTCAGAATATCTAAGAGACGCAGTTCATGCAAGAGCCAATGGAATTAAATTACAGAAGAGATTTTCTGAATTGTTGGGTAAATACACAGATCTGGAGAAAAGTGTTAGTAGAGAAGAAATGGTTTTATTAAAAGAAAAATCCCAGCAGTATGACCATGCAATAGCACATCAATTGGATCGCATCATTCATCTCGAATCCCTTTTTGCTCCGGCAGATGCTATATTCAATTTTATTCTTTCTCAAAATGGGCAGACTCTAAAAGAAGTTGCGTCAAAACTTTCAAATGAATGGGGTAATTCTGTTCCTAATCTGGATGCAAATTACTTTCAAGAGTTGTTACCTGAAATAAAAAACTCTTCAGATAATCAAATCGCAACAAAGATAGCTCAATGCCAATCATCTCTTGCAGCCGGTGAGTATGAAGAAGCAATAAAATCTTTCCTTCAGTGGAATGCAAATGTTATGGAGAGCAGAAAGTCGAGTCCATGGGTAAAGTTGAATGATAGTGGATGTATTGATGTCAGGTATAAGGGAGGAGTCAGGGAACTGCCATCAGGAGACGAGCTTCAAAATATGTGGAGGAATAGTTATTTCATAAATTCACTTAAAAGTATTAGCAGGCAATTAAGGAATACAAAGTGAGCAAAAAAGATATTATTCCAACGGAAATCCTATCTGATGAGCTAAAGAACGCTATTAAAGGTAGAAAAGTTAAGGATGCGGTTTTTACTACCTTTAGCTTTGATCCGGGGTTTTTTGAACTACACATTTTACCTCTGTTATTTGACCAGGACTTTAGTCATGCTGATAAGGTACGTCTGATTCAGCTTGAAGATGCAATGTTAGCTGTTAATAATATTGCGGTTTATTACGATAAAAGCGCTATCTCGCAGGATGCAGAACCTGCATGCCTTGATTATAAAAGAATCGACATTAGAAGGAAGACAGGTTGTTTTCATCCTAAGATTATTTTACTTCTTTTAGAAAATCCATTAGGTGATGGCGAAGAAGAAGAGTACGAAAACTTTAACAGCCTTTTATTTGCAGTGTCATCAGCTAATCTTACTCGTTCTGGATGGTGGGAAAACCTGGAATGCGCGCATATTGAAGAGATCAATGAAAAAGAGGACTGGGAAAATGTTGATAGACATTACCCCTATAGAAAAGACCTCATATCGCTGATTCACAGAATTAGAAACAGCACTGATGAGAATGAAGATCATAATGCATTAGACAGAATAAATGAATTTATTGTTAAACACACTCCAACAAAGCAGGTTGATAAATCCATAAGTGGGGGGAAGTACTACAGTAGATTGTATTGCGGTCAAAACAGTTTTGCAGATTGGTTAGTTGATCTGAGGCTATATAAACGTGAATGGAATCTTGAGGTTATCTCCCCATTTTTTGACTCATCAGGTGCTGGACCACTTGAAGACATTATTGTTCAATTAGAACCAAAAGAGACTAGAGTCTACGTACCACGTGACCATGATGGAACGGCCCTTATTACGGAGGATGCATACAACTCGATCGCCAGCCTTCAGTCTACATATTGGGCAGAGATTCCGATGGAGTTAGTGCATCGAGGAGGAGGACATGTATCCGAGAAATTAATGCCGCGTCGTGTTCATGCAAAAGTTTATAGGCTTTGGAATGGACGAACGAAGAATAATATATTAATTGTAGGATCAGTAAACTTAACATCAAGTGCTCATAGTCACGGCAATGCTGGGAACCTGGAAACCGCTTTTCTTGTTGATATCTCTGATGAAAACTATAGGAACCAGTGGTGGCTAAGCAGAATTGATAAAGATATCGAAAGATTTACACAAATTGGTCCTTCTGAAGAGGATGGTCTTGAGATAGCTCAAATTGATCTAAGCATGAGATTTGATTGGACCTCAAAATCGCTCGAGTACAGGCTGTTAGGTAACGAAAAATCTCAATTTAGAGTTTGTGAGATCAACGGACATGTTTTGTTCCAAATTGATAAACCTAAAAGAGGTTCCTGGATAAAATGTACTGACGTTCAAAATGAAAAAGCGCATCGATATCTTATATCCAGCAGCATATTTTTGATCAAACACGAACGGGGGCAGTGGCGTTTACTGGTCAGAGAAGAGAATATGGCGTACAGACCATCTTTGCTAACACAGCTAACTCCAGAAGAAATATTAGAGTATTGGGCTTTATTATCACCAGATCAAAGGGCTGCATTTATCGAGCATTATTTAGGACGAGATGAGCAATTAGAAGGTCTTCCAATACTCATTAATAAAACCCTAAAATCTAAAGATACCCTGTTTGATAGATTTACAGGTATATATCACTCTTTTGGATGTCTTACCAAACACGTTAGCTCAGCGATTGATAATGAAAGATTTAATGAAGCGGAAGCATTATTAGCAGGCTCAAAATATAACTCGCTTCCTTCATTACTTGAAAAGACATTTGAGCGAAAAGATGGAGACCAGATAATACGCTATGTAACATTCCTAAGCGCAAAGCAATTATATGAAGCAATGAAAAAAAAGCACAAGGTATTTTTCCGGGGGAAAAAGCAAAAGTTGCATAGATTAGAGGAGCTTTTGAAGAAACTTCCTGAGGTTAGAAAAGCATTACCCATAGTTCATGAAAACAAAAACAAAGAATTTTTGGAGTGGTTCGAAAACTCATTCTTAAAGGACTATGGAATGGAGACAAGGCTTAAATGAAGACGGTTTCATCATCTTTTGTTAAAAAGCTTATAGAATTCGCACCATCGAAGGGGTTCGCTGACACTGGATTTGCAGAAGCACAGCTTGAAGGCGCTGTCTCAGTATTTAACATGCTTATGAGAAATAAGTGCGCATATCTTGCTGATGAAGTTGGCACGGGGAAGACATATATAGCTCTTGGCGTTATGAGCCTCTTAAGATATTTTAATCCTCGTGCTCGTATTGTGGTTATTACGCCACGTGAAAATATACAACGAAAGTGGATAAAAGAACTTGAGAACTTTGTCCATAATAATTGGAAATCTGTCGGTAATCGTGTTAAATCGTTACAGGGAAGACCGGCCTGGGAACCAGTTTACTGCAATTCCTTAATAAATTTTATTGATGAAGTGCTCCTAAACTCTAATCGCGACTTTTTTTTAAGAATGCCTAGTTTTAGCCTAAGGGTTGGTGAAATTGAAAGCCAAAAGAGATTAAAAGCTGAAATACTTAAACTATTACCGTGGATTGACGGAAGAACTCTTTTATCAACAGACCCCATCAAATTTGCCGATACCTTTGGTTCTATACTCAATGCAGCTCTCCCAAAGATCGATCTTCTTGTAGTTGATGAGGCGCATAAGCTAAAGCACGGTTTTCATAAGCGTACGAGTATGCGTAATAGGATAATGGCCTTATTATTTGGACATCCCTATGGTGATAAACTTGAATTTGATTGGTATAAGCCAAAAATAAAACATACCCTCTTTCTTTCAGCCACTCCTTTTGAAGAAGAGTATGGGGCGGTTCATCGTCAATTCGATATATTTGGCTTTGGAAACAAAATCATTCATTCCCCTGATAGTAATGGGAACTCAAAAATGAGTGAATTATCGAGTCCAGAGCTAAAAGATATTGAAAAACAGAAAATATTAAGTCAATTAATGGTAAGGCGGGTAGCTGCCTTAAAGATTGGAGGAGAAGAGTATACAAAGAATATGTATAGACGGGAGTGGCGAAGAGGAGGTTATAAAAATCATGATGATTCAATGAGTATTGATGATCCTAAACAACGTTTAGTAGTAGCGCTTATGCAGAAAAAAGTCGCTGAGATACTACAGGATGAAAAATTCAATAACCACTTTCAGATCGGTATGTTGTCATCCTTTGAATCATTTTTGCAAAGTGTAAAAACCAAATTAAAGACGAGTGAAAAAAAGAAGCTCGATGATGAAGGTGAAAAGACCGAATTTTATGGAGAAGAGCAAAATTATGTCTGTTCGAAAGAAGAAAGAAAAGGAATAGATACGGATGTAATTAATAATTTAGTTGAAAATTATAATAAAAACTTTGGAGAAAAGCTTCCGCATCCTAAGTTAGACTCAACTGCTGATTCGCTCAAAGAGTCATTTACTACTGGTAAAAAAACATTGGTATTTGTTCGTAGAGTTGCCACTGTTGATGAATTAGCGTACAAGCTTGATAGGTTTTTTGATAACTGGATACGAGCGAAAATGGAAAAAGAGCTTCCTGCTCTACGAAATGATATAGAAAATATTTTTAAAAAATATGAAAATGAACGATTTGGACAGGTTAGTGTAGAAGATAATGAATTATTAAAAGAAACTGGAGAGGCAGAGGATGAGTTAGGTGATCGCAGTTACATAGATTATGAGGATGAAGGTAGTTCTGAATCGTTTTTCTCCTGGTTTTTTAGAGGAAAGGGCCCTCCCAATATCTTATCTGGAGCTGCATTTCAAAAAAACAGGCTCTCTTCTACATCTTCGGTTTATGCAACATTGTTTGAGGATGATCATGTTTCATGGATATTAGGAAGACCAGAAAATGTAATAGAAAAAATAGCAGATCTGACAAAAATCAATAAAAGCAAACTAATCGATCAACTCCGGGATAAAGCCTTTGGTATATTTAGCATGCATAGTCAACAAAAAAAGGGTTATCCCAGACTGTATGTATTTGAAGCATATCAAATGGCAGCATTAGATTTATTGAGAAAAAAAGTTAGTGGCGTTATTGGGGAAAAAGCAGGAATTGTCCTTGTTTCAAGATATGATGATGCAACATCAAAACCTGAAATATCACCGAAAGGATTTCCAGAGCCTGAGGAAGGTCTTGGAATTAGTACATTTTTTACAGAACTGGTTAAGGATGATTCTCTTCGTAAGGATATATGGCCTGATGAACCTATAGAGGATTTTAGAGACAAATTTCTTAGGCGTGAACAACGTCGTGAGCTTATAAGTGCTACATGTCGTCTAGGGATATCATATATAGATCTATACCTTTTGGCTGTTCAGAATATTGGATCTTTTTCTTTGGGAAAGCAATCAAAATCTGAAGATACTGAGTCTAGCCTGATTAATGTTTTTATAAAACTATTAAATAAGCAAAAGAATGAATTTGGATTAAGTGCATATTACGAGCTTTCAAGTATTTCAAAAGCTTTTGATCTAATATTAAATGTTAACTTTCCCACTCTGCATGCAACTCCTTTAAGAGAACTAGCGACAAAATATGGAGCTGTTTTGCAAAGGCAAGTCCCAGTGGGAAGAATGGCCGGCGGGGTAAACAAGAGGCTGGTAAAGCAGTTTAGAATGCCAGGATTTCCCATTGTTCTTGTCACTACTGATGTTCTGCAGGAAGGCGAGGATTTACACACGTTTTGTAAGAATGTTATTCATTATGGAATTGCATGGACCCCTTCTGCTCTTGAACAGCGCGTTGGAAGAGTAGATAGAATAGGAAGCTTGTTTCAGAGATATTATGATGGTCACCATACTGTACCTGGTGAAGACGAGTTTCTTCAGGTTTATTATCCGCATTTAAGTGATACTGTTGAGGTTCTTCAGGTTAGACGTGTTTTGACCAGACTAAATCGATTTCTAAAAATGATCCACAAATCCAATCAGGGAATTGAAGATCTGGATAACAAAATTAATACCGCTGAGGAAATTTTAGACGAAGTAATGTATATACCTCAAATAAAGGTGCCGCTTGAATCTGCGTTCTCAATAGATCGTAAATGGCTTCAAGGGGAACTAAAAGCTAAAGATGCTATCGTTGTAAATTACTTGAAAGAGTTTGTTCCATTTTTTAACATGTTGTGGGGGAAATTAATTAGAAAAGAATTAGTAAAGGATGCTTGCATTGTGAAAGATCCACGCTTTAAAGAAGGTATTGCTAATATCGTTAATGAAGAATTATCTACATTTTTGAATGATGCTGACGGAGTAGAGCAGCACTTTCGTCTTGAAATGAGATCTCAAGTGTCAGGCGACAGCACCTTGTTGAGATGTGACAGTGAAGTTGGTTATTTGGATCTCAAAAATAATAATATTTTAGATCAGCTTTATGAGCTTGATAAGGACTTGGGGCAAGTAAAAATATGTGCTTCCCGTGACGTAAAAAGACATGCAGATTATATAACCATAGAAGGAGATATCCTCTTTAATCCTAAAACAACACAAATTGAGGAAGTTATTGCATTGATAAAGAGAACGGTTGAAGCAGCTGCAATTATTAAAAAAGAAATGAATGATTCATTAAGGAAAAAACTGTAAAATGGAACCTTTACTGGAAAAAGTCAGCAAGTTAATTATTAAAAAGGAATATCCATGGATCCTAAAAGGAAGGTCTATTATTGTTGAACTCACTCAGCAAGGGAGAAAACAGCGTATTAAATTAAACAAGCAAGGAGAAACGTATGTATTTTCCTCTATAATTATAAATAGCAATGCAATTAGGGGAAAGAAGCGAAGGAGAAGGCTTGCCTATCGTGCATGGAGAAAGAATGGTATAAAAGATCTTGTCTCGTTTTCATTCAATGATAAGGGTGATCTGGTTGGAGTAATTGAACAACCGGTGCAGACTCTTGATCATGAAGAGCTTTCTCTGTATATTGAAACTTTGGCGATGGAATGTGATAGATTTGAATATATTCTTACAGGTGATGACAATTTGTAAAAGATAAGGATTTGAATGTTTCCCCACGCCTGTCTGATGATTTAGGAAATCTACTCATAATGGATAATTAAACAAATAACAATATTGTTAACTTGCTCACATGGTAACTTGATAACATGCTATCTTGCTACCATGTTACTTTTTATAATCCGAAAAAGTACACAAATATCATATAATCACATGTTAGGCATCTAGACTATGGCTATCAAAATCACTGGCATCGATTGTGCAGTTCAGTCGCACAAGGTCGGCATTGCCATTGCCTCATACGAATTGGGTAAATGTCGTATATTGTCCGCGTTACGGTGTGATGCAAGAAGGCCACCCTCCGAAGCGGTCAAGGCTTGGCATGACAAGAGCCCCATTTCCCTGATCGCTCTTGATGCGCCGCTCGGTTGGCCCGAAGATCTTTCAACTGCCCTCTCCGATCATTCCGCGGGCTTTCATATCTCGAATTCCGCTAACAAGCTCTTCCAAAGGGAGACGGACCGGGAGATTTATCAACGACTCGGAAAGAAGCCGCTGGATGTCGGGGCAAACTTCATTGCCAGGACTGCAAAGGCAGCACTTGATTTTCTGCAGGAGATGCGTTCCCTTACTGGAGAGTCCATCCCGTTGGCTTGGCAAATGGAAGCGCCAGAGGTGTTATCGGCAATTGAGGTCTATCCAGCCGCAACGTTACGATCGTCCGGTTTACCTATTGTTGACTATAAAAAGCTGCCACAAGTTGATGGTCGTCGTCAAATCATCGATGCATTGCCAGATTGGCTGAATGTATCTGAAGTCAAGGAATCCATGCTGAATTCACCCGATGTATTGGATGCTGTTCTTTGTGTGTTGGCCGCGGTAGAATTTGTTAACGGGAATTGCGTGCCCCCGTCCAATTCCAGGATCGCAAAAAAGGAAGGTTGGATTTGGGCAGGAAAACGAAAAGATGCCTAACAAAACGTTGCAGCCGAAGTAGGACTCATTCCATTGTTCAACGTTGGCCGGGTTAGAAGAGTGTTAGGTCGGTCAAGCTGAACGGCTCAGTGCTACGCAGCTGAACTCATAGTTAGACATAACATTATGGATATCATCAATAAGATAGACAAGTATTACAAAGAAAAGGGCATTCATTCTTTAAATTTCACATGCCGTTATGAGCAAGAATGTTCAGCTGATTGTAATAATTTCACCGGGCCCAGATCAGCATTTGTACCGGATAAATATTCTACTTCCTACCCGAGAATTGCCTTCTTGAGTTTGGATCCCGGTGACGGCGAAGCCGACCCAAAGAAACGCACTCCGAAAGCAATGCGCCGTCTGGAGCAAATAGACCGCGTTGTTGAAGAATTACACAAGGGAAGGCATTGGTATGAAACTCATGTATGGACCCAAAAGATTTATAATGCCATCTCAAAGAAAGAGATCACCCTTGAGGAGACAAAGAATTACTTCGCTCACCTGAATTCAGCTAAATGTTGTCAAAACAAACCGAATGCCAAAGAAGCTGACGAAACTCTCTTCTTAAACTGCCGGGAATTTCTTTCCGAGGAATTATTGATAATCTCACCGCAAATCTTAGTAACACAGGGCAACCTTGCTCACAAGGCTGTCAAATCCATAGTTAAATCCAAAAATACTTTATATGATAGAGTTTATTTAGTATCATCTCCCATGAAGTTCCTGTGGGTTAAATCATACCATCCAAGTGCGTATGGATATTACAATAAACAGAAGAAGGATTTAGATAATATCGCGGGTAAATTAAGTGAAAATATTTCTCGTGTTGTCTAACCACACTGAACTGAATCTCATCCGTCAACGTCTGGGGGGGGGGGGCCCCGATTCATCCTTCGTAGATTCAATCCTTCGCAGTGCTACGGAGAATGGAACTACGGAGAACGAGTAAATCGGGATCTCCGCTTCGCTACGACAGGCCCTCCCCTCCATAATGATTGGCGGGCAGGCAAACAGACCGGCGGGTAAACTTGCATCTTAACATCCCGCGCCCACACCCTCAAAAAAACCACTGCAAGATCTCTCGACAGGCTTCTAATCCTTACCTCTCTTAAAACCTATCTTCTTTTTCTTCGGTTCCGGCGTAGCCATCAGTTGTCGTATGGCATTGAAAATCACCTTAATTTCATCATCATGCTTTTCAATTTTTCTCTCGAGTTGTGAAAACTTTTGGGCAAGTTCTTTGTTTGTTGACAGTATCTCCCGTAATCTAACAAAAGCCCTCACAACCAATATGCTGGCCCTGACTGCAGAAGGACTATTGAGAACGGTGGCAACCATAATAGCCCCATGTTCGGTAAATGCGTTGGGCAAAGAAGGAGAGAATTTCAGTCTATTGAGGTGGTCACAATCTGTGACCACCTTCTCTTTCTCCTTTTTAGTGAGCTGAAACATAAAATCATCGGGAAAGCGTCCTTTGTTTCGCTTAACTGCCTGATTAAGAACTTTAGGGGTAACGGGGTCAGACTTGCCTGTCCCGATAAAGTCGGGGACTATTGACATTTACTCCACACCCCTCTGGGAAAAAACTGAACGGTTCTATTTTTCTCTTGACTATGTAGCCTGTTTTGAGTACAATTGTACTCAAAACGGAGTATACCTATGCTTGATTCCTTATATATTGCAAAATCAAAAATAAGACAGGATTTGTTAACCCTCTTTTTCACGAATCCATCGCAGAGATATTATCTGAGGGAACTCGAGCGTATATTGGGTTTCTCTGCCGGCAGTATACGGAGAGAACTCTTAAGGTTTCAAGATGATGATTTATTTAACACCCAAAAAGTAGCAAACTTATTGTATTATTCAATTAATACTAAGCACCCCCTGTATAAAGAACTGAAGAGTATTGTCTCTAAAACCGTAGGGGTAGAAGGCCGTCTTAAAAAGACACTCTCATCTCTTAAAAAGATAAAAATAGCTTTCATTTACGGTTCTTTTGCCACAAGGCGCGAGAAAGCCGCCAGTGATATTGACCTCATGATCATAGGCGAGCCAGATACTTCTCGCCTGAATGAAAAGATTATGGAGTTGGAAAAAGTTTTACGTAGAGAGATAAACCCATCAATTTATTCCTTTAAGGAATATGAATCCAGGAAAAATGCAAAAAGTGGTTTTATTCTGGATTTGCTGAAAAATCCCAAGATAATGCTTATAGGTAACGATGATGATCTCTAAAGACTCAAAAACAGCTCTATTAAAGCAGGGGTTGATTAAAGAAATGTCCTGTTGATTATAAGGCTGTTTCAAATTTGATACATCGTGCTTATATAGACATTAAAACTGCCAGGCGAAATATAAAGGATGACGAGGAGTGCGCCTATAATTATGCTTACAATGCAATGCTGCGTTCAGGGCTGGCATTGATGTTCAACGAAGGATTCAGGCCCGACATTAAAGGTAAACATCTCACTGTGGTGAAATTTGCGAGTTCAGTCTTGGGAGATACATTCAAGAGACTTATTAATGATTATGATTTTATGAGAAAAAAGCGAAACAGATTTATTTATGAGCCTGATATGCCCTGTTCAATCAAAGAAGCCGAAGATGCTATGAAGACAGCTGAAGAGTTTGTCGATAAAATCTCAAAATTGATAAAGAAAAATAATCCTCAAAAGGAATTTACCTTCTAAGGAAGATATCATCTTTATGCAAAAGATGGGGTTATAGAATAAGAATTGGTTATGGGTCATAGGTAATAGGTGAGGAAAAGTGTACTGTGTAACGCGGAGGGAAGCATGGATGATTCAACAACTATAAAAGAAACGAGGTTATAGGTTATAGGTAATGGGTTAGGGGGTCCCCGTCTTATACGGGACTACGAGGCCCGCCACCATGCCAAACGAACTGGCAGGCAGGCACTGATAGGCGGGTAAACTTGCTTGTCCCGCCTGTCCCGATTATTCGGGGATAAGATCGGGAAATATTGACTTTCCTCTCTCAAGCTTTACCATCCTGCTAAAGCTGAGACCGCTGGACAGAGCCGCTTAAAACTTTTTCCGTTGACAATGCAAGACATATATTGTATAATTTAATACAATAAGATGTATGTTTTTATACAATTTAATGTATATATAGATACAAACCATGGAATACAGGATAGATAAACAGACATTATTAGATGAATTGGGGCAATGGAACGTATTTATAAAACGCAAGGTCCATTTGATCGCCTGTGGTGGAACGGCACTAACCCTGTTAGATATTAAACCGTCTACCAAGGATGTTGATTTCATAGTACCTGTT
Organism: Thermodesulfovibrionia bacterium; assembly: GCA_038918635.1. Lineage (GTDB taxonomy): Bacteria > Nitrospirota > Thermodesulfovibrionia > UBA6902 > UBA6902 > CAXMSH01. Next base: position 4,039 of record JBCKZY010000010.1, on the reverse strand, counting down.
GAATCCGAGTATAAGTACTTAATTAATATTCTTAAGGATCTGGGCTATGAACAAAAAACAGGATCAGGCTGGCAGAAGAAAGGGGGCATTTTTATATTTGACATATTTCAGGGGAAACGAATCCATACAACGGAACTGCTGGAATCTCCTTTAGAGAAGGAGAACCATGTGTTGCTGAAAGAGTTTTCTCATCTCTATATTGGTATTTTGAATGAATATGATTTGATTGCCAGCAAGCTTTTTCGCGGGACAGAGGTTGATTTTGAAGATTGTCTGATGCTGGTGAAAGCGCGTAAGGATAAAGTTGATATTAAACGCATTAAAGAACATGTTAAGGAATTAGCCAGTTATGATACTTCTGAAAAACGTATTACGCAGCATCTGGATCATTTTATAAATCTCCTTCAAAAGGAGAAACTCGATGGTTAATAAAGAATTAATGAAAAATTTACATCGTCTCGGGTATTCCCTTATGGAAGTAAGGGATGATTTTGATGTTAATAAAACCCTGGCTGAAGTTGTCAAGAGCAAAGAGACACGACTGTGGGAGGGGTTCCCGGTTTTATTGGCTAATGCTGCTGAAGAATATAACTTCGATCATGATCAGGTCCTGATGAATTTAACAGAAAAACAGGAACAGGATGATTTTCATTCACTATTGCTGCTTTCATTGGCTTTATATCAATACTATCATTTATCATTTGTCTGGTCGAAACGATTAAAAGAGCGTTTTTCAAATGAAGATCTTGTTCAACTGCAAAAATTAAGAGATTCATTGGTCCATGATACATCTGCTTCTTTGGCAAACAAAGAATTTCATGCCTCACGCTTAAAAGTGACTTTTAATAATTACTTTGTGCATGATGCTGAAAAAACAAGACAGCTAAAAGATAAACATGAGGACCTGTCTCTTGAGTACGCGTTATCTCAATTGTTTTCGCCGAAACAAAAGGAGCTGTTTAAGAAGAAATTAAAAGGCGAACCATTAAGCAAAACCGAAAGAGAATATTATTCACGTACCGTAAAGAAGAAGGCCTCTGCCCTGGCTAACCCGGAGCTTCACCGGCTTGCACAGAAGTTGATGGAATATTAACCAGCGGGGTCAAATAAACAATAAGCTTATGGGTCAGGGGTGATGGGGTCCCCGACAAGTCGGGATCTCCGCATGGCTACGACAGGCTTGCTTGTCCCGATAGGATCGGGGACTATTGACATTTGCCCTGTTTCTCACTCTTAAACCGCCTTCCCAACCTACAACCGAATCAACCTCTCTACCCTCCGCACTAAATCATCAATTGAACAGGAGATGATCCGCACTTTTGGAGATTCATTGTTGCGATAACTTAAGCTGTCTTTATGGTAAAATAGTTCCCAGGAGGCAACAATGCAACAGGTAAAAGTATCTATATCAACAGATGACATCATAGAAGCGGTAAAGAAGATGAAAAGGGGAGAGAGAGAGGCTTTTATAGAGGATTTGCTGGCAGTTACCTCACCTGAGTATCTTCAGAGTATTAAAGAAGCCAGGGCCGAATATATAGCGGGCAAAACAAAATCTCACAAAGAAATCTTCGGTGAATGAAGTATAATCTTGTCTACACCCGCAGGGCTGAAAAGGATATTAAAAAGCTTGACCCTTCCGTAAAAAACAACATAGGAAAATCTCTCCATAAACTTCAGAATAATCCGATTGTAAATTCTCAAAAGCTTTCTGACCCTATAATTGGCACATATCGTTTTAGAATAGGTGACTACAGGGTGATCTTTGACATAGAAGGTTGTGATATTGTTGTGCTTAGAGTCGGACACAGGAAAGAGATTTATAAAAGATTTTGATTTTTAACATGCTTTAGGGAATAGTGTCCCCGACACGTCGGGACCCGCCTGAGGCGGATTAACCTTCCCAACCTCCAACCCCCCATAAACTTTCTATTTCTGAAAGTTAGAACTTTGGGGCTTCGAAATCAATATAAAAGAGAATGGGGTTATAGAATATAAGGTATAGGTTATAGGTGATGGGTAAGGGGGTGTAATAAATAGCTTATGGATGTATTTCTTCCGGCTTAACCCAGACAGTTTTTCCATCACGCCAGATAACTATAGGGTAACCAGCCCGCTTGTGCTGCTTTAAGGCTTCACGTACACCTTTGACAAGGGCCTTTGTTATCGTATCAGGATTGGAGAAGGCCTCTGTAATCTTGTCCTTATTTATATTCTTTCTTTTCATGCTGTTGTCTGATAGTATGCCAAATTTCTTTATCAATTACAACCGGCCTTCCTGTCTTCTTGCCATAGGCTACCAGTTTAGGAACGTCTATGGAATTATCATAAAAATACCATATGTCGGCAATCTTTTGATAGATACTAAAAAAATTATTAATGCCGGTGCGGTAACGTCGTCTTATAGTATCTGAGACAACATCATGTCCGCCCATCCTTACTCTTTCCTTCACGCGATCTATTGCAAGTTCAGCGCTAGGCAGCCAGAGAAAAACCAGATAAAATTTATATCCCGTTTTACTAAGTCTGGCAATCCATGGAGCAAATGACTTGCTGGCCATAGTTGATTCAAAGGCAAAGTTAATCCGTCTATCAGCAAGATCATGCATTCGATTAAGCATAATACGCCCAGCCCCGATAGATGTCATTCCAGGATTATCCCTGGCGATAATATCGGCATTAACAAATTCTTTCACCTTCAAAGTGCCTTTTAACAGGGATGGAGCTGTGGTTGATTTCCCTGCGCCGTTAGGTCCTGCAACAGCAATGATGTGAGCTTGTTGATGTGCCATGTTAACCATTATACGGCTTTTCGGCACTTATTAAAAACCTTTGTAATAGGGATCTCCACTTCGCTACGACAGGCGGGGTCTTCGTGGAATTTATCCCGTCTTATGCGGGACTACGACAGGCACTACAAGGCGGATAAACCTTCCCAACCTCCAACCCCCCATAAACTTTCTATTTCTGAAAGTTAGAACTTTGGGGCTTCGAAATCAATATAAAAGAGAATGGGGTTACAGGTAATAGGTAAGTGAGTTAAAGCTTCAAAAAATCTGCGGGTTTGAGTATGCTGATCTCTTTATATTTCTTTATATCAAGAAGGTGTTTATCGCCGGTGACAATGTATCGCGCCATTGCAGATACTGCACATTCAAGGATCTTATTGTCAGAGGGATCTTTACGGATTATCTTCACCTTAATGCCGGGCTTAATTTCAGTAGTAATGTTCTTTATATGTGAGATAGTTTCTGAAACCTGCTTTTTAGACCACATGAATTTCTTTTCAAGGATGCCTCTCAGTTCAAGGATAATACTTTTTGAAATAATTAACTCGAATGAACCTGATCCGGCAATCCTCAGGATCTCTTCACAGTTGCCGCCAAAGAGGATAGCGGATATATAAATGTTTGTATCGAGTACAACTCTCACTTCCCGGTCCTGCGATATTTCCGGACCAGTTCGTTCACTTCTTCTTCAGTCGAAATGTCAAGATCCCGAGCGGTCTTCATCCCCCACTGCCGTATCTGCTGCCAATTCCTGTCATTAATATACTTTCTCAGAGCCTCTCTGAAGAGTTCGCTCTTTGTTCTCTTCTCTTCTTTTACAAGACTTTCCACCTCTTTAAGCATCTCCGGCGGGAGAGAGAGTGTTAAAACCTTTGTTGTCCGCATAATCTCCTCCAGTATTACTTAGTAATAATATACAATGTTTCCGGTATAAATACAACTATCCAGTAAAACTCAAAGCAAAAGCAGTGTCCGATATAAACCTATATGGTGAGAGGGACCCTGGAGAACCCCTGTTAAAAGAAAAAGGAGTGTACCGCATCGGGTACACTCCTGAATTATCTGGCGTTACTCCTGCGGCGCGCAAGCCCCAATGCTCCTTAGGCGCACAAGGGGGATTTTCCGCCGTAGGCGAGATCCCGCCAATTTTCTTTGGCGGAGAACCCCTGTCGCCGCCGTGAAAGGGCGTAACGGCGAATTTTCGTAAGTTATTGAAAGGTGGCTGGTTTCCCTTAATTTACTGTTTTCAA
>JBCKZY010000009.1:0-33987 GCA_038918635.1 Thermodesulfovibrionia bacterium | reverse complement strand
ATCGTTTTTAATAATAAATATGGAATCATCCATAAACTAGCATAGTTTTTGCATTTATATATTTTTCAAACATGTAAAACTGATACTTAAATGAGTATGAAAAATAGAAAATCCAAAAGATTTCCAACTAATATAACCGGAGTTATTATTATTGAGGGCAAAAGTTATGTTGGAAATTTAATAAATATCTCAGAAGAAGGTGTCGGCTATCTTAGCATGCTAGATTCTTTTTATTATCAAAATAGTATTGCTCCGAAAAAAATGGCTACGATTTTATTCAAAAACACCTCAGATTATTTAATAAGTTTGAATTGTGAAATAATGTGGGCCAAGGAAGATTCAAGTGACTCATCTAAACCTTACTTTGGTTTTAAAATTAAAGACCCTCCGAATACACTCAAAGAATTAGTTAATACATTAGAATGATTTAAGGTTTTATGGCAGTCCCCTGCCCCCCAGTAAAGGTGTTATCATTAATAAAGGTTCGCTCTGCCTATTTATTACTTTCTTCTTCTGGTTATGAATTGACAAGCTCTGCTATTGATAATTCCTTATTGTTTCTTTAAACTAAATTTTCATTAAAGACCAATATGATCATGAAATAAACTCAGAACGATAAAATGAAAATTAAATGCCCTTACTGCAAAAAGGATACGACATGGGAAGAGAACCCTCACAGGCCGTTCTGTTCAGAGAGGTGCAAGATGATTGATCTTGGAATGTGGGCTTCAGAGGAACACAGGATTAAAGGAGAGAGCATCGACAACCAGGTTCAATCAGAAAAGGAGAATGACAATGGTTAATTTAATTGTATCAGGTGCCGCGGGAAGAATGGGCACAAGAATTATTACGCTTGCAAATGACCACGAAGAGATAAACATTGTTGGAGCCCTTGAGTACAAAGACCACCCGGGGATCGGCTCAGATATAGGAGAGACCGCGGGTATAGGGAATATCGGTATCGCCCTTTCAGGAGATATTAATGATATCAGGGAGAAAGCTGATGTGCTCATCGATTTTTCCAATCCTGAAACTGCAGTTAATATAACCGGGGCCGCAGTCGAAAAAGGCATCGCGATGGTTATAGGAACAACAGGACTGACCGTAGAACAGACTGAAAAAATAAAATCTCATACTGATAAAATTCCCTGCGTGCTTGCGCCAAATATGAGCGTGGGTATAAACCTTATACTGAAAGTACTCGGGGATATAGCGCCGGTTCTGGAAAAAGACTATGATGTTGAAGTAATAGAGGCTCATCACAGACATAAAAAAGACGCGCCTTCCGGTACCGCAATGAAGATGGCCCAGGTGATTGCTGATACACTCGGCAGAAACCTGGAAGAGACAGCTGTTTATACGAGAAAAGGGCTAATAGGCGAAAGAACACGGAAAGAGATAGGTATGCAGACAATACGTGCCGGTGATATCGTAGGAGAACATACAGTCCTTTTTGGGGGTATAGGAGAAAGGATCGAAATAACACATAAGGCTTCAAGCAGGGACACTTTTGCAAGCGGTGCGCTTAAGGCTGCTGTCTGGGTCTTAAAACAGGAGCCTGGTTTCTACGACATGCAGGACGTGCTTGGTCTTAAATAGTTTTACTGTATAAAACAGGATTCTTCGCCTCAGCGAATCCCGATACATCGGGAAAGGATCCAAGGATTCAAGGGTTCGAGTGAACAAATAAAGACAAAAAAGATACCTCCTATACAGACCTCAGCAAGACCCGTTGCTTCGCCCCGAGGCCAGTGCTTCGCCCGAGGCGAGCGAGCGGGCAAGAATCTATTTTTATTAAATCAGGTTTATTATTGTTTTAATTCCGTTATCAATGTTTTTCACTTGAACCCTGGAACCCTCGAATCCTCGAACCCTTAATAAATCAACTCATGTAATTTGGAAATCTTGATTTATACGTCTTACTGCAGCATTATCTTTCCACTCAGGATAAGATCGGCAATCTTTGGATCGAACTGGGTGCCGGAATTATCGCTCAGCTCACTCATTACTTCTTCCTGCTTGAGACGATTTCTGTAAGGTCTGTCATGCATCATGGAGTCAACCGCGTCAGCTACAATAATTATCCTGGCACCAAGTGGAACCTGTTCGGCTTTCAAACCTTCAGGGTATCCTTTGCCGTCATATCTTTCATGGTGATATAAAATTACAGGTACAGCCTCCTTAAGAAAAGGAACGGACTGTACAATCCTTGCTCCGATTTCCGGATGCTTCTTAATTTCCTCAAATTCCTCAATATTAAGATTGCCCGGTTTCCTGAGGATCTGTTCATCTACCCCTATCTTGCCTATATCATGTATAGCAGCGGCATGTTCCAGCTTTTCTGTTTTATCACTTGACATCCCTAGAGCCGTTGCCAGGGCAGAAGAGAATTTAACCACGCGGTTTGAGTGGTTGTATGTATAATGGTCCTTCGCGTCTATTGTCAGGTTAAGGGCTTTAACCGTTCCCTCATAACAGTTTATGATATTGTTCTGAGCAATCGAAATCTGTTCTTCAAGTATATTATTCATATTCGTCAGGTCTTCAAGTTTTGCCCTTACCCTTTCGGAGTCCTTCTTCTTTTCAAGGCCATTTTCGACAACATTAATCAGATCATCCTTATCAAATGGCTTCATCAGATAATCAAAGGCTCCAAGACGTATGGCGTCTCTGGCGGATTCAAGACTGGCATATGCCGTCAGCAGTATCACCTCGATTTCAGGGTATCTCTCCTTAATCCTTTTCAATGCTGTTATCCCGTCCATCCCCGGCATCCTGATATCAAGGACCACAAGGTCAACAGGATTTTCATCCATAAGCATCATCCCCTCTGGAGCTCCCGGGGCCGTAAAAACATCAAACTTATCCTTAAGTACCATTCGGAGAGACTCTCTAGGTGCCAGTTCATCGTCGATTATAAGAACCTTATCTTTTTCAACCATTTAACTCTCCCCCGTTTATAGATATTTTGGCAGCTTCTCCGTCAATCGCAGGTAGTTTGATAATAAAAGTATTACCGTCTTTCCCTGTACTTATATCAAGACTACCTTTATGCTTCTCTATAATTTTACGGCTTATTGGTAAATTAAGTTCAGAGGAGAGAATATCTATCTCAAACAGCGGTCTCAGAAGTTTCAGCCTTTCTTCCTCTGTCATCTCATCTCCACTGTAATTGATATGTATCTCGACAAAAGGCAATCCACTTAAAATACTGGCAGACAGAGTTATAACATCCCCTTCAGCAGACCTTTCAGTAATAGAGATGACGAGAAAATATATGGCCTTGATGAATAGTTTTCTATCAGCGTAAATGAAAACATTATCGATGATTTCATCCTTGATGATTTTATAACCCTTAGGAATGTGCCTTAATATATAACCAACAGACTCATCAAGGAGAGTATTCACATCTTCCCTGTAAAAGTTGTAATCCTGAGTAATCGAAAAAGTCACAAGTTTGTCAATTAAATCATCAAGCCTGTGTATTGAATCAGTTACAGAAGATTTATAAAAATTATTCAGTTCATCATCATCATTCCCGTATTTTTCGCTTATAAGCTGCGCGTAAGTCTGAATTGATGTCAGAGGATTCCTGACTTCATGCGCTATCTTTGACATAAGCTCATTAACGGCCTCCAGCCTTTCAGCCCTTCTCCGCTCTTCATCCAGTTTTTTTGAATCCGAAAGGTCGGAAAATACGATCCCCGCTCCTATTGGATTCCGTTTTTCGTCAAACAGCCTGTAGCTGGTTATGCCAAGGGGAAGTTTTGAAGAAGTTACTTCCGTTTCAAACCGTTTATAAGACGAACCGGCGACCATAGTCTCATACAGAATGTCTCCCAGTGGTGACGGCAGAAGACTCACATTACTTCCAATCATCTCTGAAGCGTTGAGATTAATTATCTCAGCCGCCTGCTGATTAAAAACAGAGATCTTTTTATCCCAGTCAATAACGATCATACCACTGTTCATGCTGGCAAGTATATTCTTTGTGAATTCCTCCTGATACCACATCTTATTATGTAGGTCGAAATCCTTTACAGCTGATGCAAGGTAGTTACAGAGCATGTATATTATCTCCAGCTCATCCCTGGTAAAGTGCTCAGCAGTGATCTTGTCACCTATGTTAAAAATACCGATAAGTTTGCCATTGTGCAGCATTGGAAATGAGAATGAGCACCTGAGAAGTTCCATATCGTTTCTTATGGACGCTGAATCCGCATTATCGGGACCTGCGGGTATCTCCAGTATCCTTCCAGACTTCGTGAGCAGCGAAACCAAAGCGCTCTCATTTTTCAGCTTAAGGTTATCAGCTAAATATGGATCAAGACCGTAGTAAGTCTTTATATGAAACTCTTCCTTATCCTTCAGCATTATGGACATCCTGTTCACTCTGGCAATCTCCATAACCGAATCCATAAAATGACTCAGGAGCTTACTCATATCAAAGCTCGCAGTCAGCAGCTTAGCAAAATTAATTAGGACTTTCTCCTTAAGATATCTTCCTCCCTTAACGGGGCCGTCTTTATCAGAATTCAGTAATTGCATGGAATCCTTTTTAGCCCGCTTCAGAAATGCAAGTTCATGCTTGAGTCTCTGCTTTTCCAGGGCGCTGTCTACCATGAGAGGGAGTTCTTTTGAAATATTACTGATGTTAATCAGGCCATAAACAGATGAATATAATTCCCATTCAGGAGGGATGTCGGATTGTTCCCCGGAAAGAATCACTACCTTTTCATCATCAAGCTTTTTAATGAAATCTGACAGCGAAGAAAATCTGTAAGACGAGGTATCTATTATCAAAAGATTGACCGGGATGTTATGCTGCAAATTTACAAGTTCGTCAAGGGATCTGACAGGATATGTCGTGTACTCGCCAAGCAGCCCTTTCAACCTGGCAAGCAGACCATCTTCCCTGTCGCTTAATATGGCAATAAGGTCCATAAACTAGCCCGTATTAATCTCTTTCATTGCATTGTTATTAACAGGCAGTGATATATCAAAAACCGTCCCCTCTGACATCCTGCTCTTGACTCTTATACCGCCGCCGTAACCCTCTATAATTCTTTTACTGATAGCCAGCCCAAGCCCGATCCCGGAAGGTTTTGTAGTATAAAAAGGATCGAATATTTTATTAATATCTTCTAAAGATATACCTTCCCCATAATCCTGGATTAATATTTTTACATGCACGCCGTTCGTATCAACCTTAACCCTCAAGTCCCCCTTACAGTCCATAGCCTCACATCCATTATCCAGTATATTTATTAACGCATACTTCAGCATTAAGGGATTATTTGACATATTGATTGCATTATTCCCGTATCTCTTCTCAATAACAATATTTTTTTCTTTAAGTCTGTGCTTGGCCTGAACATAATCAATAGACTCGTCGATCGTTTTTGTCAGGTTAAAGGTTTCTGAAGATGTACCAGTCTCTTTTATGGAGAAGACCGGGAAATCCTTAATTAGTCCCTCTATTATTTCCATCTGCTCCGGAACGATTCTGCTGAAACTGGACCTGAAGTCAGGGTCATTATATTTCTCCGGGAACAACTGGGCAAAGGTCTTGAGTGAAGTAAGAGAATTTCTCATCTCATGGGCAATAGACGCAGACAACAAGCCAATTGAGGAGAGTCTGGAAGAGTCAATCTTCTCTTCTTCAAGTCTTATAATATGTAAAGCAGCAGCCGTTTGGTGAGCAACAATTCCAAGAAAAGATAAGTCTTTCTCTGTTAAGTAACCACCTGTTAACTTCTCACCAGGCACAATTAACAGAGCCAGCCCACGGTCAACAAAAACAGGGACAACAGCCCCCACTAAATCAGGTTTGAGAAACTGCTCTATCTCCTCGAACACTTTATTGCTACTTGAATTATTCTTTGATGAAACGTCCTTAACAATGGCTTCCCCGGTATCTTTAAAGCAGCTGGAGATTAAAGAGTCTTCATCAAATACCACTTCACCTGTATCTTTACCATTGTTACTAATTCCCTTCTCTCTGATAGGGTTCCTGTAAACAACTTCGTAGCCCCCTCCGGATAGAGACGATATAAGGAAGATTCTGTTTAGGTCAAGCGCAGAGGATACAGCAACACCGACATAATCGTACAGTTCATCATAACTTCTTATCCCGGCAATATCTTGACATGTCTTTTCTATTGTGCTGTAGTCAAACATAATTTCCCATGTTAAAACTATTTACAATAAATGTACCGTATAACAGACTTAAAAACCATATTTCTGACATTTCGCCAAGGCTAATATAGTCTGTGACTCATATCTATTGCTGTAAGATTATTTATCAGTTACTCTTAATTATCCTTTAAAATAAAAGAAAAATCAAGTAAATAATGACTTATAATAACACACCATTATTCAACAATAATAGCCATTTTCAGGAATTCAGGGAAACTGTCGTTAAAAAACCGGTTTTAAACACATTTATTCCTTATTCTGCACCCCTCCCTCTGTTTATATTGATATGCAATATCCTTACAGACCCTTGACTTACCCTTTTTAACTCGCTTATTATTGATGGCGTCGTAAATAGTCCGATGAGCAATCCCATGATTTTTTTCGAGTACATCATTATTAATAACAGCACCTTATTCAAAATGCTCCTATCATCATAACAATTCAATGAAATGCCTCCTCATATCCCTTCAATCAAATGCGTATGTAACGGGACTCAAGTACCTCTCTGAGAGCATACTTGCCAACGGTCATGACGTGAAACTCCTTCTTATGCCGGGCTATCTTGAAAAGAGCCTGGATCCGTCCATAGAGGAATTCATCAGCGGTTATGATCCTGATCTGATAGGCATAGGACTGATGTCTATAGAGTTTTATCCCGCAAAGAACCTTACGCGGCTTCTACATGAAAGGTTCAGAAAACCGGTTGTATGGGGTGGAGTGCATGCGATAATCAATCCTGATGAGTGCCTTAAATACGCTGATTACGTCTGTTTCGGCGAAGGTGAAAGAGCCATAGTCTCCTTATTAGAGCACCTCAAAAACAAGGGGAGAGAGGTCGTTCCTTCAATCTCAAACATACTTTCAAGAGATAACCATATGGCAGGCGAGAAACCTCCTGCTCTCCCCGAGCAGAATCTTGACAGCATTCCCTGTCAGAAATACCTTCCTGATTATTTCTACGGACTTCACAACAGGAGTATATTTAACTTTGCAGAAAACCCCCGGCTCTTTCGTAGATACGCCCTTTACGGTGGAACATGTCATATGACAATTACAACAAGGGGCTGTCCATTCAACTGCGGGTACTGCGCCAACTCATACCTGATTAAAGTGTATGGGGAAAAGGTAAGGGAGAGATCGGTTGAAAACTGCATGGAAGAGTTAAAAGATGTAAAGAATGACCGGTATGTACTTTATATTAACTTTGAGGATGATTGTTTTTTTGCTCACAGTCACGAATGGATAAGAAAGTTTTCTGAAGAATATAAAAAACATATTAAGCTGCCCTTTATCGTCCGGGCAATTCCCACTATGCTTGACAGGGAAAAACTCTTCATGCTGAAAGAGGCCGGCCTGAGTATGGTTGTAATGGGTATTCAGAGCGGGAGCGACCGCGTAAATTTTGAGGTCTACGGGAGGAAAATTAGTTTCTCCTCAGTAATCAAGGCCGCGGATATTATAAACGAGGCAAAGGCCGCGCCATTTTATGAAGTTATAGTTGATAACCCTTATGAAAAGGAAGAGGACGAGATAGATACCATCGAATCAATGTCAAAGCTCAAAAAGCCCTACATTATATCACTGGCACACCTGACTTTCTTCCCCGGTACTCCACTCGCTGAAAAAGCTATAGCTGATAAAATAGCGGACCCGGAGGCATATCTATTCAGGTATCTGGTTAAAATCGACAGAACCTATCTTAATAAACTGCTCGGGATAACTCCTTATATGCCTCGATTCATTATCAGACATTTAAATCAACCTGAAATAGAAAGAGGAAGGTTTAACGAGGCGATAGTAAACATACTGGACTTTACAGTCAAGAGAAGTTTTGAGCCTGCCATATTTTTATTTATTATGACAAGGTCCCTTAATTACAACTTGAAATGGACAGTCAGAACAATCCTGGGCAACTGGAGGGCGGCTATTTCAAAACTTATCTCAAACTACCTAGGAAAAGGCGACATGGAGTATGATCAACGACTGACACTGGCGAGAAAAAAGATGCCTGAACTCTTCGATAAATAAAACTGTATCATTCAGTATAAATCCTTTTGATCCTTGAGTAGTAATCTTCAATCTCCGTTCCGGGAATAACCTCATCCTTCTCTGTTAAGATGGCGTTTGTTATAAATGCGCATATATCCGACATATCACCTTCTTTTGAAAATACCATGCTTTTAGGGAAATAAACAAAATTTTCCGAGCGGGAAGGTTTTCTGATATACACCGAGAAATCCTGAAAAAAGAGTTTCCCATCACAACTCAGGGGCCTTACGATAAGATCTGCCAAGGTATAGGCCTTTGACAAAAATTTGAGATCATCAGGGCCGGAAAAAACCAGATTCTCAGCCAGCACTCCAACATTCTCCTCAATTACATGCTGCAACTTTAAATGTGATGTTTCCGCAAATGAAATAACTATCCCGATATCCCGTGTCTTCACGTAATCGGAGAGAAAACTACTGACAATATCGAAAATAAAAGAAGGATGACTGACCCCGGAGAATATAATAATCCTCTTTTTATCCCTGAGCCTCCTGAATGCCAAACTCCCGTCATCGTTTAATTCTTTACTTTTTTCGATAAATAACGGGATCAACTCAAAATTCGGTTTCTTCCTGTATTTAGAAGCAGCATCAAAGGTATCTTTATCCTGAAAAATAATCTTATGCGCAAACGAAAAAGCGAGATAAACGGTCTGCTCACCGCCTACCGGGCTCCTCATCTGACCTATTATGGAAAAAAGCTCTGAATGAAGGGTGATGATCGGCCTTACACGAAACACCCTGCCAATGAGAATGGCTGTCATGAGCTTCAGCAAACCCAGACGGGTGTAACCTTTTGTTAAACAATGCGTGACATCACTCTTCCAGCTATAGCGTACAACCTTAAAAACAAAATCAATGTAGCTGTTAGCGTCAACAAATCCCTTCTCCTTTGAAGGGTTCTCGGATATATTGATAACAGAACATTCATTACCCTCTTCTCTCAGTCTTTTGAGTAATGAAAAGTTATGTATATTCTCATCCTCATATGGAGGAGCAAAGTTACCTATTAATAGAATCCGCATAGTTATTCATTTTGCTATTTGATATCGTTTATTCGTCATTCCCGCATAGCCTGCCCCGATTTCTCGGGGTCGGGAATCTTTCTTTCAAAACAGACTTTTTAATAAATATATATTATGCGCAATTACAAAAGTAGTCATGTATAAAAAGATCTGTCAGGCAAATATTACGCTGACTTCATCTCCTATTGAAATGTTAAACTTCTTTGCCGCACTGTCCTTAAAGCTATAAAGCTCAACAAGGCCGAAACTGTTTATAATAGATAAAAGTTGATCCCCTGATGTGGAGGAATCCTCGTAATAATCAGCCATGGGTAAGCGCATCTCCTTATATACAACCTTCAGTTTTCTATCAGAGGTCCCGGATTTAATCTCCTCAACCTTCTCTTTTCTTATATTTGTAATCGCATTACCGAAATTATCAATATATACTACCGCGCCCTTTATCAGGTTGTCATTCTCTAAGGTAGCTCTTAAAGATGGGATTTTAACATAATCTATAATCTCATCGCCAAACATGTTGGGTTTAATCCCCTTTGAAAGCCATGCCGCAACAGGGGCAAAAATATCACGTCCATGAAATGTTGATCCGCTCATTTGCATAAAGTGATGGGAAGCGGTCAGGTGTATAACTTTCAGATCTTCGGTGTCGGCTTCTTCGAATGCATGTAAAAATACACCGTTATCAGGCCCTATGAAATAGTGGTTATTTGATATTACCATAATAGGCCTGCGGCTCCCGCCTACTCCGGGGTCGACAACCACTACATGTATCGATGAGGGGGGGAAGTATCCATAACTCATGGATATAACCTGCGAGGCCTCAAATATATTGTGGCGTGATACATTATGGGTAATATCTACAATAAGCGCATCAGGGTTTATCCCGAAGATCACACCCTTCATTAATCCGACAAAAGGGTCTTTCAGACCAAAGTCTGTTGTTAATGTGATGACAGGTCTTTTCAACAGTTAAGCGCTCCTGTTAATCCTTCAACGGACTTTTCATTATTAGAAGATAAATATGATCTTATACCTTCCAATATGTCCATTGTAGATCGGGGGTTAATAAAATTTCCAGTACCTACAGCTACGGCACTTGCACCGCAAAGTATAAACTCCAGTGCGTCCTCAGCAGTCACTATGCCTCCCATACCTATAATTGGTATGCTAACTTTTCTGTAACACTCCCAGACCATTCTTAGAGCAACAGGTTTAATTGCAGGGCCGGAAAGTCCTCCTGTAATATTTGCAAGCCTGGGCCTTTTTGTCTCCAGATCAACAGCCATCCCTGTCAGGGTATTTATGAGCGACAAGGCATCGGCACCAGCATCTTCAGCTGTCTTTGCCATATTAGCTATGTCCGTTACATTAGGAGAAAGTTTGACAATAAGCGTAAGGTCGGTTGCCTTCCGGACCGCGCTGACAACATCACGCGTCATCCCGGGGTCTGTACCAAAAAGGCTCCATCCAGCCTGCTTGTTCGGGCATGATATATTCATCTCAAGCGCGTGAATCCCTTCCACGGAACTAAGCCGTTCAGCAGCTTCTACATATTCCTCGATAGAATCTCCGAAAAAGTTAACAATAACAGTAGTATTGAATTTTTTCAGGAAAGGTAGTTTTTCACTGATAAAGGCCTCAATCCCTATATTCTGAAGCCCAATGGCGTTCAGCATTCCGGCGGGGGTCTCTACTATACGCGGTGGCGGGTTACCCTCCTTTGGATGAAGGGAGAGACCCTTAACAACAACAGCTCCAAGTCTGCCGATATCAAGGAACCCTGAATATTCTTCACCGTAGCCGAATGTACCTGAGGCGGTCATTACAGGATTTTTCAATTTCAACTTCCCTATCTCAACTGATAATTTCATAGTATAAGAATTTCCATTTTTCTGACAGGATTAACATGATTAACAAGATACAGAAGATTTTCCTTTTTTTTCTGACAGGATTAACAGGATCAACAAGATAGAGAAGACTATTTTCTTCTTTTTTTAATAATATCCTGAACATCATGTATATCTCGGCACGAACCTGCCTGTCCGGCAGGCAGGTCGATTCCGACCTGTCTAATTTTTTATTTTAAAGTATCCTGTACATCCTGTCTAATTATTTAATTATTTTTTTCTTTTAATGTATCCTGAAGATCTCGGTACGAGTCATTGTATAGAGTCGCTTCGACCTGTTAATCCTGTCTAATAATTAATAGTTGTTCATCACCAGATAATATCCTCCAGAGGGAAAACCGGACCTTCCTTACAAACACGCTTATAACCGCTCGTGGTATTCACAACACACCCAAGACAGGACCCAATTCCACACGCCATGCTCTCCTCAAGCGCCATTAACCCTCCGATCTTATATTTTTTCGCTAAAAGAGATAACGATCTAAGCATGGGCTTTGGACCGCAGGCATATAACCGGTATGAATCAGCGGATCTGGAATTTAAAGAGAGAAAATTATTTAATTGATCAACAACGCTGCCCTTCTCTCCTGAAGTCCCGTCATCGGTTGAGATCACCGTGTTTATTCCTAAAGATTTTAATTCTTCAGCACACAGGATCTCTCCCCCTGTCCTGGCGCCGTAAAAGAACTCCGGCTTTAAACGGGAAAGCGATTCAGCAAGGGCAAAGATCGGGGCTACCCCTATTCCCCCGGCAACCAGTATAGGCATCTTCTCCCCATTCCCAGCAACCTGGAACCCGTTGCCGAGAGGACCTATTACATCAAGCATTTCACCCGGGCTTTTATCTTTTAGTATAGCCGTTGCCTTTCCAACCACACGGTACATCATCTGGAAGTTCCCCCCCAGCCAGCGATGAAGACTAAAAGGGCGCTTAAGAAGAGGGTCCATCCCCTGACCGGCAGAGACCATAAAAAACTGGCCCGGTAAAGGTTCCATAATATCCTCAGAAGGAATGACAGTAAGGATATAGTGATTTTCTGTTATCTTTTTGTTCTCACTAACGGTTATTTTAAATATCTTACTCAAAACTTATCTCAATTATTTCGAACTCCGTTATCCCGCCCGGAGCTTTAACAGTGGCAACATCACCCTCTTCCTTTCCTATGAGTGACCTTGCGATAGGAGAAAGTATGGATATCATGCCTTTTTTTATATCTGATTCATCAGGCCCAACCAGAAAGTAAACCTTCTCTTCTTCCGTCTCAACATCCACCATCTTCACCTTTGCCCCAAAAGCTATCTTATCCTGCGATATACTTGCGGGGTCGATCACGTTTAATTGTGTGATCTTTGACTGGAGCACCTGGATGCGGCCCACAATGAATGACTGCTTCTCTTTAGCAGCGTGATATTCGGCATTTTCAGAAAGATCGCCATGTGCCCTTGCCTCGGCAATCGCCTTTATGTTCTGCGGACGGTCGACTTTAATAAGTCTTTCAAGCTCTTCTTTGAGTTTCTTAAATCCAGAAGGTGTTATAGGATCATTAGTCATGGCAAATTTTAACAATACACAGCATTTAAAGTAAAGATGATGGCGTCGTAAAAAGTCCGATCTACTGCGTTGTAGCGTATTTTGAAATCCTCAACATACTATATGTATAGTCTCGGCTTCAAAAATACACTACGCCTTGTATATCGAAATTTTTACTTAGCCATCCCATGACTTTTTACGAGTGCATCAAAGATGGTTATATACATATAAATACCGGGTTCAAGGATTCTCCGCCAAATTATTGATTTTGGCGAGATCTCGCCGGGGCGGAAAGGATTCAAGTTTTTAAACTACTATGGCAGACCATATTGTTTGTGATATTAGAGCATATCACTGTTATCAAATTAGCTTATACTAAACGCTGTATTAAAGGATTACTTTAGAATCCCCCTACATCCCCCTTTTTCATAGGGAGAAACAATATTTATACCCTATTTGGTAAAAAGGGTTTACCCGCCTTTGGCCGGTAAACCTGGGACCCTGTATTTTTTTATTTTTTATGATATTCCTGAAGGGATTTAACGGTAAACTTCTTTTTCAACATAGTATCAATCGCGTTTACCGCCGCCTTTAAACCTGATATCGTGGTTGTATAGGTAACACTCTGCCGCAGGGCGCTTTCTCTTATTGAAAATGAGTCTTTCTTGGCTTTTGCGCCGGAAACTGTATTAATTACAAAGGCTATCTCATCGTTCTTGATCAGATCAACAATATCCGGTCTTCCCTCTTGCACCTTATTGACTGATTCAACCTTCAAACCATGCTCTTCGAGATAAGCAGCGGTCCCTTTTGTCGCTATTACCGAAAAACCGTTTTCATAAAACTTCCTGACAAGGGGGGGCAAGGACGGCTTATCCTTATCCTTGACACTTATAAATACCTTGCCTTCAAGGGGTATCGCATTTCCGGATGAAATCTGAGCCTTTGAATATGCCATACCAAAATCCTGGTCTATCCCCATAGCCTCGCCTGTTGACTTCATCTCAGGCCCAAGCAGTGTATCAACCCCCGGAAACCGGTCAAACGGAAGCACAGCCTCTTTTACCGCGGTGTGTGTAATCTCCGCCTCGGACGTAATACCCAGCTCTTTCAATGTCATGCCGACCATAGTTTTAGCAGCTATTTTTGCTAAGGGAATCCCTGTTGTCTTGCTTACAAATGGAATTGTACGTGAAGCTCTGGGGTTAACTTCAAGCACGTATATCTCATTGTCCTTTACCGCGAACTGAACATTCATAAACCCTATTACATTCAGCTCTAACGCCAGCTTCCTGCTGTCAGACTTTATCCTGTCAATTATTCCTGAGGAAAGTGAATGCGGTGGAATTGAACAGGCGGAGTCTCCTGAATGTATCCCGGCCTCTTCAATATGCTCCATGACCCCTGCAACAATAACATCAGTACCGTCAGAGATAGCGTCAACATCTATCTCTATAGCGTCTTCGAGATACCTGTCAATAAGAACGGGGTGCTCCGGAGAGGCTTTTACAGCTCTCTCCATATAATCATAAAGGCTCTCTTCATCGTATACGATCTCCATGGCCCTTCCCCCGAGCACATATGAGGGTCTGACCATAACAGGATATTTTATTGTTCTGGCAATTTTCACGGCTTCATTAACGGACCTGGCCGTTCCGTTTTCAGGCTGTCTAAGCCCCGCTTTTTCAAGTAGTGATGTGAACCTCTCCCTGTCCTCCGCCATGTCAATGGAATCGGAAGAGGTTCCGAGTATCCTTACACCCTCATTCTCAAGAGGAACAGCGAGCTTAAGAGGTGTCTGTCCTCCGAATTGAACTAATATCCCTTCAGGATTCTCTTTCTCAATTACATTAAGAACATCCTCAAGTGTAAGAGGTTCAAAATAGAGCTTGTCAGCGGTATCATAGTCTGTGCTTACCGTCTCGGGATTACAGTTAATCATGATCGTCTCATATCCCAGTTCTCTCAGCGCGTATACGGCATGTACGCAGCAGTAGTCAAATTCAATACCCTGCCCTATCCTGTTCGGACCGCTTCCAAGAATCACCACTTTCTTCTTATCGGTAACATTAGCCTCACACTCAGCTGAAGGCAAACTGCCCTCTTTAAAATCTTCACCGCTAATTGAAAAGAACGGCTTTTCATAGGTTGAGTACAGGTACGGCGTGTATGCCTTAAACTCGGCGGCGCAGGTATCAATAAGCTTGTAAACAGCCTCAATCCCCTTCTTCTTTCTCTCCCTTCTTATACTCAATTCATCAGAACCGGTGAGTTCGGCAATTCTCCGATCTGACAGACCGTACTCCTTGGCCTCTCTGAGCAGGTCAGCATGGATGACTTCATTATCATTCAGCAGATCAGCTGAACTCTTTATCCTCTCCTCCATATCTACTATCTGCTTAATATTGAAGAGGAACCACGGGTCTATCTTCGTCAGTTCAAAAATCTCATCTATGCCCATTCCCATGCGGAATGAATGTGCCACGTACCACAGCCTGTCAGGGCGAGGGGTCTTCAGATTCATCTTTATATCATCAATATTCGTTCCTATGCTCTCAAAGCCATAGCTATCAATCTCCAGACTTCTGAGCACCTTGTTAAGAGACTCCTTAAAGGTCCTGCCTATAGACATCGCCTCACCTACCGACTTCATCTGGATAGTAAGTGTAGAATCTGCATCCGGGAATTTCTCAAAGGCAAATCTTGGAAATTTCGTTACAACATAGTCAATTGACGGCTCAAATGAAGCCGGGGTTTCCCTTGTGATATCATTGGGTATCTCATCCAGTGTCAGACCTACAGCCAGTTTAGCCGCGATCTTCGCTATAGGAAACCCGGTAGCCTTCGATGCCAACGCGGAACTCCTTGAGACCCTCGGGTTCATCTCAATTACGCTCATACGTCCACTATCGGGATCCAACGCGAATTGAATGTTCGATCCGCCGGTATCAACACCAATCTCCCTTATTATATCAATAGAGGCATCCCTCATCCTCTGGTATTCCTTGTCGGTAAGTGTCTGAGCAGGCGCTACGGTAATGGAGTCACCCGTATGAATACCCATAGGGTCGAGGTTCTCAATAGAGCAGATTATTACGACATTGTCCCTGCAGTCCCGCATAACCTCAAGTTCAAACTCTTTCCATCCGATAATTGATTCCTCAATAAGAACCAGTTTTACAGGACTAAGTTTAAGCGCCTTTTTAAGGCCGAGTTCATACTCTTCAATGTTATAAGCGATGCTGCCACCTGTCCCGCCGAGCGTGAATGAGGGCCTAATAATAGCAGGGAATTTCACATAGTCAATCGCCTTAAGACCTTCTTCCATTGACGAGACGGTCATACTCTTTGGTGTCTCCTGACCTATTCTGGTCATCGCCTCCTTAAAGAGTTCCCTGTCCTCAGCCTTCCTTATCGCCTCAATCTTTGCCCCGATAAGCTCAACACCATACCTGTCCAGCACCCCTTCATCAGAGAGTTCAACGGCAAGATTCAGGGCGGTCTGGCCTCCCATAGTGGGAAGAACTGCATCAGGTCTCTCCTTCTCTATTATCATCTGGAGGACGTCAACGGTAAGCGGTTCAATATAGGTAACATCAGCCATATCAGGGTCGGTCATTATAGTAGCAGGATTGGAATTTACAAGTATAACTTTATACCCCTCTTCACGCAGGGCCCTGCAGGCCTGAGTGCCTGAATAATCGAATTCGCAGGCCTGACCTATAATGATCGGCCCTGATCCTATGATAAGGATCTTTTTTATGTCCTCTCTTTTCGGCAATTTAATCCTTTCTTAATTAACCACGAAAATTAACCACGAATACGCACGAATAAACACGAATTATCCATTTTTTTTGAAAAACCTTAAGATTCTTTTGTTATATTCTTTTGTAATATTTTCCACTTTCTTTTTTACTTATTTTTCTGGAAATATTTTTTCTGTTTATTTGAGAGCATTAGTGTAAATTCGTGGCTAAAAAGTCCTGTATCTCCTTCAAGGGCAGTTCCGGCTCTCCTTCGATATTTCCCTCGATCTTCCCGGCATATATAAGTCTTTCTGTGCCGTCCCTGAGTTTCAGAGACAGAGTAACAAACTCTTCCTCATCCCCAAGTCCCGGCACCTCGCTTCCATGCTGAAGGGATATCTTCTGGACAAAGCGTACAGCATCAAGGTTTTCAAGGACAATACTTTTACTTCCAACTTCGACAGAGGCTATATTCTCAAAAGAGAGCTCCTCCGATCTGCAGCCGATAATGAAAGGGCGGTAGATCTTTATGCTCCTTTCTGACCTGTCAAAAACGACCTTCAGGGACTTATCTCTGAAAACGAAACGTCTAAAAAGAACAAAAACAGTTATGAATAAAACCACTATTACCAGTAAAAGATCTAAACTCACCCTGTACTTTACCGCTGCCAGAACATAAACAATCCCGCATACAAACGAAGCTGAGAGTATGGAACTGAATTCATAATTATATATACCACTGTGAAGAACACTGCTCTTTTCCGCCCTGAATGAAGCTGTGGTAAATACAAGTATGTTGCCGTTTTCCTCTAAAGAATATCCTTTCTTGTCAGACAACTATTAAAACTCCTCGATCATTTCCCGGAAGACTTTGAAGATATATGCCGAGTCATTGGGCCCCGGACCTGCTTCGGGATGATATTGAACCGACATAACGGGAAGATCTCTGTGTCTCATACCTTCCTCTGTCCCATCGTAAAGGTTCCTGTGAGTCAGAAGCGTCTGCCCGCCGAGGCTCTTCAGATCAACGCAGTAATTATGGTTCTGGGAGGTGATCTCGACTCTCCCGCTCTTCAGGTCCATAACCGGATGGTTGCCGCCATGGTGACCAAACTTCAGTTTGTATGTCCTTCCTCCAAGAGCAAGGCCGAGAATCTGGTGGCCCAGGCATATGCCGAATACGGGCTTCTTTCCTAAAATCTTTTTAATATTCTCTATGGCATAAGATACAGCCTCAGGGTCTCCCGGGCCGTTGCTGAGGAGAACCCCGTCAGCAGTCTCCATGACTTCTTCCGCAGGAGTACTTACAGGCACAACGGTAACATTAAAGCCGGCATTAACAAGATGACGAAGTATATTACGCTTGACGCCAAAATCATATACAACAACTTTAATCCCCCCATTCCCCCCTTTAGTAAAGGGTGGAATGGGGGGATTTGCTTGCCACTTCCAGGTCTCTTCTTGCCATTCATAAGATGTTTTTGACGTTACGTCTCCTACCAGCTCCAGAGATGAGATCGCGGGATATTCTCTGACCTTTCTTAAAAGGCTGCTAGGTTCCAGGTCAGTTGTAGATATGATACCGGTCTGAATGCCATTGTCCCTCAAGTGCCTGGTCAGCGCCCTGGTATCAATCCCTTCAATACCGACAATACTGCTATTCTTCAAGTACGTGTTGAGACTCATACGGGAGCGCCAGTTACTCGGGAAATTAAACAATTCCTTAACGATAAAGCCCTCGACCTTAACGGCATCGGACTCTACATCTTCAGGATTAACTCCATAATTTCCAATCTGGGGGTATGTCATAGCGACAATCTGCCCTTTATAGGAAGGGTCTGTTAGTATCTCCTGATAGCCGGTCATCGAGGTATTAAAGACGACCTCTCCAGCTGTCTCACCATCAACACCAAAACCCCTTCCCTCAAATACCGTGCCGTCGGAAAGTACTAAAATCGCTTTTCGTTTATTCATACAATTAACCGTTTAAAATGTTTATTAATTTCCTCTAAGTATACCTTGCCCCCCCCTCACCCTGACCCTCTCCCACCAGGGGAGAGGGAACTTTTTTTCTCCCCTCCCTTGAGGGGAGGGGATTAAGGGGAGGGTGTTATATCTTTATCACCTTTTATGCCGACTTATTGGCCTGTTCGTTTCGTTATATGTTATCCTTGATAAGCTCGTAATAAATCATGGGATGGCTAAGTAAAAATTTTGATATACAAGGCGTAGTGTATTTTTAAAGACGAGACTATACATATAGTATGTCGAAAATTTCAAAATACGCTGCAACGCAGTAGATCGGACTTTTTACGACGCCATCATCCTTAGTCATTGTTCCGGAACTGAGTTCTGGAACCTTTATTCTTTATTCTGTCTTTACTCCCATTCATACACTTTGCCCATAGCTATTGTCTTGATAACAGATCCTTTAAGTCGCCAACCGTTAAAAGGAGAATTCTTTCCCTTGGATAAGAAATTATCCGCATTAACGGTATGCTCCCTTCCAGCATCAACAATCACTATATCAGCGACAGCACCTTTCTGCAGTGTACCCTTGGACAAACCCATTATTCCCGAAGGTACAATCGTCATCTTGGCAATTAGTTCATTTATATCAATAACCTTCTCTTCAACCAGCCTGAGCCCAAGAGCAAATGCGGTCTCAATGCCTGAGATCCCAAAAGCAGCGTTGTCAAATTCCCTGTTCTTATCGTCATAATGGTGAGGGGCATGGTCAGTTGCGATAACGTCAATCGTACCGTCCTTCAAACCGCCTTTAATTGCCGAAACATCCCTATCGGTTCTAAGAGGAGGGTTGACCTTGCAGTTCGTATCGTATCCCATAACGGATTCCTCAGTAATACTGAAATAGTGCGGACATGTTTCTGCGGTCACTTTAATCCCGCGTGCCTTGGCATCACGTATCATATTGACCGATCCGTCGGTAGATACATGCGCAATATGAAGCCTGCCCCCTGTGAGTTCACATAGTAACAGGTCCCTTGCTACCATGACTTCTTCCGCTGCCTTGGGAATTCCCTTTAAACCCATCATGGTTGATATTAAACCCTCATTTATCACTCCGCCTTCCGACAGTTCAAGGTCTTCACAGTGAGAGATAATAGGGACGCCGAAGATCTTTGAGTACTCAAGCGCCCTCCGCATTATAAGACTGTTCATAACCGGCCTGCCGTCGTCGGAAAACGCGATACAGCCTGCCTTAATAAGCGCTTCAAGTTCAGTAAGCATTTCACCTTTCTGCCCGGTTGTAATGGCGGCAACAGGATAAACGGAACACGAACCTTCTTCAGAGGCCTTTTTAAGTATGAATTCAGTAACCGATATATTGTCATTCACCGGATTTGTATTGGGCATGCAGCAGACCGCGGTAAAACCACCTCTGACAGCCGCCATCGTACCCGTCTTTATAGTCTCCTTATACTCATCGCCTGGCTCTCTCAGGTGAGTATGCATATCAACCAGCCCGGGCATCACTATACAGCCGGAAGCATCAACCGTTTTATCCGCCTCAGGTCCCTTGCCTCTGGGGAAAAGGCCCTTTATCTTCTTCCCCTCAATCAGAATATCCCTTGGCCCGGATATCTTTTGAGATGGGTCTATGACTTTTCCGTTCCTGATTAAGATGCTCACTGCTTTACTCCTCCAAGAAGATACAGCACCGCCATCCTTACAGCTATGCCGTTTGTGACCTGATCAAGAATTACAGACTGGGGTCCGGACGCTACATCCGAAGCTATCTCGACACCCCTGTTCATCGGGCCGGGATGCATTACAATAGAGTCTTTTTTTGTGAGCTTGAGCCTTTCAGAAGTTAACCCGTAGAGCTTGAAGTATTCTTTAAGCGATGGTAGAAAACCCTTGTTCTGTCGTTCAAGCTGAAGCCTAAGTGTCATAACCACGTCTACATCCTTTAAACCCTCTTCAATTGAATGAAAGACTTCAACGCCCAGATTCTCGATCTCTGCCGGTAAAAGTGTAGGCGGACATATTACCCTCACCTCAGCCCCGAGTTTTGTCAGTCCGTAAATATTCGATTTTGCAACCCTGCTGTGGGCAATATCGCCTATAATCGCAATTGAAAGACCTGATATCTCTTTCTTGTATTGAAGGATTGTAAAGAGATCCAGCAGGGCCTGTGTGGGATGTTCATTGGCCCCGTCCCCGGCATTAACCACAGATATATCCAGTATCTTATTGAGATAGTCAGGAACACCTGATGAAGCGTGTCTTATTACTAATAAATCCGCGCCAAGGGCCTGGATGGTAAGCGCGGTATCCTGTAAGGTCTCGCCCTTTACAACACTGCTTGAAGAGACAGAGAAATTGACAACATCCGCGCTTAACCTCTTTGCAGCGAGGGTAAAGGATGTCCTTGTCCTTGTTGAAGGCTCAAAAAAGAGGTTCACTACCGTCTTTCCCCTGAGAGCCGGGACTTTCTTTATATCCCTGCCAAGAACATCTTTAAATCCAAGAGAATTTTCAAGAATAAGGTTTATCTCGTCAATGGAGAGATCTTTTATGCCCAGCAGACTCTTTGATTTAAGCATAACTAAAATGTCCTGTTAATGTTCCAGTAAAGTAAACCCTGCCGTCAGACTACCTGAACCGAATCTTCAATGTCTTCTTTATCTATGTAGACATCAACCCTGTCGTTCATTGATGTCGGTATATTCTTGCCTACATAATCTGCCCTTATCGGTAATTCCCTGTGTCCCCTGTCGATCAGAACCACAAGCTGTATCGAAGAGGGTCGGCCAAAATCAATCAGGGCGTCCATAGCCGCCCTGATGCTTCTGCCTGTAAAAAGAACATCATCAACAAGCAGAACGCTCCTGTCATTAATAGAGAAGGGAATATCCGTTGATCTTACAACCGGCTGTTCAGCCTTGATATGAATATCATCCCTGTAAAGGGCGATATCAAGAGACCCGACGTCTACAATGCTCTTATCAAGAAACTCGATCTTTGAAGCGATTCTTTTTGCAAGCAATACGCCTCCCCTCTGTATTCCGACAAAACAGAGGTCTTTGACGCCCTTGTTCTTCTCGATTATTTCGTGGGTTATCCTTGTTAGGATCTTCTCAATGTCTTTACTGTCCAGTATCTCTTTAGGCATAAAAAAACCTTCTTCCTCTGAGAGGGAGAAGGCTCCTGTTAGGTATTATAGAATCCTTACCAGCCTCTCAGGACCAGTTTAAAGGTTATATATTTTACTCTATCCCTTCAGGTCTGTCAAGAATGCTGTTTCAGACCTTTGAGACGAACATCTCATTATAGATTATCCGGACGCTCTCGCGTACGGAAACCTTGTATGGATATATTCTGTATCTGTATACGTAACCCTTCCAGAACTTCCTTATCCGGTTATAAAGAAACCGGAGAGGGAGTTTTATTAAAACGTTCCTGATCAGAGGCATAAGAAACGGAAACTCAACCGCGACACCGAGCAAATGCATAAAGTTTTCCAGTTGTCTTCTGTCTTTAAGATCGAGGACTATCTTCTCATGGTACGTCTCAGGGCATTTCATGTCAGGACTATAGAAACCGTTTGCCACCGAATAGTCGTAAATGCTGGTTTTAGGATACGGTGTGAGGATAAAAGAGTCACAGAATGTAGGTTTTGCCTTGACACTCAACGCCCATGTCTCCATCGCTGTATCAAGCGTCTCTCCTGGCGCTCCGATGATATTATAGACAGAGAACATCACATTCTTGTCGCGTAATATTTTAAGTCCCCTTAAAATGGATTCTTTACTCATATTCCTGTTCAAGACCTTGTTCCTGATAAAGTCATTCCCGGACTCAACTCCTACCCCTATGTAGAAGACACCAGCAGTTATCAGATCATCAATTACTTCCTCCTTTATGATCTCGGGTCTCATAAGGCAGTAGAAAGGAATACCTATCTCCTTTGGATACTTTTCAGAAAATTCCTTAATCCATTTTTTGTTAATCGTCAGAATCTCGTCCCTGAATATAAGGTACTCGATCTTGGGATAATCCTTTTTGAGCTGTCGTAACTCCTCGATAACATGGTCCACGCTTCTCTGGCGGAAGATCGGGTCGCCCTTGACCCTCATTTTATGAAGCTGATGATTAAAACAGTAGGAGCAGTTAAAAGGACAACCCTGGCTTGTCATGAGAGTAGCGGTTCTGGCCAGCCTGTAGTCCTTGTATCTGTTATACAGACTCCTGTCAGGGGGCGGAAGAACATCAAGGTTCTTTATTAGGGGGCGCTGGGGGTTCTTGTATATTTTGCCGTCCTTCTTGACCCACCAGTTCTTAACATTAGTAATGTCCTCGCCTTTCTCCAGCCTCCTGATAAAATCAGGCATCGCATCAAAACCCTCACCCCTGCAGACTGCGTCAACCCCTTCTTCCTCAACCATCTCGGGAGAAAATGTTGGATGGGGTCCGCCGAACATGGCGAAGAAATCAAACTGTTCCTTAAGTCTTCTGTTCCACTCCATCATCTCAAGATGCCCGCCGCTGAATGCCGTGTAAGCTACGATGTCAGGTTTGAATTCCCTGCATGTATTCTCGACTTCATTGTAACTGACACCCGCTATATCACACTGATGTCCATCCTTCTTTAATACAGCAGAGAGCCACATAGGGCCAAAGGTGACAAAACCTCCGCTCAGAAGCATTGTTCTGTCTACATGCGCTACAAATAATATTCGACTCATATTGTCCGGCCTCCTTGCTGCATCGCCTCGCTTATAAACTTATAAAGTATTATTATTGTTTTTAAGGCACTCTTTTGTCAATAAGAACAGATTCACCAACGTACGCAAATATCTCGTAAATCTAGCAGTCATGATTAATATAATATTTTGGACCCCTTAATGTTATAATTTATGAATACATTAATTAACTGTAAAGCTAATTGACTTGGTGAAACCTTAATGTTATATTCTGGAAAATGGCAAAAATTATCTACATAGCCCTTGTCTTTATAATTTCGATATCCGTTTCGCTTTCTTATGCCGACATCTATAAGTATGTTGATGAAGATGGCAATACCCTTTTTACAAATGTTTACAGGGGAAGTAAGAACGCGAAAGTCATATCCGAAGGGAGCAGTGAAGATTATGTTAACTCAACCCCCTACAGCTATATTATTTCCAGCATGTCAAGGAAATACAATATCGAATCATCTATCATCAAGGCTGTAATCACCGCAGAATCCAACTGGAAACATGACGCCGTATCTTCCAAAGGCGCAATCGGCCTTATGCAGTTAATGCCTTCAACAATTAAGGATATGAAGGTTAAGGACCCTTATGATCCTGAAGATAATATAGAGGGAGGCACAAAATATCTCAGGCTCCTCCTTGACAGGTTCAATGGAGACCTTGAGCTTGCATTGGCCGCTTATAACTCCGGGCCCGGTACAGTCTCAAAATACAACGCCATACCGCCTATAAAAGAGACAAGAATGTATGTAAGAAAAGTACTCTCTATAGAGAAAGATGATTCAGAATCCGGCAAGTCCTTTAATATTTTCAAGGTGACTTTTGTTGATGGTACCGTACTTTACACTAACAAACCTTCCAAGTACCGGAAATTCAATCCTTCAAAGTTCTGAAATGATCCCGTCACAAATCAAATTATGACAGACCCCAATATATTACGCGAAAAGATATTGCACCTGAAGGAGGAGAAGAACGCTCTTATCATCTCTCATAATTATCAGAGGGACGAGATACAGGAGTTGGCCGATTTCACTGGTGATTCCCTTGAGCTCTCCCGCAAGGCAGCGGCCGCGGAGTGTGACGTCATCGTCTTCTGTGGTGTAAACTTCATGGCAGAGAGCGCGTCTATCCTCTCACCCAAAAAGACGGTACTCCTTCCAGAGTCTGGAGCATGCTGCCCAATGGCCGATATGGTAACTGTCAGCGGCGCCAGAAACCTGCAGACCCGGTTCCCCGGTTATCAATACACAGACGGCTTCGTCTATCCGGTTGATTTCGGTTTAAAGGAGATTAAAAAACAGCATCCCGGCGTGCCCGTGGTTACTTATGTAAACAGCACTGCTGACGTAAAGGCTGAGAGTGACATCTGCTGCACCTCCTCCAATGCCGTCAAGGTCGTTGAATCTCTCGATGCGGAGAAGGTTATATGTATCCCTGATAAAAACCTTTCCGCCTGGATCGCAAAGAATACAGATAAAGAGGTAATCTCATGGGACGGTTTCTGTCATGTTCACGAAAGAGTCACATCGGCTGATGTTAAGCAGTCAAGGCATGACCATCCTGGCGCCCTGCTTCTTGCGCATCCCGAATGCAGGATGGAGGTGCTGGATATGGCTGACCATGTAACAAGCACATCCGGCATGATCAGGTACGCAAAATCCTCTGACGCACGGGAGTTCATCGTAGGCACAGAGATAGGCCTTCTCTACCGTCTGAATAAAGAGAACCCTGATAAGACATTCCACCCATTACGTAAAGATATGATATGCCCCAACATGAAGAAGACGACCCTAGCGAGCATAGTGAGGGCACTTGAAACTATGAGCAATATTGTAAAGGTCCCCGAAGAAATAAGAGTTCCGGCGAAGAGGTCTCTCGACAGAATGCTGGAGATAACATAGCCCTCGATAATTGTATCTTATAAGATGTTTCACTTGATAAGCAGTATTATCCAAATGTGACAGGTTCAGTCAACTTATATAACATTTCTTGATAATAAGTTATCAACTCAACTTAATTATGTCCGATTTAATACTATTTCATCCGGTGAGATCTCTGGATAATAAACTACTGTTACCTGCCGGCACTAAAATTTCAGCGGATATAATTAATGATTTAATCTCAGAAGCAGGAAATGTTTCTTATAAAATATATCCCCTGCTGAAACACGGTTCAATTAGAAAGGATATTCTTGATTTTATTACTGTTCCACCTTACAATGTTATTTTTTCCGATAAAGAGGTCATTGACGACCTCTTGAGTTTTATGAGTAATGTACACCTTATCTCTCCTGTAATACAGTCACTTGACTATTTCAGGGAGAATGACTTTTATACCTACCGCCATATTCTCAATGTGTTCGCGCTTTGTGTGTATATTAGCAAAGTTATGATGTCTGATCATTTGGTAAGGCTTAATGAGGCTTCATGCGGTCCTATGCACGATATCGGCAAAATCTGCGTTCCAATTAATATATTGAAAAAAGTTTCCCTTCTCACTCATGAGGAGAGGAGCATTTTAGAGCACCATTCAGTTGCGGGATATGTATTGCTCAGTTACTATTCCAAGGATGCCGGGAATATCTTTGCAGGTATAGCTAGAGATCATCATGAGAGAAGAGAAGGATCAGGATATCCCCGGGGCATTAAGCTCAAAGATAATCTTGTTGAAGTTGTCGCTGTCTGTGATGTCTATGACGCTCTCATCTCTAAAAGACCTTATCGCTCTGCAGCTTTTGACAACCGAACTGCCATCGAGGTAATAACAGAAATGGGAGAGAAGAATAAATTAAAACCTGACGTCATAAAAGCACTTGTAAGTATTAACCGTAAGAAGAAATCTCACTTCTCAGAATGTAAAGTCTCAAAGGAAAAAAGAGGGAATCTACCTCTATACAATAATTACGGCATATTTAAAGATGATGATAATTAGGGGGCTTCGCGTAATCGAGTGGTTTAATTTTCAATTCTCACTTCCCCCGATTCATCCTTTATTGTCTCTATATTTTTTTAAAACTCCATCTCAGATTTCTCGACAATTGAAGATCTGATTTGAATAGTATTATCTCTTACAACCAATAAAAAATTTAATTATAAATCACCTTTCTGGAAATAAGACATAAGGTACTCAAGGTACTTCGCGGCCCCCTCAGAACCCTCCTTTGGAGCCCATGAGGCAAAATCCTTGTCAGTCTTTTCATCATAAGGCCCGGGCTTCACCTCAAACAGGACTGTGTCATCCTCAATCGCAAAGAACGTATGGTACCTGCCGGGCTTGATGTCTATCCCGAACATTTCGGATTGCGCCCTAAGGATAAAGCGCCAGTCAACCTCCCCGCTGTCACTGAAGGTTATAAAGCAGATGGCGCCTCTTAATACGATAAATGACTCTGCCTTTGGAGGAGAAGCGTGACGATGAGGCTGAATGTAACTTAAGGGTTGAATGGCGTTAAGCATACGGTGCATAGAATCATCGCTTTGGGTATGAAAGGGAAGAATAACACGTCTGCGCGGGCTCCTTCGAGAAACTTCGATGGCCTCATTAACAAGGGAGTCGCTGATTATTACAACTTCACTATCAGGCGCGTTTAACGCCCTGGGAATTGAACCGTCTGTTGATGGATCTCTCATGGTATTCCTGAGAATATTTTGGATTTCTACTTACCGTGTTTTATAAATGTCCCTTTTTCATACTCCTCAAAAGCGACCCTCAACTCCTCCTGCGTATTCATTACAATTGGACCATACCATGCAACCGTCTCCTTAATTGGCTTGCCGGATATCAGGAGGAACCTTACCTATGCCAAACCCCATTTCAAACTCTAATTAATATTTTATCTGAAAAGGAGCAAAAAGGTAAGGTGAGGTTAAATTCCGGGAACTCTACTTTATGGGAAGCTTACTGTTAACATTCCTTAACATTTATTATAGTTATCTGTTATAATCCTAAATGCAATTCAGTAAGAGCAGGAACTTCAGAAGATACGATCAACGATCCAGGTGTATCCTCAGACTGGATTCAGGGAGCATCGAAGGTGAGACCATTGACTATTCGGATGGTCTCTGCGCGGTCTTTAAAGATGCCCCCGACCTCCCCCCGGGCACACAGGTGACTATCAAGGTGTTTAACCCTGACATGGAGTTTCCAGTAACCGTGCAGTGGGCGGAACAGCTGGGCGACATGACCAAGGCGGGTTTCAGCAGATTAGACACCCTGCAGGGCTCTCTAAGGGACTTTGCACTTGCAGATGTATTGATGGGCCTGCAGAGAGGCAAGGAAACGGGTATCCTGAAGGTTGAGGGAGATTCTCAACTTAAGTATGTCATCCTAAAGAAAGGAGAGATGGTATTTGCCCTCTCCAGTATGAAAGGAGACCAGCTTATTGAGATCCTTTTACGGGAGAAGAAGATCACCGCAGAAGAGTACATCCGGGTTGAACGTCTGCATAAGAATAGCACGGAAAAAGCGGCCAGAATCCTCGTAACCCTGGGGATCATGAAACCCAGGGATGTCTTCAATGAAACAAGATATCAGGTGGAGCTGATAATACTCAGTCTATTTTCTTTACAGGAAGGCAAATTTATCTTTCTCAAAGGCCGCCTCCCGGAAGAGGAATTCCCCGATCTGCATATAAACATCGAGAGTTTCATATACCGCAGCATCAAAAGTCTTGATAATTTAAATCACATAAAGCAGGCCTTTCCGGCTCCGGATGCCATTCTGGAGGTCTTCCCGGACGCTGCGCGCCTGCTGCAGGGTAACGTCCTTGATGAAACTGACAGGCAGATCCTCTCCCTTGTAAACAGTGATCGTTCCCTGGAGGATATATCCCGGCTTTCCCCTTCAGATAAGGCAGAGACCCTAAAGACTATCTGTGTCCTCATGAGTTTAAGGGCCATCAGGGTTGTAAAGGAGATAGAGAGACCTCAGGAGATGGCGGAGGATACCGATGTCAAGCAACCAGCCGAAGATGTTCATCCGGAGTTTCTGCAGAAGGTGGAGGCCCTTTCAGAAAGATATGAGACCACTGATTTCTACGAGATTCTGGATGTCACACGGGATGCCTCGGACGATGATATCAGAACAGCATACTTCAGGCTCTCTGAAGAACTCCAGCCCGGCAGATACGCCTCTTCCTTCCCTAATGACCTGAAGACAAAGCAGGCCGTGTTGCTGAATCACATTGATAAAGTGTATGCAACCCTGTCCGATCTGAACAAGAGGACCGAATATGACATGTCCCTTGCACCTGGAGCCGATGAACCTCACGAAGAGGAGGTGCTGGAAGAAGAAATGCTGAAAGAAGAAGATGTCACCCGGCAGACAGACGTTACCAAGGTCTCTGACTTAAGCAACAACCCACCCCCGGTAACGGATGATACGGAACCTCACAAGACCGGGAAAAGTGGCAAACGTATTGAGATGGGTACCCATGAAGAAGCCATGCCGGCTGAGGCACCCGAAGAAGATGCCCCTGCCATGAAAGTCGAAGAGCAGAAGATACCGGAAACCACACCGCCTGTTGCGGAAGAAATTAAGAGGGAACCCATACCTGAAACTGAAGCACCGGAGAATAAAAGGTCCTATATACCGATTGTTGTGGGTATTGCGGCCGTCATTGCGGTAGCCCTGTTTTTTCTCTTCAGGGACTCCGTAAAAAAAGAACCCCCTGCAACCGCTCTTTTAACAGAAACGGTCACCTCACGGGTTGAGGAGAAGCAGTCTCCCCCTCCTCCTTCCGATGATCCCGTGATTGATCTACCCGTCATGGAGAGCCCCACTGCTGTAGACATCGAACCTGCAAAACCAGAACCTGATCAGTTATCCGTGAAGGAACCGGCCGAAGACAAAAATGGGCCGCAAACACAGACGGTATTAGCCAAGGAAGATGTTCCGTCCACACAGGAGAAAGTCCCTGAAGCGGTATCTGAAAAGAAGGAAGATGTTCCGTCCGCACAGGAGAAAGTCCCTGAAGCGGTTCCTGAAAAGTCAGTTACGGATATATCTGCGTCAGGCGATGAGGCCTTGAAAGAAAAAGAAACCAGGCAGGCGAAAGAAAAGAAGAAAAGACCGGTACCTGATAAAGCACTTTTTGCCGCTCAAAAACCGCGTGAAGAGGAGATGGCACCTCCGAAAATAGTGCCTGAACCCCCGCCTGTAATAGACGCGGTTAGTGAAGAAGAGTCCGCCCGTTCGAAGAATGAGCATTTCATGCGCTATAAAGATCAGTTCAATAACAACGCCAACAAGTGGGAAACATATGATATGACCATGGCCGCAGCACGTATAGAGGACGGGAAGTATTATATCCAAAACAAGCTGACTGGCAGCGAGACATTAATACTGCATCACGCCGATTTCCCGCTCGATAAGCGGATTGCCATAGAGGCCGTTATCAAGGTTATAAAGAAGGACAAGAATAATTACACGTACGGTTTTGTTATCGGAGCGAAGGACCCCAGCAACTATTACGCGCTCCTCGTGAGTGGAGATAACCGCTACTCTGTCAGAAAGCATCATAAGGGCATTTCAGAGGAACTCATCGCCGGTGATCCCGGTGACGGCATTATCCTGGCAGACTCATTCAACACCCTAAAAATAGAAATACAGGGACAGAAGATGCTCTTCTTTATCAACGGGCATAGGGTTGCTGAAGTCCCGGACTTAACCCTTTTCGGCAAGAGAATAGGGTTCCTGGTCGGCGGTAAATCGGAGATCGCCGTAGATTATACCCGCTCACAGATATGGCTTGATTGAAAATATATGCCACAGTTATAATTTATATTGATGGCATTCACAGAAACAGTATTTCGTCTCAGAAAGGAGATTCCATGAGAACTATTTTTATTGTTGCTGTCTTCACCTTAGCCTTAAATCTCGGGGCAGTCCACTCTGCGCTCAGTGCAAATACCGATGCCGGCTCTTCAGAGGAAAAGTTTATGGAGAGTGAGGACCAGTTCGTCAACAATGACAACCAGTGGGAGGTCTTCACCACCACCATGGCGACTGCGAAGATAGAGGACGGGAACTATATAATTGAGAACAAGACAGAATCCGGTGAGCTTTTCATACTGCACCATGCCGATTTTCCACTCGGGAAAGAGTTCATCATAGAGACATCCATAAAGACGACAAAGAGCTCAGACAACAACACCTACGGGTTAGTGATCGGTGCCAGTGATGCCAGCAACAGCTATGTCTTCCAGATTATGCAGAGCAAGAAATACTCAGCAATGAAGTTTCAGCACGGTGATGCGCAGGAGATTGCCGGAGGGACTATAAGGAAAAGGGTGTTCAAGGAAGACTCCTTCAATGTCCTGAAGATAGAGAAGATAGACACCACAATGCGTTTTTACATAAATAATTTTTTTGTAGATGAGGTCTCAGAAATTGCCCTCTTCGGCAAAAAGATAGGGTTCTTTATAGAAGGCAAGTCAGAGATAGCCATTGACTACACCCGCTCACAGATATGGTTTGACTGATAAGTAATATGCCGCGTCCGGATACTGTGCCTATCAGCACCTGTTTACCTAGGGAGAGGCAGGCTGTTCCGTCAGGGGCCAAGCTGCTTTATAGCCGTTCATGGCTGATTTGTCACACTCTACGTATTAGAATTGTCTCATACGTAACCTAACATACATTCATCGTTACTCGCTCTTCAGAATTCGAAGCGTATCTTCATAAATACGATCTCTTGGTCCGATCGCGATAATTTCGATCTCTTTTCTTCGCGAGACCCGGTAAATTATCCTGAAACGGCTTACACGGAAACTTCTCAGCCCTTTCAGTTCATCCTTCAGTACCTTTCCCTCGTTCGGATCTGTCAGTATTATCTTCAGAGATGCACGGATTTTCTTCTTGATGAGAGGATGGGCCTTCTGGAGAAGTTCTGCAACACTGTCGGGGACTCTGAGCTTATATCGCTTATTCGACATATATGCAGAAACTTATTTAAAGAGTTCCTCAAGAGTGTAAAGACGGGACTTTTTCTTTTTGAGCGACTTCAGTCCTTCTTTAATCTCCTTCATGAGCGATACATCGGAGCGAACAGCTATTGTCTCCTTAAAACTGTCAAATTCATCCGGACTTATTAAAACCGCGGCTGGCGATCCATTCTTTGTGATTATAATCTCCTCATCTGTATTCCTCACAGTTTCAACAAGACCGCTCAGCTTCATCTTTACCTCTGACAATGATAATGTCTTCATATATCTGACCTCCTTTCTGGTTGACCAGAATTAAGACCATTATATCAATCCTGATTTATTACTGTCAATCTTTTATTTGGTATTTGTAATATCGATAAACGGGGCCGCTCCCCAGTTAAGTAGTACACCACGCTCACCTGCCCTGACCATAGCCAGCGGGCTGTATGTTATAAGTAATATCAAAAAATTATTCCAACAACTGCTATTACAAAATCCTCTTGCTGTCACCCCCGAATTCCTTCATCTTAAATACCTCCATTTTGCTTGTCATCCTAACCTCGATTCTTAATTTATTTTAACTTCTCATTAAATGTTTTATATGTCAGTAGGCGCCGCCACGGGGAAGGATAGCATAGACTAAGATAAGTTTTTTGCTCTTTTGTGGAGTGAAAAGAATTCTCCATCCCCCTACTCTCAGACGAAAATCTCCGTGAAGCTGTCCAGTTAAAGGTTTGACATTCTTATGAATAAGAGGATTATCAGAGCGTTCAAGGTCTTCAAACGCTTTTTTTACTCTCCCCCTTGTTTTCTTATCAAGCTTAAGATAGTGCTTTTCAGCAGTTGGCTTGACCTCAATCTGCCAGCTCATTCAACTTCTTTCCCTTAGTCCCCTTTTCAACTTCCTTTTTACCTCTTCTGATTTCTTTAACCCATTCAGGCTTGGACAAAAGATCAAGGGTCTCCCTGTGTCTTTCTATATACTCATCAATCAGCTCAGAAAGTATATCTTTCATCTCCTTCTTTTCAATACTCGCTATAATTTTCAGTGTATCCCTCTTGTCTTCCGGGATACGGACAGTTGCCGTCGACATACCATCACCTCCTTTAATCTACTAATAGCTTAGGCTATCAGTAGCCTAGTGTCAAGCATACAGTAAAGCCTGCATGTCATTCCTGATAACATCATTGGCATTAATTCCCGGCCATGAAAATGTCATTGTAAAGTCTTCGGTAACACCAAGACTGACTGGTGATCCTATTGCTACTGATACTCCATCTATCGGTTTTTCAGGTTTAACTTGTATGAGGTAGGTTGAAAGAGAGGTTGGAAGCTCACTTGGGTCTATTGGAGTACCATCAACATGCGGTTCAGGGAGATATGAGTTGATCGTGTCTTCATCGGCTTGTGATACGGGGGGGATGGAACTCAAGAATGTAATAGATTGATGCTTACCCTCAAAGCATAGATGAAATATTAAACCTTATCCCATTCATGAGAGCTAATACCGGCTTGTCTTGTTATCTCTTTAACTAAACTGATATGTATGTCTCCACTGCCATGAGGATTGGGAATGCGTATTTTCAACTTATCCTTAATCATAAACTGATGTTTCCCGCCGGAAAAAGGGCCTGTAAATCCAAGCGCCTTAAACTTCTTGATCAACTCTTTTCGGCTTATACTAGAGGACATGCTCAGGCTGTCGCTTCTTCTTTAATGCGCAGTTCAACACCTTTCAATCGGGGGATGGGGTCCTTGTCTCTTATCTTCAGAAGGAGCCACTCCTCGAGAACTTCAACAAGTTCCTTTCTGCACTCTTCAACTGACTTGCCATTTGCCCAGACCCCGTCAAATCCGGGGATTTCCGTAAACCATGACCCATCATCCAGTTTCTTGTAGTCAGCGCTCTCCAATGCCACATGGATATAATCTACTAACATATCCCCTCCTCTTATGCATTATTAAAACTTTCTTTATTATAAATCATACGGGATTAATATAAAAATATAATAAATCATCTCATACTGTGTCCTACCGCTGAACCTGTAGAACCCGATGACAGGAAAAACTGCTTCGGTTTCTCTGTATCCCCATCAAATGATTTAACCATTGTCATTATACGGTCAGCATCCATCGCAAGACCACCAGAACTTATGGACATAGGTGCACCAAAAGCCTTTGCAACTGACACCTCACTTGAAAAATGAGTCTCTGACGGCAACCTGATAGCTAATACATTCATAGTCTTTGACTGTACATAATCCATCACACCAACATGCAATATTCTATATCGCTACAGCTTTCAGTTCCTTAACTTTGGGTGGCTTTTTTTCAGCCAGCCAGAGATCAAGTTTTGCCTGCATATATAACCAGCTCTCAGGTGATGTACTGGTCGCCCTCGCTACCCTGACCGCCATTTCAGGGCTCAATGATGCCTTGCAGTTCAGAAGAGCTGAGAGTGTCTTGCGAGTTACACCAAGGCTTTTGGCAGCATCAGTTACCGTCATCCCGAGTGGTCTGATAACATCCTCCCTCAATACCTCTCCCGGATGTGTGGGCCTTCTCTTACCAGTCATAATAAGATCTCCTTTCTCGATTAATGATAATCACGATAATCGACAACCACCGCATCATTGCCTTCAAACCTGAAGGTAACTCGCCAATTACCGCTAACCCAAACTGACCACGTCCCCTTCTCCCGCCCTCTTAATCTGTGCAGTTGAAAGCCCGGCAGACTCATGTCCTGCGGGCCGGTGGATGCGTCAAGACGATCAAGAATCCGGGCGAGCCTGGGCGCATGGGCCACTATAATTCCACGCTTGTTAATATCATAAAAGAACCCTTCTAGCCCTTTATGCTTAAAAGACTTAATCATGGATGAATT
>JBCKZY010000008.1:0-37891 GCA_038918635.1 Thermodesulfovibrionia bacterium | reverse complement strand
TAACGCCTTCAATTTCTTCAATAAAAACTTACCCCAAATAAGAGGGAGTTACAAAGCACATGAGTCGCGGCAGAACGGCGGATCAGATTATTTCAGATCCAGGACCATCAAGCGTAACTCGGTCATCTCCTCGATGGTGTAGCGTATTCCCTCTCTACCAAAACCCGACATCTTAACACCGCCGTAAGGCATATGGTCAACCCTGTAAGTAGGCACATCATTAATAATGACCCCTCCCACTTCAGTTGAGGGGAAAGTTGAAAGGCGATACACCAAAAACAGGACCGGCCGGAAACCTCCTTGTGATACCCCATCTCTTTTCAGAAGCGGTATTCAGATCAAGAGGAATAAACTCTCCGCTTATTCTGGAGACCTCATCAGCGGCTATACTGAAAGCAAGCGCACCCCTGTCGACCTCACCCCTTGAGGCTGAAATCGGCTTGCCGCATTCAAGTGTTATGGTTTTTGCAAGTTCTTCTTTCTTATCGCTTATACCATCACTGATGCTTCTCAATATATCCGATCTCCTGTGCGAGGGCAGCCCTGCCATGACGTCTCTGGCGCCTTCAGCCAGTTCAACCGCTTTATTCGCCTCACTATCGGACGCCCGGCAGACTCCCGCAACAACACTCCCATCATAAGGGTTGATAACGTCAAAAACATCGGATGTTTCAACCAGCCTGCCCCCAAGAAGAAGGGGATATCTCTCTTTAATAATTACCTCTCGGTTTCGACTATCGTATTGCTAAAGTTGATGAACTCGTAAAAAGTCTTTTTTAATGCTGTCATTCCCGAAGTTCTTAATCGGGAATCCAGACTTTTTAAGTAGTTGCAACTTGCCCGGATACCCGCCGGAGTTTATCCCGTTCCCTGCTTACTACCTGCTGGGACAAGCTTCACGGGCCTGTCCCGATGTATCGGGGAATGACGGTAAACCGTAACTCATGCAATGTGAACTGACTTCTTTGTCCCTTTGTGCCTTTGCTCCTTTGTGCCTATTATCCTCAAATATCTTACAGCGTGTTTAAGTACGCGATAATGTTCAGGATATCCTCCTCAGAAAGAGATGAAAAGGAGGGCATGGTCTTATATGGATTTTTGAGTTGATCCACAATATTCTTCGGCGTTGCCGGTTTATTGCTGACAAAGGTTTTGTCCCCTTTGAGTATGCCTTTCAGTCCGGGACCTACACCCTTCTTTGTGCTGTTGGCATCGTGGCAAAAAAAGCACTTTGAATCAAAAATCTCTTTGCCTTTTCCAATACTCTCGTCGTCAGTCTTTACCATAATCCCGGTTTCAGCCTTGGAAGGCGATACTTCCTTGTCAGACATGGCATTAATATGAAGCGGCATAATAAATACAGCCATTAATGTGGATACAACGATAAACATAACGGTACGCATATCTTCAGATCCTCCTTATTAAATAACTTTGATGAAGAAATGAACTTAAATACCCCGATTTGTAAACGGAGATGAATAGTTCTCCTTTCAGTTTCCCCCTTTGAAAAAGGGGAATACAGATTAAATTATCATTAATAAAAAATATTGTTTTGATGCCCCGCCTATCCGATTATACAAATATTACACTTGCGAGAAAACTGCTAATTAGTCCGATTCTAAAGAAGACAAAATCTGCAGGAATGATGTGGCTGAAACCGGTGAACCAGAGCACAATAAACTACTTCTAATCCTGTCTCTCTTCCGGGGTAAACATTACATGTTCATCAAGGATATATACAGACATGCATCCGTCACCCTCCAGTCCGCAGGAAGCATTCGCTATAATAATATCTTTTACTTTCTCCACATCTTCTTCATTTGACACGATCTCCAGCTTGATCCTGTTATGAATGTCCTTATGATAAAGATGGACTTCCCCGCAAAATCCTTTAACCTCTGAGTAGGTGAAGTTAATCCGCTCTTTCTTCAGCGCGGATGTCAGGTCCTCCAGCTTTTCATGTCTTACTATGGCAACTATCAGCTTATGCATCACTCACCCTCCTTATGCTTCTCTTAAACCTCTTCCTTTCCATAACGCATATATCACCGGGATAACAACAAGAGTGAGAATGGTTGAAGATACCATCCCGCCTATCATGGGAGCAGCTATTCTCCTCATCGTATCGGCTCCTGCTCCATGTCCCCAGAAGAGAGGAAGCAGTCCTGCAATGATCGCCGTAACTGTCATCATAATCGGACGAACCCTTTTGGATGTGCCCTCAATAAAAGCCATGTGAAGGTCTTCCTTGCTGTTCATCCTGTTCTCAAGCAGCTGTTTCTCATAAGCGATATCAATATAGATCAGAACAAGAACCCCGATCTCTGTAGAGACCCCTGCCAACGCGATAAAACCTACCCCGACAGCTATACTCATATTATAACCGAGCATATATATGAACCATAAACCGCCGGCTATGGCAAAAGGGAGCGTAAGCATAACAATTATCGACTCACTGATGCTCTTAAAATTGAAGTATAAAAGGAGAAAGATTATCAGTAGAGTAATGGGGATTACTACCGCCAGTCTTTTATTGGCCCTCTCCATATATTCATACTGTCCTGACCAAACAAGGCTATACCCCGGCGGGAGGCTTAACTTCTCATCCAGAAGATTACGGGCACTTTTAACATATGTAGCGACATCAATATTATCAAGGTCTATATAGATCCAGGCGCTCATTCTGGAGTTTTCACTCTTAATGACAGGGGGGCCTCTGCGTATGTTGATATCAGCTACCTGGGTTATCGGTATCTGCGCACCTGATGGCGTAGGTATGAGAATACGCTTAAGCTTGGAGATGGAGTCTCTCAGCTCACGGCCATACCTGATATTGATCGGATACCTCTCAAGTCCTTCAATAGTTTCACTCACGTTCATACCGCCAACGGCTGACTGAATTACATCCTGCACATCTCCTACCGTTAAGCCGTACCTGGCAGCCGCCTTCCGGTTAATATCATAATCCAGAAAGTACCCGCCTGTAACACGTTCAGAGAAGACCGAAAGGGTCCCGGGAAGGGGGCTTAAGATCGCCTCTATCTCTTTCCCAAGAGATGACAGGGTGGAGAGGTCGTCTCCCATAAGCTTAATGCCGACCGGTGTCTTTATCCCTGTAGCCAGCATATCAATTCTGGTCTTGATCGGCATTGTCCATGCGTTTGTAAGTCCGGGGAACTGGATTGCCCTGTTAAGTTTATCAGTTAACTGTTTTGGAGAGATCGTCTTCTCTTCAGGCCAGATTTTGGAGAGAAGCTGACGCGTAAAATGCGGCCAACCGGAAAAAAACCTCTTTACCGGTACTTTCCGCCACTCATCCTCGGGCTTCAGCATTATTGTTGTTTCAAGCATAGAGAGAGGTGCAGGGTCAGTTGCGGTATCAGCACGTCCAATCTTCCCGAATACTGACTTTACTTCCGGGAAGCTTTTTATTATCTTATCTGTCTGCTGCAGCAGCTCTCTGGCCTTGGTTATGGAGATGCCCGGCAGCGTAGTCGGCATATAGAGCAGATCCCCTTCGTTCAGCGGTGGCATAAATTCACCGCCTATTTTTTCAAAAGGGAAAAGGAAATCAAGCTTTTCAGCGGTAGAACGTATCAGCCCCTCAGGAAGCCTGTTGACCACCATTGAGTTATATGGAAGAATCGTGGCGGCTATCAATGCCGCGAACAGAATAGTTATCAGTTTATGCCTGAGGGCCCATGAGATTATCGGGCGATAAGCCCAAATGAGGAATCTGTTGATCGGGTTCTTATCTTCGCGGCTTATAGCCTGAGGCCATAAAAGAAGGACCACTAATGCTCCAAGGGATAAGGCGATATAAAATCCGAAAGAGTGCAGAACTGTATAATTCGGCAGCAGCTTTGCAAGGAGATATGTAACGATAAATACAAGGAGCGAAGAGAAGACAGTAACTGCCTTCTGCTTCCTGAGGCTCCATCTTTCAGGCAGTAATGTCGTCCTGACAAAATAGCCCATCAAGACGGGAACGAGCGTTACAGCTAGCAGCGCGGAAGCAGCCATGGCGTAAGTTTTAGTAAAAGCAAGCGGACTGAATAACCTGCCCTCCTGCGCCTGCAATGTAAAGATAGGCATGAAGGAGAAGGTGATAATAAGGAGCGAGAAGAAGAGGGCCGGGCCGACCTGCTTTGCCGCTATGGTAATACTGGTCCAGTGGTCCTGTGTTTTACCCGTGGTCTCCAGCTGTTTATGAGCATTCTCGATCATTACAATCGCGGCATCAATCATTGCACCGACAGCAATGGCGATACCGCCAAGGGACATTATGTTCGCATTTAAACCTTGTGCCTTCATAATGATAAAAGCGATCAGAATCCCTACCGGAAGAGTAAAGATAGCGACAAAAGCTGACCTGAAATGAAGGAGAAAGATCAGGCATACAAGAGCAACAATAATAGATTCTTCAATAAGCTTCTCCTTCAGATTATCTACAGCCCGCTTTATAAGACCTGAACGATCATACACAGTTACTATTTCAACTCCCTCGGGAAGCCCTGCTCTGAGGCTATTGAGTTTCTCTTTAACCCGTTCAATAGTAGCGAGCGCGTTCTCTCCATACCTCATAATAACCACCCCGCCTACAACCTCCCCCTGACCGTCAAGTTCCGTCACGCCCCTGCGCAGCTCAGGCCCTAAATGCACATACGCAACATCCCGAATAAGTATCGGCGTTCCTGTGTCATCAACACTCAGGGGTATATTCTCCAGATCCTCAATCGACTTTATGTATCCCAGGCCCCTCACCATATACTCGGTCTCGGACATCTCTATCAAACGTCCGCCTACATCTCTGTTTGAACGTTTTATAGCGTGCTTAACTTTTGAGAGCGGTATATTAAACGCAAGGAGCTTGTTCGGATCAACTTCCACCTGATACTGCTTTACAAACCCGCCAACGGAAGCTACTTCGGATACCCCTTCAACTGCTGTTAATTCGTAACGCAGAAACCAGTCCTGCATCGACCTCAGTTGCGCGAGATCATACCTGCCGCTCTTATCGATAAGCGCGTACTCATATACCCAGCCGACTCCGGTCGCGTCCGGCCCAAGAGAGGGAGTTACGCCGCCGGGCAATCGTCCTGACACATAGTTGAGGTACTCAAGCACACGGCTCCTTGCCCAGTACAGGTCGGTCCCGTCTTCAAAGATGATATATACAAAAGAGGAACCAAAGAATGAATATCCGCGTACGACTTTAGCGCCGGGGACAGCAAGCATAGCGGTAGTGAGTGGATACGTAACCTGATCCTCAACAACCTGGGGGGCCTGCCCCGGATACTGAGTATAAACAATTACCTGGACATCCGAGAGATCGGGGATCGCGTCCAGCGGGGTTGTGGCCAGCGAATAAATACCCCAGGCAACAATAAAGATGGTAAAAAGTATGACGATAAACCTGTTTTTTACGGAGTACTCTATTATCTTTTCGAGCATCAGAGCTTTTCCTCTGTTCCACAGATCAGCATGTCCTTACCAAGATAGGGGTTTTTGAGCTCCGTGCCCCTCTGCATCCACCGCTCCTTCTCCATAGGACAGAAGTGTATTTTAATGCCCGATGAAACAGCATCTTCACGGCCCGAGCTCTTAACAAAATCTATCATTTCCCTGCTTAATGCCTTGAAGGAATCTCTTGCCGCCTGCAGATCACCGGATAACAGACCTGCCATTGAATCTTCTATCGGGCCTGTTATATCTTTCAATTCCCCTGCCTTATCGGATGCCCTGATCTTCTCCAGCTCAACGGACATGGAGCGTGCTTCTGATGCCACTTGAGTGACCGACTCAGATACCAGCGCAGCGTGGATTTTTAAATAATTCTCAATAAGACCTGAACCCATCTTATTGTGATCATGCCCCGCATCTGCTCCCGGCGTCATGGCCTCTTCTTTCACTTCCCTTTCAACTTCTTCGGACGCAACTTCGTCAGGAGCTTCCTCGGACTGCGCTGCAAGCATCTTGTTAATCGCCTCCCGCAGGTTGCTCTCTGAATCGATAAGAAACTGGCCGGAAGTGACGATCGTCTCCCCTTCTTTAAGCCCTGATATAATCTGCGTCATATCTTCTCCCTCGGGGCCTAACTTGACATCTTTGGGGAGAAACTTGCTGTCAGGCAAAGAGGTGATTACAATGTTACGGTATCCGGTTCTTAAGATCGCTTCTGAGGGGACCTTAAGGACATCTTCTTCAGTCTGCGTTGTAATAATCACATCAGCGTACATATCAGGTTTAAGCTTTAGATCAGCATTATCAAACTCCATCCTCACCTGCACCGTCCTGGTCTTTGGAGAAAGATAAGGATAGATAAAGGTGACTTTGCCGCGATACGTAGTCCCCGGGTCATAAGAGAGACTCATAACGGTCTCCTGCCCGACTTTAAGGAAGGGAAGCTCATATTCATATACTGATGCGATGGCCCATACCCGGGACAAATCGGCAAT
The DNA here is from genome assembly GCA_038918635.1 of Thermodesulfovibrionia bacterium. Taxonomy (GTDB): domain Bacteria; phylum Nitrospirota; class Thermodesulfovibrionia; order UBA6902; family UBA6902; genus CAXMSH01. Next base: position 31,433 of record JBCKZY010000008.1, on the reverse strand, counting down.
GGTAAAAAGCTCCATCCCGGGGGTCACCATCATCCCTTCAAAAACATTTTTTTTGATCACAACTCCGGTTGTTTGAGAGCGGAGAATCATCTCTCTCTGCACTTCTCCCTGTTCCCTGAGAGACCTGATCTGCTCAGGGGAGAGGTCCATCAATAAAAGCCTTTTCTCTGTTGATTTAACAAGAGAGTCCGCGCCGCTTACTACATCCGCAAAGGAGGACCCGCTCACTTTCTCCCTGTAGCTCAGGGCCTGCAAGTACTCCTCTTCGGTTGCAACCAGTTCAGGAGAGTAGATAGAGAGGATCGGCTGGTCCTTCACTATCTGCTCTCCGGCAGTCTTCACAAGAAGCTGCTCTACCCATCCTGATATTTTTGTATGGATATGTTCAACACGCTCTTCATCGTATGTGATGCGTCCTATCGTACGTATGGAAGTCTTCAGGGGCCCGCGTGACACCCTGGCGGTCCTTACCCCCATGCTCTGTACAGTGACAGGGTCTATCCTGACAGTTCCTGTGTCAGATTCGTCGTATCCATCTTCATATACAGGGACGAGGTCCATCCCCATAGGTGACTTGCCGGGCCCTTTCCTGATATAAGTCGGGTCCATAGGTGCAACCCAGTACTTAATCTTCTTTTCTTTACTGTCCGGCGGACCTTTATAAGTATCAATATCTGAAATCTCCGCCAGAGCTGAGGTGCCAGTACTACGATTATCCGACGATGCGCTGACTCGGCAGTCAAAAACAAGAATTGCGGCAATGATTATCAGGGGGAGCATCCCGACTGACCTTAACCTGTTTATACCGAACATATATATTTCCTCCGTTTATTCTGCTTTGGGACCATCTGATATCCTTTGCCCTATGACAGATTCAAGCTCGGCAAGTTTTATCTCATGCTCCGTAATTGCCCGATTGTAATCCAGTTCATAGTCGTAAAGAGTGATCTGACTATTAAGAAGTGTTAAAAAGTTCACTTTATTAACTCTATACGCGGAAAGCGCGGAATCAAGAGATAACCTGCTTTGAGGGATTAATCCCGACTTCAGGAGTTCAACCCTCTTCACATGGCTGTCAATCTCTGACGTTAATGATTTAATCTTAAAAAATATGTCGTTCTTCAGGGCGCTGTACTCTGCGTGCGCTTTTCTGACATTTGCCGCGTCTTCCGCAACCTTGCGATCTTCTTTATCTTTATACCAGAGAGGTATCTTTATCATTACAAAGGCAGACAGGAAGTCCGCCCTCTCCTGCATGGGCGAATCATCCCTCTGCCCATAGCTTACTCCTATATCAAAATCAGGATAATAGCTGATTTTCGAAAGTTTCATTGCAGTCTCTCTGCTTTCGATAAAATGTTCTTTCTTCTTAAGCATGGACTGGTTCTCTTCGGCTATCTTTATCAGGTCCTCCAATAATAAATTCAGATCAGTCAACTGTATCTGCCCGTCTGTTTTAAAAGGAGCCTCCACCGGACGGTTCAGAAGAGTATTTAACCGTGCAACCATCATCTCCCTCTGCTGCTCAACAGGAATTAACCGGTCAGTCATTTTGGATAGCTCAACCTGTGCTTTTATGACATCCTGCTGGATACCTTTACCAACTTCATATTTTGTTTCGGCAATCTTCACGAATTCCCGCAGCAGTTTTCTGTTCTCTTCGGTAATACCGATAGCTAAATCAAGAAACAGGATTCTTGCGTAGGCAGTCTTCACCTGCATGATAAGCATATTCTCCTGCTCGGTATATTCTTCCTCAGCCATATCTATCGCCTTTTCAGCGATCGCGCCTCTTAGACGGAGCTTGCCGGGAAAGGGGAATTTTTGCATTATTGAGATATGCTTTTGAGTCATCGGCTCCTGATCAAAATCAAATGTATCAGACGGCAAATTCATTATCGACAATTTGAGCCGTGGGTTATCCAGTGATTGAACCTGCGCAGGCCTTTGTTCAAGTGAATTTATTGATTCATTATAGGCTTTTAGGTTCGGGGTGCTTTGTAGTGCTTCTGTAATTAGTTCTTCAATTACAGAAGCACCCTCATTTTGCCCGGCAAAGACCGCCATCGTACATACAAACAGCAGTAAAAACGCGCTAATAACGGTCATGGCTATCTTCATATTATTCATCTCTGCAATTTGTCATTCCCGAGGGTCTTTGTCGGGAATCCAGTCTTTATTTTAAATTCTCTGGTTCCCCGCCTTGTAGACGGGGTGCTTCACTACCATCATTCTTCCAGTGAGCGCCGTCCATGTCACTCAGCTTCAAAACTGAACGAGACCTTGTCCCCCTCTTTCTCCCCTATTCTGGCATTAATATCCGCAGTCCATTCTCCGGGCATTGTTGGTTTTATGACTGCTGTATACTGCTCTTCTTTGGGCATAGCTTTCACCTCGTAATTCATTGCCGGCATTGAAGGCATGAAGTAATAGACCGCCACCTCTGCATTTGTGATCGCATTCCCCTCCGGGTCAAGAAGTTCAATCCTGATATTGTTATCACCCACTGTAAGGGGGTTGCTGTCAATGACAACCTTAACCGTCACATCCCCGGCCTTCTTCTCATAATTTAGGCTGTCAGCATAAACTGCCCCAGTCAGTAACAGCAGGCATGCCATAATCATTATAACTCTATTCATTCTATCCTCCTAGCTTTTTTTCGGCATAAAACGCCTTTTTCGAAATAAACTTCTAGCGGTATATATGTTTATAGATTAACTGAAAATTTTGAAGATAATATGAATATATTATGAATTAAACATGAAGATACTGATTGCAGTGAAGACTAAATATAAGTGTTTAAATCTGGCTCTTCAGATAAATTTGTGGGTAAATAAATTAAAAACTACAATATAACATACTGATATATCAACGTTTTATTGTACTGGCAGACTCCCGTTTTTCGGTAGTCAGATACATTTGCCAATTCTGAAGGTTTCCCACAGGGCCCACATGACGGTTAATCGCAGCAAGTAGGCTGCTTATTACATGTGGACTTGTGGAAAACCTCCAGTAGATCACCCACAAATTATTCTGAGGAGGCTTAAATCTTTTGATCATTAGAACAAAAAGAGGCCCATTAAATAAAAAAGGACTGATAATTATTGTTTAAAACGTTAATTATTCTAATCATACCCTTCAGATATATACTTGATAAAATTAACTATATCCCATATTTCTTCTGCACTTAATATATTTTTCCATGCAGGCATTGCCCTTCTGCCGTTTGAGATTTTCCATGCAATCTCTCCATCAGAATGCATGCCGGATGATCGTACCAGGTCACTAGGCTTCGGGTGTAAGGACTTACCCATAGGCCCATCGCCTCTTCCATTCGCACCGTGACAGTCAGAGCAATTAGTTTCAAATAATGCCTCGCCACGTTTAACTGATGCGGGTTCTCCAATCCTGGGGTTCTTTATATTAGCCGTGTCTTCCGGTGCTGCCCAATGCCCAATCTCTTTATGTCCCATCTCATATTTACCTTTATCGGGGTGATTGAGTTCTGCTATTGCTGTGCATGATGCGGTAGTGTATAAAATTAATAAAGTAATTATTTTTAGCATTCGACTGCCTTCACTACTTTTAATCTTTATATAATAGGAAAAAGTGTCTAAACATGACGGATTCCATATCAGAAGAATAACTGACGAGTAAGGAATTTCCTAGCACTGGTGTAAATTATTGAAAATATAGAAGTTGATTTTTATAGATTGTTTTATCATTTATTCCATTGAAATTCTCCTTGTTTCTGTCAATACCGAATATTAAGACCTATACCGAAATCATATTCTGAGTGATATTGCCCCAATATGGAGAAATGTTTGTTGATTATGTACCCTGATCCCACCATCCACTCTTCCTTTGACTCGGTGTCGTATTGCACCTCACCAAATGCATATAACCTGTCCGTCAATTGGATTTCATTTTCAAGAGCCAACCGGACTTCACCTTCCGTATCTATCCACACGGTACTTTTAAACATAAACGGCAGAAGATACCGCAGTCCGATGATTCCACGGTGATCCTGTTCTCCGTCTGTCAGTACCACGCCTGCAAATGCTTGTAAGAAACGATTAAAATATCGTTCATAGGTGAACTCAGCCTCATAGTCTTCGTCCCAACCGGCCTCCCACGAGGCGCTGATAGTGTTGCGGGTGTCGGCGGCAACAACCATGCCCTCAGTCATCTGGGTGAGCAGGGAAATATCAGACCATAGGTACCAGTGTTCCTTGAAGAGATTTGGACGGATGTCAGCAATTGCCGGGTCCAGTTCCGACCCCTCATAACTAACTACCCGGGCCATGCCGGCCTTCATATGGTACAGCACATGGCAGTGGAAGAACCAGTCCTTCTCCTCATTTGCGTAAAATTCTATGATTTGCGTTCCAAGCGGAGGGACATCAACAGTGTGCTTTAGTGGCGAGTAATCGCCATAACTGTTTACGACCCTGAAAAAGTGACCGTGGAGATGCATAGGGTGGTGCATCATGGTCTTATTCACCAGTACAAAGCGGACATTCTCTCCACGTCTAATTTTGATCATGTCGGCTTCATTAAGAGTTTTACCATTTATAGACCAGACGTATCGCTCCATGTCTCCGGTAAGCTCAAGTCTTATCTCTCTGACAGGATACTCTTTTGGTATGGCTGTTGAAACAGGTGAGCGGAGATTGTCGTAAGGCGGCAGAGGGCGTTCATTCATGGGCATCATCATTCCCCCGCTGTGAGTCATGCCGCTCATGTCATTTCCTGATTTGCCATGTTCGCCGCCGTGCATCCTGTAAAGGTTTGGTTTTGGAATATCCGGGGCAGCTATCTGTTTTCCACTGCCGATAAAGAGCGATGCATGCTCTGAACCATCCTGAGCGGTTGCACGTAGTTCATAGGAGCCGTTTTCAGGTACGTTGATGATAACATCATATGTCTCGGCTACGGCTATGAGAAATCGTTGCATATTCACAGGATTTACATTAACTCCGTCCGCTGAAACAATGCGCATATCGCCTCCTGCAAATTGCATATAAAAATAAGTGGAAGCGGAACCGTTGATAATGCGCAGACGCACTGTTTGTCCCGGACTTGCCTTGAGCTCATCCCTAGACCGCCCATTTATAAGAAAACGATCATAAGCGATATCAGAAACGTCCATGGGGGGCATTCTCATCCATGAACTTTTCATTACATCCCGGAGGGCATTAGCCTTTGCCGCTCCAAGCAGGCTCTGCATGGATCCCTTTTTCAGTGAGTAATAATCATTGCCGCTTTTAAGAGTGCGTAGGACCTCATCAGGGTCTTCATCAGTCCAGTCGGAAAGCATGACTACATAGTCCAGATCAGTTTTTATATCAGGAGTTTCCGGTTCTATGACTATTGCACCGAAAACACCCCTTTGTTCCTGAAGCCCGGTATGAGAGTGATACCAGTATGTGCCTGAATGTATTATTGGAAATTCGTACGTATATGTTGTTCCAGGGAGAATCGGGGGCGTGGTCAGGTAAGGGACACCGTCCTGAAGATTTGGCAAAAGTATACCATGCCAGTGTATCGATGTCTCCACATCCATTTCATTACGAACATGGATTTTGGCAAAATCACCTTCATTGAACCTGAGGGTAGGACCGGGGATGGAATCATTAATGAGCATCGCTTTGACAGTATCCCCCGTGAAGTTTACATCTTTATAGTTGATTACAAGTGTGTACTCTCTGATTGCAGCTGATGTAGTATTGCTGAAAAGAAAGAGGATTAAGATAAAAAAGGTGGTTTTAAATCTCATAATTCCAGCACTAAGTACCCGTACTCTAAATTATTGATTATGAATTATATCAGATGCATAGGCCATTATTTATAGCCTTCACACAGCCCATTATACCAAATATGAATAATGATAACTATACAAAATTGATATATATTGTTATAAAGTAAAGAGAAATAGTTAAGAACTATGGAAATTTATGGTTTGACATTATTGTTTTTGGGGATCCTGGTTATCGGCCTTGTCTTTGTAAGACTTGACATAACCAGGCCCAGGATACTAATTTTTCTGTTATTAACTCTTGTTATTTTTCTCGTATTATTCTTCTCAATACATCATCACATTCAGAAAACCTGCGTTATTCTTGCAGGTGAGTCACTTACGGATATAAAAGAACTTATTCTCTCATGGGGTGTCGCCGCGCCTCTCATGAGTATTATGCTGATGATAACTCAGGCATTAATAGCTCCGTTACCTGCCTTCTTAATTACGGCTGCAAACGGTCTTGTTTTTGGCGTATACTGGGGAACTGTCATATCATGGGTCGGGGCGATGTGCGGGGCGCTTGTTTCATTTTTTATCTCCCGGCTTTTTATTGCAAGTTTTTCAAAGAAAATTCTGAGGCATAAAAAAGGCTTCGAGTATATAGACCGCATAAGCAGCAAATACGGATTCAAGGTAATTCTGACTGCCCGTCTCCTGCCCTTTATCTCTTTTGATTTCATCAGTTACGCGGCAGGTCTCAGCACCATGAAGGTACGTTCGTTTATACTTGCAACCGGGATAGGTATGCTCCCGGCCACAATCGTTTATACTGTCTTCGGATTTGAAATGGAAAAGCTGAAAGAATACTCAGACAGGCTCTTTACTTTTTCAATAGTAGCAGTATTAACATTGTTAGTGATATGGACTGTTCAGGCTATTGTGAAACACAGAGGAAATGCTTCAATCAGTAACACTGATAAAGGTCAGTAAATCTCAATTCTGTCTGAACTGCAATGAGTTATGCCTACCCCATAAGTAGAAGTCACTATAGATAATTATTTTATTAGCTAAATCCTCCTTTTTCTCAGCCCTGCGAAGCAACAAGTATTGATTACACGGTTTATTCAATACTCTTCATTTTATCTTCACATTTCATTGCTATTCTGTAGATAAAGAATATAAGGAGGTATTCAAATGCAATGGATAACAGAATATTGGTATATCTTCCTTTTGGGACTTATTGCCGTAATGTTTATATTCGGCAATAGGGCAAAAGGAGGCCATGCAGAAGACGTTCAAAGTCATCGAGGAAGACATGCTAATGCAAAAAAGCATGAGAGCGGACACGGCTGCTGCTGATGGCAACAGTATTTGAGGCAGGTGCGATGCCATAATGTTGCACCTGCTTCCAGACCTGATAATGTTGATTTTATTTGAAAGATATCCTGAAAAATATATTAGGACATATTCTCTTAGTTTTAGTTTTTTACCCTTGACATACCATAGGGGGGTATGGTATATTATAATTAAGAATAGTAGAAAGGAGGTGTTAATAAAAAGAGCATGAAACATCCAACTCATGATGAACAACTGGTATTTTTGAAGAAGATAGAGGGCCAGATTCGAGGTGTTCAGAAGATGGTGGAGGAAGGGAGATATTGTGTGGACATACTTACACAACTTCATGCCGTGATCGGGGCTATACAACGCGTAGAGAATAATATCCTTCAAAGGCATCTTGAAAGCTGTTTCACACATGCGGTAAAAGGAAAGTCGGCAGTTGAAAGAAATAAAAAGATCGAAGAAGTGATAGAACTTGTCACAAGATTCAGAAAGACAGCTTGATAAGGTTTATTTGAAATCAGGCATAAGGAGGTTTAATCATGGCAAAAGATCCTGTATGTAAAATGGAAGTAAATGAGAAGGAAGCGGCAGCAACAAGCACCTATAAAGGGGAAACCTATTATTTCTGTGCAGTTGGCTGCAAGGCTGATTTTGACAGTGAGCCCGAGAAGTATGTTGAGGAATCAGGCAAATCAGGGCATGGATGCTGTCATTAGACTGAAAAGAATATGACTGATAATTAGAGAGGAGATATTATGCAAATGGGATTTGGAGGCTTATTCATGATCATCTTCTGGGTTTTTGTGATTGCAGGAATTGTCCTGTTAGTTAAGCTGGCTATGAGTGACTCTAAGGGTGAAGAAAAGCCCGAGACAACGCTAAATATCCTCAAGAAGAGATATGCAAACGGAGATATAGGCAAAGAGGAGTTTGTGCATAAGAAGAGGGAAATAACCGTTCTCTAAATATTGAAGAACAATATTTATAGATTTGGAACCTTATTTAGTGGAAATTAGAGATAAATGCCAAAACAATCAGTCAAACAGAGCGGAACCAGGTAAAGGAGAAAAAAATGAAGACCTTTTCATCAACTCTAATTGTTTTTTTAGTAATACTCTTTTCCGGTAGTGTATACGCCGAAAAACCGGCCAAGAGTGCTCTACATGATATGCATATGACTATGAGATTCATGAACCACGGCCTCAGAGTTGCACTTGAAGGTGCTGATTTGCAGATGCTCGGACAGCTTGGTATGTCAGAAAAACTGGACAGGGAGGCCCTTGTGCACGGGACTATAATGGTGAATGACGGGAAAGGCATTATCAAAGAGATGCTTGAGGGCAAGGCGATGCAGGAACTATATAAAGAGGGTAGTTTTGACCAGAAGATTATGGATGATCTTCACATTCTGGGAGATAAGATGCTTGAGGTTATTAAACAGGTAGAGAAGATGCATAAGAGTGTGTTTAAGCAAGTAACTGACAAGAAATAAATATTAAACATAAGTGGTTGAGCTCCAATAAAGCAGAGCCAGGAGTTGTAATTATTGGCGGAAGTTGATTGGCAATGAAAGAGAGTGGAGGTGAGGTTATGAAACTTATTACGGCAATAATAAGAAGTCTTTGTTTGGAGAAGGTTATAGCAGGACTCAATAAACTTGGGGTTAAAGGAATAACGGTTTCAGAAGTTAAAGGGAGAGGAGAAGAGGTTATTTTATACAGAAACTATAGTGTACACAATAAAGTTGAGATTATACTGCACGATAATGAAGTCGATAAAGTTATTGAGACAATTCTGGATTTAACCCAAACCGGTACACGTGGAGATGGAATAATAACTGTTCAGGAAGTTAAGGAATTAATAAAGATACGTACAAAAGAAACTTTAAAATGAGCAAGAGAGTGAGTTTATGAAAAGAGACCCTGTATGTAATATGGATGTTGAGGAAAGCAAGGCTTTTACAAGAGATTGCGGCGGGAAGATGCATTATTTCTGCTCTGAAGGCTGCAGGGATAAGTTTGTGGTGGAGAAGGTCTGTGAACTGCCCCGTACTTCCTATGACCTGATAATTATCGGAGGAGGTCCGGGAGGGCTGACAGCTGCTGTATATGCTGCAACACTCAAGGTGGATGCATTTCTTATAACAAAAGACCTCGGTGGACAGGCAATAGACAGCACAAAGATAGAGAACTACATGGGTTTCGATTTTATTACAGGACCTGAACTTGTAGAGAAATTTCGATATCAGTTAATCCATTCTCATTATATTGATCATATGATGAGCGATGTTGAGAAGATAGAGCCGGTTGAGGGTGGTTTTAATATCACAACATCTGAACTTAATAAGTACTTTGCAAAAACACTGATTATTGCTACAGGAATGACGAGAAGAAGGCTGAATGTGAAGGGAGAGGAGGAGTTTCAGAGAAAAGGGGTTTTTTATGGAAACATTCAGGATTTATCGTTTGTTCAGGGAGAGGATGTTGCTGTAATAGGAGGAGGAAATTCAGCTTTGCAGATGGTTGAAAATCTTCGTAATGTAGCCGGCAATATTCACCTTATCTCTGATTCAGAGCTTACTGCAGACCCGGTGATAATTGAGAGGGTTAGTCAATTTAAGAATTTAAAGAAATACGAAGGGTATAAGGTTATTGAATTTGCTGGTGATAGTACTTTATCTAACATTAAGGTCAGGAGGAAAGCCGCGAAAGAAACTATAGAAATTCCTGTTAAAGGTGTATTCATTGCGATTGGCTTAAAAGCAAACTCTTCACTGGTTTCAGATATCGTTAAACTGAATGAAAGAGACGAAATTGTGATCGGTTCTGATTGCTCAACTTCTCAGCTTGGTATATATGCTGTTGGTGATGTCACAAATGCGTTTGGTAAAAGAATAATCATAGCATCTGGCGAAGGGGCAAAGGCTGCTCTTGCAGCTAGGCAATATATATTGAATCTTCGAAAGGATCAGAAAACAGCAAAATAGGACAACGCTATTAATCAGTTATAGGTCTAAACTGTTAAAAGGAGGTTGTTATCATGGAATGGATAATGGAAAACTGGATATTCATCCTTTTTGCCGCTATATTTATCGGTATGCATCTATCAGGTCGCGGATGCTGTGGAGGACATGGGAAACATGGCGGGGATAAAGGTAATGATGAACATAGACATTCAGATAAAGGATCATCTGAGAAAAAAGCAGGAAGCTCATGCCATTAAATATAAGGGTCGTGAGCTGGTCATTAGGTATATTCCTGGTCATCTCATACGTTATCTGTATTGTTTACGGGCTTATTGTTCCCGAGAGACTGCACGGAATGTCTGCCTTTCTTGAGTCAGTTCTTCCAGCTTTCAAGTGGTTGACATTCGGAGGATTCGTTCTCGGTCTTGTTGAGAGTTTCCTTTATGGGATATATACAGGCATTGTTTTTGTGCCTATATACAATTTCATGAATCGCAGATCGGTGTAGAGAAATGAGGTTGAGCAGACATTTAATTCTTATTGACTTAATATGAGGAGAGTTTTAATATCAGAAAAACGAATCTACAGGAAAGGAAGAATAAATGAAAAAGTTATTATTGATGCACTCGTAAAAAGTCATCATACCCGTGAAAACGGGTATCCAGGGAATATGTAACTATTTAAAAATACTGGATTCCCGTTCCCTGCTTAATGCCTGCTGGGACAAGCTTCACGGGCCTGTCCCGCCTGTCCCGATTATTCGGGGATGTGTCGGGGAATGACAATAAACTACTTTTCAGGATTTATTACGAGTCTATCAATCTTTATAAGAAACTTTTTTTCGGGTTATTGGCACTTTTGCTTTTGTTGAATTTCATGTCGGGGATATTCTCAATGAATACTGCAAGGGCAGAAAGCGGGAATGAAGAAATAGGTAGATACCAGATTTCTGCATGGGCGACGGAAGTAGGCAAATATGGGCATCATAGTGGATATTACATTATTGATACGACTACGGGAAATGTTACAGATAGCAAGTCAGAGCGTCATGGAACTAAAGAATAGTTCAATGACGCAAAATCTTTTATAAGTAAATTTAAAAAAGGAGGTGCTGTTGATAAGCCTGATAACCTGTTTTTTATCCTGATATTAAAAAGGAGGAAGAGATGAAAAAGTTATTGATATTAGCTTTAAGTATTATGTTAGTTGCCGGAGCCTTCACATATATATATGCAGATGATGGCGGCATGGACGATCCGAAGAAGATGGGAAGTGGCATGATGGGGAGCGGAATGATGGGTGATCAGAAGGGACAGGGTTCCATGATGATGCATGGAGACATGATGAGCGGGATGGGATTAAACATGAAACACGCGACCGATATGATGCAGAGGATGTCTGGTGTAATACATAAGGATATGAATTCATCAGATATGAGAGAGATGTCAAAAATCATGATGGACATGTCTTCACACATCAAATACATGTCTGAAATCATGCAAAAAGGAAGTGCTTCTCAGAAAGAGATACATAGTATAAATGATCATATGAAAGACATGGAGAAGAGGTTTAATATGATGAAATTCAAGTAACCTGTTTTTATCTTATTTTTCATAAATAGGATAAACTGTGAGCTGTTTTAATGGGGAGACTGTCATTCTTATAGGGAGGGTAATATTATGAAGACTATTGATCCTGTCTGTAAAATGACCATTGAAGAGGAGGATGCAACAGGCACATCTTCCCATAACGGCTCTACATATCATTTTTGTTCGCCGTCGTGCAAGGTCAAGTTTGATAAAAATCCTGATACCTTCACAGGTGATACAGTTTCCGGCCCGGAAAAAGAAACCTCAGCAAAGGGTGAAACCTTTACATGTCCCATGCATCCCGAAGTACGTCAGGAAGGTCCTGGCTCCTGCCCCAAGTGTGGAATGGCCCTTGAACAGGCTGTCCCTTCATTAGCGCCATCAAAAACAGAATGGACATGTCCCATGCACCCGGAGATTCTCCAGAATGAGCCGGGTAACTGTCCAAAATGTGGAATGGCGCTTGAACCGATGGCTGTTTCAGAAGAGGAGGAAAAGAACCCCGAGCTGATTGATATGACAAGGCGCTTCTGGGTCAGCTCATTTCTTACGGCCCCGCTGGTAATAATGGTCATGGGTGGACTAATTATCGGTACTAACATTGACAGCCTGATTCCAATGGAGATAAGAAGGTGGGTGGAGCTTTTTCTTGCCACGCCTGTCGTCCTTTGGGGAGGATTACCGTTTTTTGTGCGCGGCTGGCAATCAATAGTTACCCGTAATCTCAATATGTTTACCCTGATTGGGCTTGGTGTGAGTGTTGCCTATTTATATAGTGTAATAGCCGCACTCTTTCCTGAAATCTTCCCTGCCTCCTTCAGGGGTGAGAGCGGTGAAGTGGGTATGTATTTTGAAGCCGCTGCTGTAATCGTTACGCTTGTGCTGCTTGGCCAGGTGCTTGAGCTGAAGGCCCGGAGTCAAACAGGAGCGGCCATTAAGGCCCTTCTCGGGCTGGCGCCCAAGACAGCCAGACGCATCAGGGATGGAAAAGAGGAAGACATTCCTCTTGAACAGGTCCATCCCGGTGATCTGCTTCGCGTTCGCCCCGGAGAGAAGATCCCTGTTGACGGGATTGTGACTGAAGGGGCAAGTTCGGTTGATGAGTCTATGGTTTCAGGCGAACCTATTCCTGTCTTAAAAGAGACTGGAGAGCGTGTCATAGGAGCCACGATAAATGGTACTGGCTCGCTGGTTATGAAGGCGGAAAAAGTCGGAGCTGATACCCTCTTAGCTCAGATAGTCAAGATGGTGGCTGAGGCCCAGAGGAGCCGCGCCCCTATCCAGAAGCTCGTGGATATTGTTGCCGGGTATTTCGTCCAGACTGTGATCGCGATTGCGGTCTTAACATTCGTTGTCTGGGCATGGATTGGGCCGGAACCCCGTTTTGTCTACGCGCTCATTAATGCGATTGCAGTGCTTATTATTGCATGTCCCTGTGCGCTCGGTCTTGCAACCCCGATGTCCATTATGGTTGCTACAGGAAAGGGGGCAACCATGGGAGTGCTGTTTAAAAATGCTGAGGCGATTGAGGTAATGAAAAAAGTGAATACCCTTGTGGTGGACAAGACAGGGACACTTACCGTCGGCAAGCCAAAACTCGTGGAAATAGTAACGTCAGCAGGGTTTGAAGAAGAAGAGATAGTTTCACTTGCGGCCAGCCTTGAAAGGGGAAGCGAACATCCCCTTGCGGCTGCAATTGTAAAAGGAGCGGAAGAAAAAGACATTACCCTGACAAATACGGAATCTTTTGAGTCTATAACCGGAAAGGGCGTTTCAGGTATTGTGGAAGGGCGAAAAATATTGCTCGGCAACCGTAAACTCCTTGATGATATGAATATCGATCCGGGGGACCTGTCCGAAAGGGCTGAGGCCATGCGCTCAGACGGACAGACGGTGATGTTCGTCGCAGTGGACGGAAAGGCAGCCGGACTGATTGGGGTAGCAGATCCGATCAAAGAGACCACGCCTGAAGCCATTGCAGGGCTCCATAAAGACGGGGTAAAAGTTGTAATGCTCACAGGTGACAGTAGAACGACTGCACAGGCTGTCGCGAAAAAACTCGGTCTTGACGATGTGGTTGCCGAGGTGCTCCCGGACCAGAAGGCTGACGCGGTGAAGAAATTCCAGAATGAGGGACGTATTGTTGCAATGGCTGGCGATGGCATCAACGACGCACCAGCTTTGGCACAGGCACATGTTGGCATTGCAATGGGAACAGGTACTGATGTTGCGATGGAAAGCGCCGGGGTAACGCTGGTAAAAGGGGACCTCAGGGGTATTCTCAGGGCAAGGCTTCTGAGCAGGGCAACAATGAGCAATATCAAGCAGAACCTCTTTTTCGCTTTTGGTTATAACTCCCTTGGAATTCCTATTGCAGCGGGTGTTCTCTATCCGTTTTTTGGCATACTGCTGAGCCCGATTATCGCCGCTGCCGCCATGAGTTTCAGCTCTGTATCAGTAGTGGGCAATGCTCTCAGATTGCGTAGGGTAAAACTCTAATGGTAAAGGATCATTAGTCTGGAAGTCCGGCAATCAATATATGGATCTCAAAATCAGAGATAAGATGGATACTTCAGAGGTTCAGAGCAAACTGAAGAAGATTATTGAAAACCTTTAACAGGAGGTCTTAATGCATATGGACTATGGATGGGGAATGGGGTTTGGCGGAGGACTATTCATGATTCTGTTCTGGATCCTGGTGATTATCGGTGTTGTATTTCTCATCAGGCTGGTTATGCGCGGAACAAAGGAAGATGGAAAACCAGAGACGGCCCTTGATGTTCTGAAGAAGAGATACGCAAAAGGAGAGATAAGCAAAGAAGAGTTTGAAGAAAAGAAGAAGGATATAAGCTAATACACCAACTCGGAGGTTTATATAGTGATAGGACTGTTATTAAGGATATTTATTACTGTTCTTTTTGTTTTTATATCTTCTGGCTGCTCCGAATCAGCGGAATTTGAAGAAAAAGCGTCTTTCAGGGAGGACTTTTCTTCAGAAAGGCTGTCTGTCTTCAGGTGGGGAATGCCTACTTTTACAATGTATAATTTCAGGGGTGATCCTGATATGGTATCAAATATATCAGGGATAAACTATTTACGTCTCGGCAGGTCTGAAAGCGATATCTACCCTTCCGGCTTCATCTACACAAAAGAACATTTTACCTATGGTTCTTATTCCGCAAGGATGAAGATATCCGGCGCTCCCGGTGCTGTTGCCAGTTTTTTTACCTGTTCAGAAATTACGAATGTTTTTTCTGACGGCACGCATGACGAGATTGACTTTGAATTCATCACCGCAAAACCTCATGCGGTCCTCTTTACAACATGGTACATGGCAACAGGGATGGAAGGAGGAGAGCAGACCCCAACTCACAACTCTTTTATATGGGAAGATCCTTCTTTTGATATCCGCATGTGGCATGATTATCGTTTTGACTGGTATCCCGACAGAGTTGATTTCTATATAGACGGTATTAAACGTTGGACGAGTACCAAAGCTATTCCCAGAAGGGATATGCAGATTGCTTTACATAACTACACTATAGACACCTGGGAAGAAGTGCAATTTCCACCAAAAGGTGATGTGTATCAGATCACGGATTGGGTGGAGTATAAAAAATTTAAAAATACAGAGTAATTATTCAGAAATGGAGGCATGATAATGAAACAGGTAATGGTTATGGCGATTCTCTTTTTTGGATTAACGACTTCTTACAGTCTTGCCCAGATGGGTCATGGCATGATAAGAGACAGTCACATGATGCAAGGACAGGAGATGATGGAGACCGGTCAGATAGTGGAGCACGGCCAGATGATGGGTGTTATTAAGGGGACAACGCTGGATATGTCAACTATGATGGGGGAGATTTCCGGGATGATGAACGGAGAGATGTCCAGAGATAGGATGCATAAGACTTCCGAATTAATGAGGGATGTTGCCGCTGAAATGAACAGAATGTCCTTTATGATAGACAAGGGCTCTGTGACCTTGGAAGAGATGAAGGATCTGCAGAACAGGGTGATAGAGATTCAAAAGCAGATGCTAAAGATCAATAAACAATAATAAATAACAGCTGCAACTCAATAGTAAGAAATGGTGATATATGACTGACAACTTACTATTTAGGGTATTGCTTATTCCTTTTCTGTTCATACATCAATTTATCAGCCTTAGAAATTAGTTCCTCAAGACTACAAACCTCTTTATGACTACAGGTTATCACCCCCATACTTAATGATATTTCATGATTTGTGCTTTTAGAACTATTGTAGGTGTTAATATTAATTATGAAGGCAATATGAAATAATTGTGAAGAAGTAGTGAATTAATATATGAAAACACCTGGCCTGTTTGTGGGATAGCTTCAGGGTTCAGTTATCATTTTGTTTGCCAGTTGACATACAGAATTCTGAGGCAGGATTCAAAATCAGGAGGAATGAGTCAAGTCATGGGATGGTAGCAGGATTGCGGCAGAATGAGGAACAAATGACAGAAATAATATGAAAGGAATGAACAGAATCCTATAATTATTAAAATATCAGCTAATATGTTTTATATCTGCCTCACTGATATATATGTTGTCATCTCCTCATATCCTTATATTTATTTATAAGTCCGTTTGTGGATGAATCATGTGATGAAATATTTTCATCACCTTCAAGTTCAGGGTATATACTCTTCGCAAGCTGTTTGCCGAGTTCAACTCCCCACTGGTCAAAACTGAATATGTTCCATATGACACCCTGTACAAAAATTTTATGCTCGTACATGGCGATCAGGCTTCCGAGCGTCCGCGGCGTCAGCTTCTTCAACAGTATTGAGTTAGTCGGCCTGTTCCCCTTAAATACTTTATAAGGAACCAGCCTCTTTATCTCCTCTTCGCTCTTTCCAGATGACCTGAGCTCTTCAGCAACCTCCCCCTCTGTCTTACCCATCATCAATGCCTCGGTCTGAGCAAAAAAGTTTGAGAGAAGTATCCTGTGATGATCTCCTGTATCGTTATGGCTTGCAGCATGGGCGATAAAATCACAGGGGATAAGCCTGGTCCCCTGATGTATAAGCTGATAAAAGGCGTGCTGTCCGTTCGTTCCGGGTTCGCCCCAGATGACGGGCCCTGTCTGATAAGCGACCTCATCACCCTGCCGGTCAACAAACTTGCCGTTGCTCTCCATATTCCCCTGCTGAAAGTAGGCCGGGAACCTGTGCATGTACTGGTCATAAGGAAGGATCGCTTCTGTCTCGGCACCAAAGAAGTTATTGTACCAGACGCCTATAGATGCCATTATTAAAGGAATATTCTCTCTGAACGGGGTCTCCCTGAAGTGTTTATCCATCGCATGCGCGCCTTCAAGCATCTCAATGAAGTTATCAAACCCTATTGAGCAGGCAATTGAAAGCCCTATCGCGGACCAGAGGGAGTACCTGCCCCCGACCCAGTCCCAGAATACAAACATATTATCCGGGTCAATACCGAACTTCATTACTTCATCAGTATTTGTTGAGAGGGCAACAAAATGCTTTTTTACGTGAGCCTCATCCTTTGCGGAATCAAGAAACCACCTTCTCGCGGTATGGGCATTGGTCATCGTCTCCTGTGTGGTAAAGGTCTTTGACGCGATCATAAACAACGTTGTCTCGGGAGAGAGTTGTTTAAGAGTTTCAACAATATGGGTGCCATCAATATTTGATATAAAATGATTATTAATATGAGGTTTCCGGTACGGTATCAATGCTTCGCTAACCATAACAGGGCCCAGGTCTGACCCGCCGATCCCGATGTTTACGATATCCGTAACAGGCCTTTCTGTATATCCCTTCCACCGGCCTGAGATAACCTCCTCTGAAAAGTCCTTCATCTGGTTCAGGACTGCATTAACCCCGGGCATCACATTTTTACCGTCAACGTAAACAGGGCTGGTTGACCTGTTCCTCAGCGCGGTATGAAGAACGGCGCGGTCTTCGGTCCCGTTTATCTTATCCCCGTTGAATAACTTCTCAATCGCGTCTTTCAGCTTCACCTCTTCGGCAAGCTGAAGAAATAGCTCCACGGTTTCCCTGTTTATTCTGTTCTTGGAAAAATCGACAAGAATGTCCTCAAACTCAAGGGAAAATTCAGAGAAACGTTCCGGGTCCTCCTGAAACATCTCTTTCATCTGTACGTCCTTGATCGACTCGTAATGCGAGGAGAGCTTTTTCCATGACTCTGTCTTGAGAGGATTAATCTTCTGAAGCATATATTTCCTTATATATTATTAAGGATCAAAGTCTACTCTTGGCTATGATCCATCTGCAGAGGAAAACTGTATAATTTTAAAACATTACCATATCTTTTATCTTTTATTATTTTTTTTCACATCTGTCCAAAATAGCTTTTTAGAAAAACTAATTCGGACAGCATTATAAAAATCTCCCCTTACCCCCTCGCCTCGGGGCGGAGCAACGGGTCTTTTCAAAGAGGGGCATGAATGCTGTTTTCCCCCTTTGGAAAAGGGGAATGACAAGCCTTATTTATAGCATCTTATTACACATTAACACTACACAATTCCAGGAAAAACCTCATAAAAAAGCCATCCTTGTATCCCTTAAGGAAGGTAAATTATCCTGTAGCCCCTCAACCCAGCAATGAAAATATAAAAACAGGAAGAGCAGGCGTTTTGAACGCTATACCCCCTCTGCTACGGAGTCTGCTTGAAAAAGGGCTGGGCTAGTTTTAGTGCTAATATCTTTAAGGATTAACAATCGGTTCTAATTTAATCATGATGGCGTCGTAAAAAGTCCGATCTACTGCGTTGCAGCGCATTTTGAAATCCTCGACATACTATAAGTATAGTCTCAGCTATAAAAATACACTACGCCTTGTATATCGAATTTTTACTTAGCCATCCCATGACTTTTTGCGAATCCATCAATCTTCCTCGCCCATATCAAAATCAGTGATATAAAGCGTGAGCTTGCCGCCTTTTTCTGAAAACCTGTATCCCGGTGCTCTGGAGACGCTTGTCATCTCATGTTTCGGCACAACCACATAGAGTCCGTCTACCACTTCGCTTCTGAAGAATCCCGTGGACTTTTTGCCTTTTACCACCTTGAAGCCCGCATATTCCTGATCACCACGCAGGAAGTAGACAGCATCCTCAACAGTTCCTCTTCCTTTTCTATACTGCTCTTCAGAAACCCATGCCCTGATATCCCCAACCTTGCCTTTATCATAGAGAACTACCAGCCCTGAGTCGCCGTTTGAATAGTAGATGGACTCGAAGCTTTTTCCTTTGATTCCACAATACTTGTCTTTGCCGCATGTAGCAGCACCCGCGTATGCGTCTGTGCCGGTTATAGATACAACCGCAACGATCAGGCCCAGAGCGATACAGACCGCTATGATCCATCTGAAGGCCATGCCGATCACACCATATTTTTTATTGACTGTACCTAACATCTCTTCACCCCCTTTCCTCAAAAATCAGGATCAATATCGAGTTTAATTGAGCCTGAATTGATCCCCCTCTTTATACTTATATTATATCAAAGAAAAGGAGGATCAACGCACTATTAATTGAAGGTTATTCCTGATATTAACGAGAAGTTTGTCTCAGGAAATAGCTGTAAGAGACTAATACACCTGACTGATTTTATCTTTGAATCATTAGGCTTACAAGAATAGGGCAAGAGCTGAAGGGCTATCTGTCCTTCCCAAGGAAGGGGATCGCCAGCAGCCACGGCAGGGTCAGTCTTTTGGGGTCCCTGAAGTTTGCCAGTCCTATCTTCATGCCCGTATGTCCCCTTACCGGCTGGGCGTTGTAAGTCTTGAAGATACGGTCCCACCAGGGAAAATTAAACCCGTAATTACTGTTTGTCTCTCTAATTATTACCGAGTGATGCACTCTATGCATATCAGGTGTAACGACAAACAGCCTCAAAATCCTGTCTATATTAGCGGGGATATGAACATTGCTGTGGTTGAACATCGCAGTTGCATTAAGGAGGACCTCAAATATGAGAACCGACCATGGAGGGGCACCTATTATCAGCACTACCGATACCTTGATGCACATCGAAAGGAGTATCTCAATCGGATGAAAGCGCGCACCTGTCGTTACATCGATGTCCATGTCCGTGTGATGCATCATGTGAAGTCTCCAGGGATGCGGAAGCATATGAAATGCCCAGTGCTGCGCGTAAATGAAGAAATCCAGAACCAGGATGGCTATCAATCCGGATATAAGTTCAGGGATCTCAACTTTATTCAGGATCCCAAGCCCCTGTTCAGTCCCAATGTATGCTACCCCTATGGCAAGAACCGGGAATATAAACCTCAGAAGAAGCGAATTAATAAAAGTGATAGCAAGATTACTGCCCCATCTGACCGCTTTTGAAGTCGTCAATGCTCTTTTTGGAGCCAATACTTCCCATATGCTCATCACAGCAAAGATACCGAAGAAAGAACCCAGCCTGATTATAGCTTCATTATCCATAGAGAACATGCTTATATCATATCATGTTTTGTATACGTAACAATTATGCAGGCGCAAAGGGTTAATTTTTGCAACTTTAAGTTATTAAAAGGTAGCTGGTTAACCTTAATGAAGACTCCCCGCCGCAAGCGGACGGGGTATCAACTTCAGTCATTCCCCGACGAGTCGGGACAGGCCCGAGGTCTGTTGATCGGGAATCCAGAAACCGCTTAGTACTTTGCATTTCTGGATACCGGCAGGCAGGCCCGCTGAAGTTTATCCCGAACTTTCGGGGCGGGTATGACGAACGTGGCAAGCCACGGGGTATTGATCCCGAAGCTAAAATAAATTGTTTTTAAATGTTTTCTATCGAGTCCTTAGCACCGGAAGTAGGCAGCTCGAAAGTGCATAAGCAAAGGAGATTGGAACGGTTAAAGTAAATTTAAGCGTAGAAGTCAGGAAAAGTGATACCTTTTCAACGTATTGTTGATAGTAGTATATAACATTGTCTATTAAGGTAAAGACATTCATAAGCTTTTTGCGAATTTGTTTAATTCTTCATCGAATGAAAAGAGATTCGCACCGCTACCGGATGCCTTTGCGCATAAAATAGAATCAACAATATCGAGGCCTGTGTCTGAAAAAATGGTCAGTGCAATAATAAGCTCTTTCCGGTCTTCATTAGTAATCCCCTTATAATGCAGAAGATTAATCAAACTATCCGATGCCTTGCCCTTCGGCACCTTATAGATTTTTGTCAGCACATAAATACACTCAGCGATCACGCTTTCAAGAATAACGGCCTTTTCGCTGCCGTCTTTGACCTTATCAAAGAAGCCTTTTGCCTTTGTAAAGAGGGAGGGGTTATCCTTTACAAGATATCGGATTATAATATTTGTGTCAGGAAGACTTCTTGCGGCTTTTTTCATGGACAGCCTCCTCCCATGCCTTTTCTTTCATCTTCTTCATTGATGAGCCGCGTTTTACATTACCGGCGTATTCGCTTAACGATCCTGCCTCATCCTTTACCGACCTTACAACAATCGTATCACCCACTATTTCAAAATATACCGTGTTGGAATTGAGCCTTTCCCGTATCTCTTTTGGGATGGTAACCTGCCCTTTACTTGTGATCTTTACTGCAACGGTTGTCATCAAATATCACCTTACCTTTCCAAGATACATTACTTTACTATATTGTAATACTCAAAGGAATGTTCTGTCAATGGGAAAATTGGGGTGCATGTAATCCCAATTTACAACGATAACATTATATTTCATTGAAGTCAGCATAAGGGGCACCCTGTCCCTGTGACTATGAAATCGGCATCTGAAGCAACTGGGCATAAAATGATTTGGTCAAATGTCAGAGGGGTCTATACTGACATATGATTCCACTATTCAGTCAGCGTATGAAAACGCAGGTGACGGCAGTACCATTAAAGTACATACCGGTACATTCACTGAAGAGCTTACACTGGACATTAATAAATCAATTATTCTGAAGGGCGGTTATGATGAAGATTTCTCAACTGTTGTGGGCGATACAATCGTCGTAGGTGACGTTACTGTCAACGATGGAGAAATGACCTTTGAGAACTTCATCTTAGAACAATAGTTCCGATAAATTAATTCCCCGGACACAAAATCCCCGCACTGTAATATTTATCGTAATTTCACACTTATAACTAGATCAAATAGAGTCCCGGACTACGAATCCGGGGGCCTATTACTTTATTTAATTTGATTGCATTGCGGTATATATATTGTTGCATCTGGATGTACTCAGAAAGGCACGGAATTACAAGTGAACGACAGAAATTGACAGATATTATTACTAAATAAGTGTGTGCTCTACCAGCGCAGGGTAAGGATTACGGAGTCCTTATCCATCCTCCAGGTGTGCAGGACGTCTTCGCGCCAAATCACATAGTCGCCTTCAGCCTCAAGCCTCACCTCTCTGGTTTTTCCCCGGTCTTCAGGGTCAGTGAATGTAAATAGCAGGTCTCCCCTGATAAGGATGCTCATTGCCGTCCTGTCTGAACGCCCTGCCCATTCGTTCCTCTCTTCTCCCTCTTTGTAAATCCCCCACTTAATCTCAATGTCATCAGTATTTCGAAGACCGAACTTCCCGGCATTAAAATGGATACCCTTCTCTTTACACCACTCTTCGATCCGGCCCACAAACCAGTAGCTAAAGTCGTTTCCGTCAGAAGCCGCATTCCCTGTAGTGATATCGTTTATCATTTATTAACTACCTGTACACCTCTATGTAATCGAAAAAAGAGACCGGCCTCTCGCCGGTGTTGTCAGAGTCATTCATGATCGCAATACTGGTCATAGGAGGAGGGTCTGTCCCAAATATCTCCCTGTAATCCCTTACTATATCAACATTCTCTTCTACCCATTCACCAATTTTTTCAGAACCTGCCTGAAGAACTATCATCATGGAATCAGACGCAAAGGCGCTGGGAATCACCCTCCTGTCGTGCTTCCTGTTTGCCCAGATGTAATTCAGACTGCTGTGAGGGGGGTACTCACCGTATAGTCTCTTCGCGATTCCATACTTCACCTTCCTGCTGAATGAGGCCTTTTCAGGTTCATATTTAAAGAATATATAGACGCGAACCGGATAATCATCTCCTGATTTCTCTTCCGCGTTTCCATTCTCGTATACTTTATTCGCCTTCCATGCCCACTTGGCCTTTGGATACTTAAAAACGTTGAACTCCCTAATAAAAACCATGCCTGAAGCGGATGCGTTACTCTCCGCCTTCAGGTAACTTCTCCCGTCTTTCTTCTCGATGGAATAATGGGAATATTTATTTATCTTCGGGAAGTGTAACGGCTTCCAGTTAGACAGGTCATCGAATTGCTCATGGAGAAGATTGCCCGGGTCACTGGCAGAAGCAGGAAAGCCAGCAATATAAAAAATGTCAGAACATTTTGTGACATAGCAAGTAAAATACAGAAAAGGGTTCCAGGATTCAAGTGATAAAATAAAGAATCAAAGATAAAAGGTCAAACCTTTCTTTTTGCCACAGACTCTCACTGACTAAAAAAACTCCATTAATAAAATTACTTTTATCACTACAATGCACTTCCTAATTCATCTTAGACGTTATAAAAATATTTGATAATCTTCTTTTCCTCTCTCTATTTTTTTTGCCTCTACGTTTAAAGTCTGTGAAAATCTGTCCACGATGCAAGGAGCAGAGTGGATAATTAATCTTTATATTTTTGTCTTTATGCCAAAGTCTATTTTTGAAGTCTGTGTGAGTCAGTGGCAAATTATCTTTCCTTTGACCCTAAGTCCTTTGATCTATTCCCTGTCTTGTTTACCCACACGCCCTTCCTTTAAAATGAAAGAAAAACTTGAGCGTCTTCTTCACTTTTTCCGAGAAGATCTTCCCTGAAAAATAATTTCCCACAACCCTCTTATTTATCTCGCCAAGAGTCGGATAAGGATGAACAGCGGAAGCCAGCGTTGAAAGCTTAACTCCGCCATTTAAAACAGCTACCCACTCACCCAGCAGTTCACCGGCCTGCGGGCCAAGGATCTGAATACCGACAGGCTTACCTTTACTATCAAGGATCATCTTGATCTTTCCTGTCTCCTCCCCCTCCGCAAGGCTTCTGTCATTGGCCTTAAATTCCTCAGTCCAGACAGAATATTCAATGCCTGCCTCCTTGGCACGTTTCTCATTCATTCCGATACTTGCCAGTTCCGGATCAGCATAAGTGCACCACGGCAAATACGTATAATCAGTTTTTTTGGGCAGGTGCAAGATAGCATTACTAAGTGCAACACCACCTTCATATCCGGCGGCATGAGTGAACTGAAATGCGCCTGTTATATCTCCTGCAGCATAGATGTGTTTGTGATTAGTCCGCATCCGGTTATCTACTTTAATGCCTTTTTTGTCAAAATCCAGTGATATTCCCTCAAGCCCAATGCCTTTAACATTTACCTGCCTTCCTAATGCAACAAGTATCTGTTCAGCCTTCAGGCTTTCTGTGCTGCCATTCTGAGTCTTGATAATCACTTCCTTTTCAGCTCCCAGGTCTTTTACGCCGGCTAATCCTGAATTTATATGGAATGTAATACCCTCGTTTTTTAAAACATCCATAACTATGTCGGCCATATCTTTGTCTTCTTTGCTAAGAATCTGGCCGCTTCGTTGAACAACATCGACCTTTGTACCAAGCCTGCAGAATGACTGGGCCATCTCAATTGCAATCGGACCCGCTCCAATAATAATCATGGATTCAGGCAATCTGTCCAATGAAAATATTTCTTTATTTGTAATATAGGGTGTCTGCTCAATACCTTCTATGGGTGGAATGGACGGTGAAGAACCGGTAGCAATAACCCACTTGTTAGCAGAATATACTTTGCCATTTACCCGGACAGAGTGCTCATCTGTAAACTCTGTATCCCCAAATTCTACCTTGACCCCAAGATTGCAAAATCTTTCCTCAGAGTCATGTTTCTGTATAGTGTTAATAACCGACTGAATTCTCTTTGCAACATCCCTGAAGTCCACCGGCTTGAGATCAACAGGCGGCAGGCCGTACTTTTCTGCATTCCTCATCATGTGGTATATATGTGCTGACCTGATCAGGGTTTTACTCGGAACACAACCATAATGAAGGCAGTCACCACCCAGTGCTTTCTCTTTCTCAATCAATACTGTCTTTGCCCCGAACTGGCTGGCTCCGGACGCAACCGTCAGTCCTGCCGCACCGCCTCCCAGAACTCCTATATCAAAATCATATTTAGGCATAACAGCCACCCCCTCTCTTTTTTCGCCACTGACCCACACAGACTAAAAAAACAAAAAGTTACAAGAATAAAAAAACATAATTAGTCCTTAATCCTTATTTGCTGGTTACATAAATTCTCATTCTTCATATAGTCGGTGATAGTCTGTCCACGATGCATAGTGCAGAGTGGATAATTATTCTGTTACGTTCCTCTTTTTTAGGTCTAAGTTTAAAGTCTGTGTTAGTCTGTGGCAAATTATTTTTCTCTTTTCCCTTTGTCCCTGTCCTTAAAATCCGTGGCTGAGTATTTATTTTCTTCTGTTTTTTTAAATATGTTTATAGTCTGTGTCAGTCTGTGGCCGAGTTTTTTTGTAGAACGCAATCGATTTTTTGGCGATGAGCGGAAAGAGACCTAAAAGCACAAACGAGAGTATCAGTCCGGGTGAAAGAATTCCGGAGAGTGAGTCTATACGCCCCAGCTCTTTTCCCGCATTCACAAAGACGATCGTTCCGGGTAACATCCCTAACTGAGAAACCCAGTAGAACGTCCTGATCGGCATCTTGGTAAGACCCATCACCAGATTTATTAGCCAGAAAGGAAAAACCGGGATCAGGCGCAGTGTAAACAGGCAGAAGGCCCCCTCTCTCCCGATCCCTTCATTGACCGTCTTTAGCTTTTCACCAAACTTTCCCTGTATCCAGTCTCGAAGGATAAACCTTGCGACAAAACATGCGAGTGTTGCCCCTATTGTGCTTGCAAAAGATACAATGACCGTACCTGTTACAAGGCCAAAGAGCGCCCCTCCGGCAAGGGTCATAACAGCCGCCCCCGGTAAAGACAGCGAGGTCACAAGGATATAGATTCCCATGTAGCCGCTAATTACGGCGAACCTGTGATGGAGGTAAAGATCGGCAAACTTCTGCTGGGATTCCTTTATATATGAGAGGGAGAGATAGTCTCCGATATTGAATATCCTGAAAGCGGCTATCATAACAAGCCCAACGATGATTATAAGTATCTTATTAACCGGTATTTTACTTTTTTGGCTCATAATAAGTGACAATTACACCATATATCCGGATTACGTTTTTTGCTGTATGAAGTAATCAATAAGACTGAGACTGCGTATAAATCATTATAGTATAAAAACCGGCAAGTTCAAAGAGATAATCCCCCATGTTTCGTAAAATTCCTGATAATAAAAAGAAACTCGTCTGTATTCATCAGAAAGGTAAAATTATTTCATACTTAATTGTAATTTTATAGTATAATCTTGATATCCGAAGAATAATATGATATTTATCATATATAGAGGATAATTATTTTAGTATAATTCATATATATGCAATAAAATAATCCGGAGAAACCCGGTCAACAAAACTCTAATATTTATAAGGGGGAATAGATGAAAAAAATGCGGCTCTTTTAGCAGTATTCTTTTCAGTATTACTTATAACTGTAATAGCATTCGCCGGACACGACCATATGGTTATTACATATGAAAAAGAGGCCTTTGGATCCAGAACGATGATGCCCATTCCTTCCGGAGGAGACATTCGCCAGCACATCATAGGTCAGGAACCTTATAAAAAGAAGTTTAAATTATGGCCGGGCAAGGGAGAAATGTATCAGGGAAAAGAACCTCATGGCTCTTTATTGACAACATATGTTAACCAGATAGCGCATAAATCAATCAAGAAACATAAGGGTATGGCGAATAATTCGATAATCGTAAAGGAAAACTATACTCAGGATAAGAATCTCGCCGCGGTAACGGTTATGTACAAGGTGAAGGGCTATAACCCCGCCGGAGGAGACTGGTTCTGGGTAAAATATGACCCTAAATTCAACATCCTTGCTGAGGGGATGGTCAAGGGCTGTCTGAATTGTCACGGTAGCTATTGAATAATGCTTAATAAATGTCCGTTTTTTGTAAGAGGCTCATGGGACATTAATATTACAGACAACAATAATGATGCACTCGTAAAAAATCGTCATACCCGTGAAGCTTGCCCTGTACCATACGGTTCAGGGCTTGTCCCAGCAGGTAGTAAGCAGGGAACGGGTATCCAGGCGTCGTCCCCGTCCCCGATTAGAAAATTCGTGGGCAGGCTCCATCGGGGAACCATATAATTTAATAAATAATCTGGATTCCCGATAAAGAACCTCGGGCCTGTCCCGATGTATCGGGGAATGACTAAATACTGCTTTTCAGGAATTATTACGAGTTTGTCAATAAATAGGAGTTCAGAATGAAGATCGGTTTTGTCGGACTTGGAAAGATGGGCATGAATATGGTCCAGCGCCTGCTCAACAGCGGGCACGATATTGTCGCATACGCGCGTTCAGAGTCTTCGATTAGGATAGCTGAAGAGAAGGGTGCATCCGGCGCCGGATCACTTGAAGATATTGTGAACCAGTTGGACTCCCCGCGTGTCATATGGCTAATGGTTCCGGCCGGAGACGCGACAGAAGAGTCGATACAGGTGCTGGCGCCCCTCTTAAGTGATGGTGATCTCATCATAGACGGCGGTAATTCCATGTATAAGAATTCCATCCGAAGGGCGGAGGAACTTAAAAAAAGAGGCATATCATTCCTTGATATAGGTACAAGCGGGGGCATCTGGGGACTTAAGATCGGATATTGCATGATGATCGGCGGAGAAAAGGAAGCCTTTGAACTGGCGGAGCCTGTACTGAAGACCCTTGCCCCTGAAGATGGTTACGCACATGTCGGCCCAAACGGGGCAGGCCATTTCGTAAAGATGGTGCATAACGGCATAGAGTATGCGCTGTTGCAGTCTTATGCCGAAGGTTTTGAGATCATGAACGCAAAAAAGGAGTTTGACCTCGATCTTCACAAAATAGCTAATTTATGGAACCAGGGGAGTGTTATCCGGTCATGGCTTCTGGAGCTTGCCGAGGAGGCCTTCAGGAAAGAGCCGGGACTCGATTCAATCAGGGGGTATGTTGAAGACTCGGGAGAGGGGCGCTGGACGGTTGCGGAAGCAATAGAAGCGGATGTTCCCGCTCCTATTATTACCCTGTCATTACTGGAACGCTTCAGTTCCCGGCAGACAGAGTCATTCAGCGATAAGGTCATCGCGGCACTCAGAAATGAATTCGGAGGACACGCGGTTAAAAGATCGGATAAAGGAAAATAGTCTTTATGGCGTCAAAACCTGCAGATATCGGTACCCTGAAAGAACTTGCACGTCATTTCAGAAGGGATATATTGGAAACGATCGCCGGAGCCGGCTCAGGCCATCCCGGAGGATCTCTTTCAGAACTTGAAATCCTGATCACACTTTACTATTACAGGATGAACCATAAACCTGACCAGCCTGACTGGCCTTTAAGGGACAGGTTTATTCTGTCAAAGGGTCACGCCTGTCCTGCCGCATATGTCGTTCTGGCCAACCGCGGATACTTCCCTAAAGAGGAATTGAAGACCTTCAGAAGACTGGGCTCCCGTCTTCAGGGTCATATATATACAGCCGTCCCCGGGGTAGAACTCAATACCGGTTCCCTGGGGCAAGGGCTGTCGGTTGCAAACGGTATCGCTCTTGGAGCAAGAATACTAAACCTCCACTTCAATACGTACTGTCTTCTCGGCGACGGGGAGATACAGGAAGGTTCAATCTGGGAAGCGGCCATGACCGCGAGCCATCACAGGATAGACAACATCTGCGCCATACTCGACTATAACAAGGTACAGGAAAACGGCCCTGTTTCAGAGATTAAAAACGAAGAACCCCTCTCTGATAAATGGCGCGCCTTCGGCTGGCACACTATCGAGGTTGACGGGCACGACTTTAATGAATTAATAGGTGCGTTTGACGAGTTCGATACCATAAAGGAGAAACCTACCTTAATAATAGCCAACACCGTCAAGGGGAAAGGGATATCATTTATGGAGGGGCAGGCCAAATGGCATGGGAAGGCTCCGAATAAAGATGAGCTGGAGGCGGCCCTTAAGGAACTGGGCTTTTAATGCTGTCAGGAGATACAGATGTTTGATATGAAACCCACAAGAGATGCCTTTGGCGAGACACTTCTCGAGCTGGGAAAGGAGAACAAAAACATTGTTGTCCTCTCAGGAGACCTGGAAGACGCCACGCGCGCGGAATATTTCAAGAAGGAGATCCCTGAAAGATTCTTCAACCTCGGCATTGCCGAACAGGACGTAATCGGGACCGCCGCAGGCATGAGTATGGTGGGCCTCGTACCTTTTGCGTGTTCGTTTGCCGCCTTTCTGACCAACCGCGCCTATGACTTCCTGAGGGTTAGCGTATGTTACAACAGGAGAAACGTCAAGATCATCGGCTCTCACGCGGGCGTTACCGTCGGCCCTGACGGGGCTACAGCCCAGTGCCTTGAGGACTTTGCTATTACAAGGGTATTGCCGAATATAACGGTATTATATCCCATGGACGCAATTGAGATGAAAAAGGCAACACGCGCGATCGCGGAAATTGACGGCCCCGTATACATGAGGCTGGGCAGGCCGCCCTTTCCGGTAATTACAAAAGACTCTGATGAATTTATACTTGGTAAGGCAAATGTTATGAGAGCAGGCAAAGATGTTACCGTAATCGCCTGCGGATTGATGGTGCACGAAGCTCTTCAGGCATCCAATATCCTGGCGGGTGAGGATATAGATGTAAGAGTAATCAATATGCATACAATTAAACCTGTTGACAGTGAAGCCATAATTAAGTCGGCTCAGGAAACAGGCGCCATTGTGACGGCCGAGGAGCATCAGATGGCCGGGGGGCTCGGCAGTGCTGTTGCCGAGGTCGTAACAAGGAACAGCCCCGTACCGATGGAGATGATAGCGGTAAACGATTCTTTTGGTGAATCAGGGGAGCCGGAAGAACTGCTGAAAAAGTACCATCTGAAAGATTCTGATATTGCAGAAGCGATAAGAAAAGTTATCAAGAGAAAATTACGGAGGGGATAATGTCTGGAACTAAAATCGAGGAACTCGCGGGATTGGGACAGAGCATCTGGCTGGATAATATCAACAGGGCAATGATTGAGGACGGGAGGCTTCAGCGGCAGATCAGTTCAGGTTTAAGAGGAATGACCTCCAACCCGAGCATCTTTGATAAATCAATAAGCTCCAGTTCTGATTACGACGGAGTGATTAAGAAACTGGCCGGTAAGGGCCTGTCAACCTTTGAGATCTATGATGAGTTGACAATAAAGGACGTACAGGACGCTGCCGATATGTTCAGGACTGTATATGAAAGCACCGCGGGGCTGGACGGTTATGTGAGCCTCGAGATTAACCCTGACCTTGCTATGAAGACTGAAGAGACCATCGAGGAAGGCAGGAGGCTGCACAGGAAGGTAGATCGCCCTAATGTCATGTTAAAGGTCCCGGCAACTGACGCAGGATTTCCCGCCATTGAAGAACTGCTCTCAGAAGGCATTAACATTAATATTACACTCATATTTTCACTGGAGCAATACAGAAAAACCGCTGCTTCATACATCAGGAGCATGAACAGACTGCTTGAAAAGGGCATCGACCCGGGCAAGGTGCGTTCAGTCGCGAGCGTCTTTGTCAGCCGTATTGATTCGGCGGTCGATAAACTGATTGACGGAAGATTATCACAGGAGCAGGAGAACGAAATAAAAGATATACTCAAGGCCCTCAGGGGAAAGGCGGCCGTTGCCAACTCAGGCATAATATTTCATGAGTACAATAAAATCTTCTCAGGAGAAGAATTCCAGCCAATGAAGGATAAAGGCGCCAATATTCAAAGGGTCCTCTGGGGTTCCACAGGCACCAAAGATCCGGGCTACAGTGATATCAAGTATGTAACCGAATTGATCGGTAAACAGACAGTAAATACCCTGCCGGACAAGACATTAGACTTATTCATAGATCACGGTTCTGTTAAAGAGTCCCTTACCGGTGATGCAGGTGAAGCAAAGGATATTCTGGATTCCCTGAACGGATTAGGTATTGATACAGAAAATATTTGTCTTAAGCTGCTTGAAGATGGTGTCGTCTCCTTTCAAAAGTCTTTTGAATCTCTCCTTGGATCAATTGATAAGAAGAAGGGATGACGGGTGGCGCAAAGGGCCTAGAGCATAGAGGTAAGGGCGCAGGGCATAGACTTAGGGGCAATGACTCAATAACTTAATAACTCAATAATCGATGACCGAAAAAAACCCCGACATCTCATCAGCCACTGACTTCTCTTCACCGATATGCGAGATCACCCGGGAAAAGATCAATATTGAACCATTCACAATGGTCATCTTCGGCGGCACCGGCGATCTGAGCAGGAGAAAACTTCTTCCCACACTTTATCACCTGTGCATCGACCAGAACCTCCCCGACGAATTTGCGATTATCGGGTTCGCTGCAAGTGAAAGGTCTGACGAAGATTACCGTGAAATTGTTAAGAATGCCATTCAGGAGTTTGGCGAAGATCAATTCGATGATGCCTGCTGGGAGAACTTCAGTAGACACCTGTTTTATGTATCAGGAAGTTTTGAGGATAACAAAGGCTACAAAAAACTTTCCCGGCGGCTGGATGAGATCGCCAGTCCCAC
>JBCKZY010000007.1:0-38542 GCA_038918635.1 Thermodesulfovibrionia bacterium | reverse complement strand
GAAGATCAATGGAAAGCGAGTGTAATCCCCGTGATTTCCCCACTGGGTTTAACGAGTGAATGTAATAATATTCATTGCATTAGATTCCCTTTGGTTTTGCCACAGGGAAGATCATTTAAAAGCATAATATCATAAAAGATTTGATTTAGGTATGCTGTATAAGATAAAATGATCGTGTTATGAAATTACAGAGGGACATTTCTATTAGTAGAGGAGTAATACATTTTTGTTACTCATCAAAACTTATCCTGACCTTCTTCATCTTTATTATATTTATTTCATGTTCATCAGATAAGTCCGCGGTTAAGAAGACCCCCATTTCCGATCCCACTGCACTCTTTGAGGAAGTAAAAGAAAAGATAGCAAAGAGAGACTTTGAGGAAGCGAGAAGTATACTTAAGGATATCAAGGCATGGGACTCCTCCCGGGAGTATAGTTCACTTGCCCAGATCCGTATAGCCGATACGTATTATGAAGAGACGAAGTATGATGAGGCGGTTGCTGAATACAGGAAATTTCTCGATCTTCATACATACCATAAATATTCCCCTTATGTTCAGTACAGGATTGCGATGAGTTATTTCAAGAGGGTGAATGGAATTGATACCGGCTCTTCTTTTGCACAGCAGGCATTAGACGAATTTGTGAAACTCAGGAAGGTTTATCCGAGAAATCCATATATGGAGATTACAGAGAAGAGGATCAAGAGGTGTAAAAATATCCTGGCCGAATATGAATTCTATGTTGGAAAATTCTATATGGATAAGGGTTCTCATAATTCGGCTGTTCAGCGATTTAAAAATATTCTTAAGCAATATCCGGATTCAAAGATAGAGTCTGAGGCTATGTATAATCTGGGGCTTTCCTATATAGATCTCGGAGAAGAAGAGAAGGCTATGGAGGCTCTATCTGCTCTTATCGAAAAATATCCGACCATTAAGTTGTCAGCCAGTGCCAGGGAACTTTTGGCATCACTTAAAGAATAATTGGCAGCATTCCATGAGCTCCCTTTCAATAATTTCTTAATCATGGGCAGGTTGGAGATCCTTGAATCAGCTTTAAATTACAGGGCCTTTCAGTAATATGAAATATTATCCGGTTTTTTTGGCACTTAGCGGGAAAAAAGCTGTTATTGTTGGAGGTGGCAGGGTTGCTGAAAGAAAGGCAGCCGCTCTGATAAAGGCGGGTGCTATTGTTGAAGTAGTCAGCCCGGCAATAACAAAGGTTCTAGGGGATTACAGGAAGAAGGGGTTGATCAGGCATAAGAGAAAGAAATATGAAAAAGCAGATCTGAAAGACGCGTTTATAGTTATAGCCGCAAGTTCTTCAATAGAGACTAACAGCCAGGTGAATATGGACGCGCGGCAGCTTATAAATGTAGTTGATACCCCTTCAGAGGGGAATTTTATCACCCCTTCCATTGTAAGACGCGGGCCTTTAACTATAGCAATATCTACAGAGGGCTGCAGCCCGGCTGTTTCTAAAGCGATTAGGAAAGAAATTCAAAGTTTATATGGCCCTGAGTTTTCAAAATACCTCCGGTTTGCAGGGAAGGTAAGGAAAGAGGCCATGTCTGAAATAAAGGATCCCAGGGAGAGAGAAAGGTTTCTCAAAGGGCTCGCTTCAGAGGATATATTAGTTACGTTGAGAAATAAGGGGCTTAAAACGGTTTTAGAGAAATATTCACTCAAGCCGGGCGGTGGACGTGTAAGGAAACCGTCATAGCCCGGCGTTAGCGGCTATTTCATCATGGATCTTCTCTGCTAACTCACGATCTCCCAGGATGCCTGCCCTTACTTTTATTAATGTGACATTCTGGCCTTTGTCCTTTAATTTTACGGTAACCTTTGAGCCATCCTGCCTGACTCCTTCTATTGTACCTTTAACGCCTTCATTGTTACTGCTTGTGATGCTGATTTTCAGGCTTGTCAGGGCGGTATTGGAATCATCCCATGCCCTGGAATAAGAAAGCGGGTAATCCCTTTCCAGATTGCCTTCAATATACTTATAAGTGCCGATACCAATCCCGGCACCAACTCCTAACAGGACTGCCGCACAACCAGATAGAAATAATATCGCTGTTAGCAAAACCGATAACCTGAAGCATGTTTTCATATGTCCTCCAATGTATTAAGCCAGGTATTAAGAATTAGTATGATTACTGCAATGATAACAAAATTTGAATGTCTACTGCAATTAGGTTTTCCATTTCCATTTTACCCGCTTTAACCTGATTTAATCGACATTTATTTTATTTTATTTTCTCTTCTTTATTGTTTTTCGGTTTTTTCTTGCTTATCTTAGCTTTCAGTTTCATGATTTCCTGGCGGAGCACAGCGGCATCAGAAGAAAGACGGTCTTTTACATCATCATAATATGTGGATCTGTTTCTGCCGTCTTCTTTGCTTGCATACAGAGCCTTATCGGCCCTGTCAATGGCATCCATAACTGAGTTCATGTATGTTTCAAATTTTGAAATGCCTGCTGAAACCGTTATGCTGAACGCCTGTCCCTTTATAACATATGGGTTCTTTTCTATCCTCTTACGAAGCCGCTCCATAATCTCAAGCGTCTTATCCTTATCATAACCATAAAATACGCAGGCAAATTCCTCGCCGCCATACCTGTATGCGTACGGTATTTCTTCTTTCAGTATGACGGTGGTCTGTTTTAATATCTCGTCTCCCACCGGATGTCCGTAAGTATCATTTAAAATTTTAAACTTGTCAATATCTATCATTGCGATATGGAGTTCTTTATCTCCCCGCTTGAACTGCTTGAAAAGTTTACCCATCTGCTCATTAAGCTTTCGTTTATTATACATCTGTGTCAGATCATCAATGTACACTTTATTCGCTAAAACCAGGTTGCTGTTGGATTTAATAATACGTGCAAGGAGAGGGGATATAAGTTCAACATCTTCTCTCCACTTATCTATATCAAAATCACCGTATGCGTGTCTCTCAAAACGGCAATGTCCTATCTGTTCTCCTTCCACAACCAGCGGCACATCAAGGGTTGTCTCCTTTACCTCTTTAAGTTTAACTTCACTCACTGCCTCGGGAATATCCGGCTCCTCTGCTTCCTGGTTATAAATAAATGTTTCACCGTCTGTCTTCATCTCTGTGGCAAGGAACTTGTCATCATCAAAAAGAAAGACCTCAAGCTGTTTTGCCTTGAGAAATGATATGATCTTTTTCGTTGCGTCTTCAAAGGGCATAAGTGCAAGCTCAAGGAGCATCCTGTTTTTACCCGTGGCGGCCTCAAGCATTTCAACCTCATGGATATGGGAAACCTGGGATTCGATCAGTTCCTGCTTTATCTTCTTGAGGCGCTTCACTTCAAGGGTTTTCCCCTGTGCCTCTTTTTCATAATACAGATAGAGTTCAAGGAGCGACGCGAGTTTTTGATATATACTCCTAAGCTGGTCTTTTCCTTTCCATCCGAAAAGCCCTTTTTTCCCCTTTGTTAATAAATCTATAAATTCATTCCCAAGGATTTTCCGTATTCTTGAAATATGCTTCCTTGGTACGCCGATGGAAAAATCCTGTGAAACCCTTTCCTCGATCTCCTTTTGCTTGTCCTGAAACTCTTTAAGCAGGGTGTCATCAGAATCTATTGAAGACACCCTCTCTTCAATCTCTTTTACAATATCGTTAACAATGGCCCTGGCTTTTTTCATATTTGTTGCTCCAAAAACTTACTCTGAGTATATCAAAACACGGAGGTAAGTAAAAGAGGGACGGCCCAGCTTTTCCCATAAAAAAAGGACTCACGGAGAACCGTAAGTCCTTTTCGCCCCGCGAACCTGCCTGCTCGCCTCGATTCGGCGAAGCGGGTCGGCAGACAGGTCAGACGAGTCTGAGATTTTATCATATAAAGAAAAAACCCTCTATTTCCAAGTTGTTGGATAATAGAGGGCATGTATTGATAAATGGTAGCGGGGAGAGGATTTGAACCTCTGACCTTCGGGTTATGAGTTCTATCAAAAGTCTATAGTAGTCTGTAATAAACAGTAAGAATCTATAAAGAATAGAGAGTTATACTCTATCAGCTTAGAACCTTTTATATCCTTTTACAGGGTGTTTTTAGATAATAGGATAGACAAAGGATAGACAAATGGGGCCCGGTTTTGCCGGGCCTCTTTTCCGTTGAGTTCTACCTGTGACCTTGTTTGGATTTTGCCTGAAACACGAGGTTGCAAGGTTAATCATCAGCATTAATAATAACAAATATTTGTAGTTATACAGATTTTGCATAACAATATAATTTACATATTAAAGTGATAAGAAATGGACAAAAAAACAATAAAAAGAAAAAAAGAAGAAAAGACTTGTTAATTGCTCATAAGTAGAGTAAACTCTGCGGAAGTACAGAAAAATCATATAATCACTCGAAGGAGGGACAAATGGCTAATATTTTAAAGTTGATTTTATCGTGTTTACTCTTATTGTTTTATGGGTGTGCTACAGTTGAACAACCAGAAGTGAAAGTTATTGATGAAAAATCACCTCAAGTTAGCAAGACAATCGAGCATCAAGAGACATCACATAAAACTGGACTAAAAAGGAAGGTCGCTATTGCCAGGTTCAGTAATGAGACAAAATATGGCCAGAGTTTTTTTCTTGATGAAAAAAATGATCGAATAGGCAAACAAGCAGTTGATATTCTTTCATCAAAGTTGTTAGAAACAGACAAATTTATCCTTCTCGAACGTGCTGATCTGGACAAAATTATCAAAGAACTGAAAATGGATAATTATTCACCGCTAAAAAATATGGCTGATTACCTTATAATCGGCTCAGTCACTGAATTTGGAAGAAAAGATACAGGAGAAGTAGGTATCTTTAGTAGAACCAAGAAACAAACGGCCTTTGCAAAAGTTAATGTGAGATTGGTAGATATATACACTGGGCAAATAATATATTCTGAAGAAGGAGAAGGAGAAGCTTTTTCTGAAGCAGGAACAGTTTTAGGTGTTGGGGCTCAAGCTGGATATGACTCGACCATAAACGACAAAGCCCTTGAAGCTGCTATTACCAATCTATCTTCCAATATTATTGAAAATCTCCTCGATAAACCATGGCGTAGTTTCATCCTAGCAAATGAAGATAATAAGCTTATTATCTCTGGAGGTAAATCTCAGAATATTGAATCAGGTGAAATATTTGATGTTGTGCAGAATGGGAAAAAAATTAAAAACCCGCAAACAAATATGTTTATAATTCTTCCCGGGAAAAAGATTGCGCGTATCAAGGCTATATCATCAGCCGGAGACAGTCCTGTAAATGAAGTGACATTCTGTGAAGTTATTGAAGGAGATTTGTCGGATTATATTACTAAAGGTGATTTTACAAATTTACATATTCGTGAAATCGAATAGGAGGAGACAAATGCGCAAAACAATCTATTTCTTTTTAATAACGTGTATTTTTATGTCTTTAACTGCTTGTGGATATAAAGAAGGGATTGTTCAGTCATCTACCAATAGCTATCTTCAATTTACTGGTAACATACATAATGCTTTTGTAACCATTGATGATAGTGATCCATTCCCTATCCAGTCAAAAAGTGAAAATGGGAAAACAATGCTATATCAAGTATCATCGGGAAAACACAAAATAGTACTTAAGAGAGATAATAATGTAGTTTTGAACAGAGAAGTATTAGTTGGGCAAGGAATGACTAAGGAGATACATGTAAGATGAAAAACATATTATTATTTATTGCTTTTCTACTTATTGTATCTTCTATTGGCTGCGTCCCTAAGCAGATGTATTACTGGGGGAATTACTCAGAAACTCTTTACGCATTCAAAAAAAACTCGAACGATGAGACATTATTAAAGCACATGCAGGAACTTAATAAAATTGTAGAGGAATCTAATAAACGCAACAAGAGAGTACCGCCAGGTGTATATGGTGAGTTAGGTTATCTATCTTTTAAGAGCAACAAAGCTAAAGAAGCCATTGAATATTTCAATCTTGAAAAGCAGTTGTATCCCGAATCAACTATTCTAATGGACAGGTTGATTAAGAAGTCTGAAGCATCCCTTGATATAGATGATGAGAATAATCAGACAAGCTCAGAACCCGATAAATTATAGCAAGAAAATCACAAAGGGGGCATTATATGCACAAATATAATGTGTGTATCAATATATTAATAGTCGTTTGCTTAACAATGTTGTTATCTTCATGTGTTTCTAATAAAATGAAAACAAAAGGTGAACTGTTTCCTCTACTGTATGAAGAAACCCCCTTGTCAATTCTTGTATTACCACCTATGAACCAATCAACAGCTGCGGATGCAAAAGAGTATTACTCTACAACTATTCAGGAACCGCTGTCTTTTACTGGATATTATACTTTTCCGTATGTAGTAACAGCAGAAATCTTGAAAATGGAAGGTATTTATGATGCTGAGTTATTAACCAATATACCTTTGGTAAAATTTAGAGAATATTTTGGCGCAGATGCTGTTTTATTTACTACTATCAAAAAATGGGATTTAAGTTATCTTATTTTGGCATCTAATCTGACTATTTCGATAGATTGTCTATTAAAATCGACCCATAGCGATCAAATATTGTGGAGATATAATGGAACGATTGTCGTGGACTTATCGGGTGGTGACACGGGTGGTGGTATTGCTGGATTAATAGCAAAGGCTATTGTCACTGCTATAAATACTGCTGCTGCAGACTATGTTCCATATGCACGAGTAGCAAATTACAGGGCGTTAAATTCTATGCCTTTTGGTAAATACCATGATCAATTCAATATGGATCGTGAACAAAAAATCATCGATCAAAGTAAAGATATA
Source organism: Thermodesulfovibrionia bacterium (assembly GCA_038918635.1). Taxonomy (GTDB): domain Bacteria; phylum Nitrospirota; class Thermodesulfovibrionia; order UBA6902; family UBA6902; genus CAXMSH01. The sequence continues at coordinate 31,717 of JBCKZY010000007.1, read as the reverse complement.
GAAAAGAAAGAAGAAGTGGCTCAAGAGTAATTAATGATAAAGAACTAATAATAATTTCATTTCTTTTATATATAAATTGAGGACCTGATTTGCCTCATATTTATTTCTGTAGTAGGTATACTCATCAATCTTCAATCCTGCTGTAATTGTGTAGGTTCCAAGTGATTATCATGAAAAAGCAAATACTTATTTATTTATTCTTAACTCTTACATTTGCTATTCCTGCTAATGCCCAAGAATGGTCTTTTTCTGATATAAATAAAGATTGGGGGAGATTCCTGTTAGGAGTTGCTGGTGGAATAGCTGTGCATGAAATTGGACATGTTGTTATTGCTAAGAGTAAAGGGTATGATGTTTCCCTGAAGGGTACTTCTATTATTTACCCAAATGCTAAAATGTCCGACTCAGATGCCCTTGAGGTCTCATCATCTGGATTTCAGGCTCAATGGATAGCATCAGAAATAGTTTTCCTGAAACATAGATTACATAATCCAGAAAAAAAGATGAGTAATATCTCAGCAGGTATGGTTCTTTCCCATATTGCAATTTCAGCTGTTTACCTCACCTTTCTCAAAAATCATTCCGATGGAGACATATATATGATGTCCGAGTCTACTGGAATTTCTCGGAATGTTGTTGCCTTATCAACAGCTATCCCTGCATTACTTGATACATGGCGTCTTATGGGGAAAAATGTGCCTGAATGGGTTCCAACAGTCTCACTTTTATCAAAGGGCATAACGATGACCTATATCTGGACTTTTTGAGTTTAATTTTTATCTTGATTTCAGAGTCTTATTCATATAGACTTTGATCAAATCAATATAAAGGAGGGTTTATGAAAAAGATAGTCATTATATTGAGTATGTTATTAATCATTGCCTGTGGTGGTGGTGGAGGCGGTGATGTCCCCCCTGCCGATCATGTCGGGACTTATGAGGGCACTCTATTAATGAATGGGGTTGGGCCGGGTGGAACTGTATCAGACACACTCCCTATTACGGTTCAGATACTTGGCAATGGAGAACTTAATGTTGCCTTTCCAGATACCTTTACTGATGTAACCTGTACTGGTGATGATGACCCTGTTTATCTAAATGGAAATTCTTTTTCTGGATCAGGAAGCGGTTCCTGCAATATCCCCGATATCGGTGTTTGCAGTTATAAAGCAACAATGAGTGGCTCTGTCAGTGGAAATACCATATCAGGTAGCGGTGAATATATTTACAACTGTCCAGATGGAATTACTACTGTTAACCTTAGTTTTACAGCATCTAAGACAACAACATCAATAACCGAATCAAGCAGTATTAATGGTGAATTTATTGAATCAATTGCCTTAGAGGGAACTGTATTAATACCTGAGCTACAGTGATAAGCACCGGTATTTTGATAGTGTCATAGATAATTAGAGCATATATGTAAGAGAGGGCCTGATTAATTTCGGGTCCTCTCTATTTCATTGATATATTCACCCCATTCTGATATAACTACAGGAAATCTGGTAACTGCTAGTTAGATAAAAGTATACCTGTGATATTCATAGGGAGGAAATATGAAACATCTATTAATAGCATTTAGCATCTGGACATTAGCAGGGTGTGTCAGTATTGCAGATGTTGATGTGAGCAAATCTGAACCAGTTTGTGCAAGGGAATGCACTAAGACCTATTCCGACTGTATTTCTATTGATGCGATTGGAACACCAACTCCCTTATTCCATCAATGCAAACAAGCACTAAAATTGTGTCTTCAAACCTGCCCACCTAAGGAATAAAATCAATAGGGTAAGTTTTTCTTTGGACCAAGAAATGAAGAAAATTATATTATTGTTATTTATTTTACTCTCTTTTTCAGCGTGTCAAAGTACGTTAGCACCCACAATAGGAATGGCAAGAAATCAATGGTTAAAGCAAACATTCATTGCTGACCAAGTATATCTGAAAAGTAATTGGGAAATTTGGAAGTCTGGGGGAAGGTTTTATTATTTTCAAGATGGGAAGTTAGACCATATAGACCAAGGTCAGATGATGCAACAGCGCTTTCAAATTGAGATTATTAATAAATAACCACTCTCTCAAACAGACAATTCACTTCACAACCCACACATCACTATAAAAATCAGTCTAATTTATCTTGTCTCCATAATAACAAGCTGATATACTTCAGTATAGCCGAAAAATTAGACCCAAAAGAGATAGTCTCAGTAGAAGAAGTGATACTTGCTCAGGCAATAGAGAATGAGGCCCTTGTGAATGTCCTTGAGAAGAAGGGACTTTTAGACAGGAAGGAATTACTTGAGGAGGTAAAGAAGCTGAGAGAGAAGTAAATGAAGTAGGAATTTTTCCTGACAACTCCAGCGTTGTGTATTTAATATGAATAAAGCAGTAATAAGCAAGGGGGGAATAAATGGCACGAATTGTTTTTTTTGCCTTAGTTTTAACAATATTGTCTGTTGGATGCGCAACTACAACCACAGGCCCTACAGCCGCAGGGAAAAACACATATGTAATTTCTCGGCAGGAGGGTGCCTTTCCTTCTGGTGACGAGCAATTATTGGCAGAGGCTATAGCTGAGGCAAATAATTTTTGCTCAAGCCTCGATAAAGTTGTAAAACTCATCAATACACACGAAAACCCTGGTCCATATATATTTGGCAATTATCCTAAAGCTACAGTGACATTTTCCTGTGAAGAATGAACAGCTGATAATTGAATAAATATAAAGGGATTGGGCGCCTAACCGATAAGCAGGCTACTCCAACCTGCTTGCCCTAAGTTTTTTGGAAGAGACCATTGAGGGTCGTGGTAAGGGAATGGAAAAAAGAAAAGGTTTAACATTATGTAGGAGAATGGGAGGGCAACTTGTTAACATAAAAGATTTCTGCAAAGGGCAGATTTGCGAAACATGTACAAAAAATCTCCCACAAGAAAAAAGGGGACAGGACAAAGAACTTAAATCTAATTCTGCCAATGTATCTATTAAAAAGAAATCCTCCAGAAATAATAAACAGCCTAAGGTAAAACATATAAGACTATCAGCATATAATAGAGTCATGGCAACAATTAGGCATCCCAAATATCTTAAAGAATATGCAGAATATATAAGGTTATTGAATAGTGACGATAAAAAGGCTGAATCATTTGGTAAAAAGATAGCGAAAAAATGGAATCAATATTCAACACCAGATAGAGAGTTTCTGCTTCCTATACGTCCAGTACCTTATCATACTATCCGCAAGTCATCTTTCAATCATATTATTAATAATCCAGTAGAAGTAATAGATATTAATAAGCCAAATACAATTTCAAAAAAATATCCTCAAATAGAATTAAAAGATACAACTGCAAAGACTCATGCTGAATTGGTAATCGAGGTTCACAAAGGCCTTTTTAATGATAAAAAGAGAACCAAAAAAGAAGCAACTTTTAGTAAAGATGATATTGCTAATTATATTAAATCCTTCACTCCTCAATATTCTTATAAGAAAGGCAGATTCTTATATTTAATGATTGATCTTGATGAAAATGAAACGACTATAACAAAAGAATTGAAATCCATTATTAAACAATACAGAAAATACATGACTCAAAATGAAGGCAGGAAAGGAGAGACTACTGTTGACCCTTGGTTAGTCTACGATAAATACCGTACATATAATTATCAGAAGAATAAGGAAATGAAATATACCGATATAGCACGTGAGTTATCAGGATTAAAAGGAAATGCTTCCCCTGGTTGCAATCGTGAACTCAATTTATGGTTTAAACAAGTTCAAACTGCATATAAAAAAGCTTGCGACATGATAGAACAAGTAGGAAAAGAAGTAAAAACAACATAATTATCTATCCAGATAATCTTTTATTTATTCCCTTCTTATATCCTCCCAAAAACCCTCACAGTCCCAATAATTCCTTTTTAAGGTTTTCCTTAATATGGAATATACAAGTCAATTTTTTCATGCTATCTTTTAAGAAAGAAGCAAAGTTTTCTTACGAAACGAAACCTGAAATGAGGTGGAAATATGAAACAGAAAGATTTTGAAACTGCCGACCTTTATTTATCCTCTGCAATCGTCATTCTACTAAACCTACAACCTACATTTAAAGTTGAAAATGGAAGGACATTATTTGTTTTTCCTATCTCTGATGACCTCTACAAGGCAATGAACGCATATAACAGCGGTATTGCCATTAATGCTTATGAATATGCTCAGATGATAAAGAGGTTGAAAGCTGAGATGTACATGAGGCGGTCAATGGGATGGCAGAGATGAAACGGCTACTCAAGAAGTTTCTGGTATGGTTAACCTGTTTGGAAATCTTGCCGTTGGTTTTGATAGATTACCTTTTTAAACTTTTCAAGTTAAAGGGCGTGTAATATGAATAAACAAACCATCATAACCAGTCTCAATCACAAAGCCTTCTACTCATCAGAACTTCCCTCAATCAAATGGAACGGCTCAGGCATGGGTCAAGGACTATGCCCATTCCATGATGACAAGAGACCTTCATTATCGGTAAGCCTTTCAAACGGCTCTTTCAAATGTTTTGGCTGTAACAAATCCGGCAGTATCTTTGATTTTTATATGGCAAAGCACAGCGTTGATTATCAGACAGCTTTTAATGCCCTTGCTAAAGAGGCAGGATTAAATGCAGAACCACAACGAATATTAGATAAGACCTATGACTATACAGATGAAAGCGGAAAACTTCTCTTTCAGGCAATCCGCTATGAACCGAAGGGATTTTCACAGAGAAGGCCAGATGGTAAGGGAGGGTGGATATATAACCTCAATGGTGTTCAGATAATTCCCTATAACCTTCCTACTGTGCTGAAAGCTAAAAGCATAATTATTGTAGAAGGTGAAAAAGATGCTGATAATCTCAAAGTGATAGGATTAACTGCAACCTGTAATCCAATGGGAGCGGGTAAGTGGAGAAAGGACTATAACAAGTATTTCAAGGATAAGAAAGTTACCATTATTCCAGATAATGACGAACCAGGGAGAAAACACGCTGATACGGTTGCAAATAACCTAAAAGGCATTGCTGAATCAGTCAGAGTTTTAAAACTCCTTGGCTTACCGGATAAAGGGGATATTTCGGATTGGATAGGACAAGGGGGAACAAAAGAAAGACTTATAGAACTAATAAAACAACCTCCTGAATGGAGACCAGACAAAACACTGCATCAAACTGGTATGCCCCTTATAAGATTAGGGGACCTTCTGAAAGAACCAGAGGTTTCCGTAGCTTGGCTGGTTGAAGGCATATTACCTTCAGGCGGTTTCTCTGTTTTAGCCTCAAAACCAAAAGTTGGGAAAAGTACTCTTGCCAGAAACCTTGCATTATGCACAGCACAGGGCGAACCTTTCTTTAATAGAGAAGTTAATAAAGGGCCTGTCATTTATTACGCATTAGAGGAAAAGAGATCAGAAGTAAAACGTCACTTTAAAGATTTGGGATCAACAGGTGAAGAAGATATTTTCATCTACACAGGGGGTACCCCGGTAGATGCAATAAAACAGATAAGAGAGGTAGCAGAAACCCTCAAGCCGGGACTCATCATCATTGATCCATTATTCAGGTTAACCAGAATAAAAGACGGTAATGATTATGCACAAGTCACACTGGCATTGGAACCGCTATTACGGTTAGCAAGGGACACTGAAAGCCATGTCTTATGTGTTCACCATACAAATAAGGGACAACAACAGGGGGGTGATTCTGTATTAGGAAGCACAGCAATCTTCTCAAGTGTGGATACCCTCATGATTATGAAACGGCATGAGAACTACAGAACTGTTCAGACTATCCAGAGATACGGAGAAGACTTAGAAGAAACGACTCTCCATTTTGATAAAGATGTGAGGTTTATCTCTATTGGTAAAGCCAAACAAGAGGAAGATATAAGCATATTCGGAGATGCTATTGTTGAGTTCCTATCCTCTCAAAACGACCCTGTTATTGAATCAGAAATTATGGATGGAGTAGAGGGAAGGACAGGAGTAAAACGGAAGGCTTTGAGGGAATTTGTGAATGACGGCAAGATTACAAGAGAAGGAAAAGGCGGAAAGGGAGACCCATTCAGATATTCTTGTTCCCTTGTTCCCATATATAGTGTGGAACAAGAAAACGAGAACCCAGAAAAACATCTAACTTCTTATAACCACAATGAAAATACTCGTTCCCAAGATTCATCGAAATGTAATAAGAGTGAGATGTTACGGGAACAAGCATTTTGTGCTACTGGGATAAAAATTGAAAAGGAGAAATGCGAGCCATGTGGCAGGAATGAGGGGTGCATGATGACGGAGGGGCAAAAACAGCACTGTAAAGGCCCCTTTCAGGGAGTTACAAAAACTGGGAATCAATTAAGGGAGAATATAAGTGGATGAAAAAGATTAATGACGGGAAATTATTAGAACTTCTAAATTCAGGGAAAAACCAGAAGCAGGCAGCGGCTATTCTTGGGGTATCCGAACCGGCAGTGTCTAAGAGGCTTAAAAGATTAATGCCAGTACCAGAAACACCTCATTTCGATCAGCTTACTAATAAAGAGAAACGATATGTCATTGAAAGGGTAAAGGGTTCCACACAGACGCAATCAGCTTTAAAGTCGTTTGAGTGTGGTTCTATGGAATCTGCGAAAGTAATAGGCTCACAGCTTGCAAAAAAGCCTGATATAGAGATGTCTATTACCGAGTTGATGAGCCATTGCGGAATAGATATAAAGTATAGGATGAGACGGCTCAAGCAGATTATTGATAGCAAAGACTTGGGAATCGTTCATAAAGGGCTTGATATGAGTTTCAAGCTTGAAGGAAGATACGCACCTGAAAAAATCGATCACAGGGGTATGACCAGTGCAGAGATCACTATAAAATTGCATGAAAAGCTACTTAAAGAACGTGACAAAGTGATAGATTGTAAGAATGAAGAAAATGATTAACCGCTTTAAAATCTATGCATATGAGAAACGGGCATATAACAATACCAACAGGGTATACCCTTGGCCCATGGCCCCCAGGCCAGTGGAGAGTAATTGAAAACACAGCTTGAAAAAGATGACATCAAGGCAATAGTCGATGAGGTGTTAGAGGGCATTAACCGTATGCTTGCAGAGAATACAGGGCATATAGAAGATGAGCTATTGACTCCTGATGAGGTTGCTACTCTCTTAAAAGTTAAAAAGCCTCAGATATACGCATGGGTAAATGAAAGCAAGTATACAGAGGAGGGTATCCCTTTTAATAAGGCCGGAAAGTTCCTGAGATTTTCCAAGAAGGAAGTTTTGGAGTGGACAGAAAAACATGGAAAAGGGATAGACAAAGGATAGATGAGGGTCATAACCATTTGATAGTATTATATTTTTATAGTGGCTATCAGGTTCCTTACCCGAAGGTCAGGAATAAAAAAAGTGGGGGGCTGGTTGAAAAGGTTAATTAACTATTATAATAAGTTAAGGGTAATTTCAGAATCTACAGGATACCCTACTTATAAACGTATTGAATTATTTTAGTATCATATGATACCATTTTCTGGTAAAATGTATTAAAAGGCATGTAAGCTATGTTAAAATTATATTCATGCCATCAACGAAAAAAGAAGTTGAAACTTTTCTTAGGAATTTTAAGAATTGCTGGCCCCCATATTGTTATGTTGTCCCACGAGATAAAAATGACGAAGCATTATTTTCTTTAGGTATTACTTATGAGCAAAGAAAAGAAGTAATTTTATCACTGAAGTATGAAAATTACCATAAAGGACCTGAGCCTGATGATTCTGGCGGTCTTGGAGAAATCTGGATATTTCGCAAGAGAGTTACAGAAACAGAATTATATATTAAATTAAAAATTATCGAGAATATGGGTATGTCTTTTGGAAAGTGTATTTCTTTTCATCCGTCTGAATACTGGGGGGAATAATGTTCAAAAAAGTAAAAACAGTAACTACCATTTGCCCTTTATGTGAAACAACAAGAGAGGTTCATTATGGTACAAATAAAGAAATTCTCAATATTAAGGGAGAGGAAATAGCAGTTGTTGCTAATGTGTTTTATTGCCCTATAGGGAAGCATTTGTTTTCAAATATTAAGGATGAAGAGATAAAAATCCAGTATGCCTATAGAGAATTTCGTAAGCGCAGAAAACTTTTACAACCTGAGGAAATAAAGCAAATAAGAAGTAAATTCAAGTTATCACAAGAGGCTTTTAGCAGTTTCCTTGGTTTTGGAAAGAAAACTATACATCGTTACGAAACTGGTGCCATCCCTGATACTGCGCATAATAGTTTTATTAAGTTTATGGAAAGTTCAAATAATTTTATCATTCAATATGGACAAATTAAAGATAAGCTTACGGATCGCTTAAAACAAAAAATAGAAAAAACTGTTCATGAATTAAATAATAAGGAACAGCAATTAATCCTTCCGTATCTTCACGTTCAGGGTAGTAATTTTTCGACTTTTGGTTTTGATCAAACTTTCATTGCAAGTGCTTCTTTTAATGAATGTTCTTCGGCAACTTTGAATAAATCATTCTGGGAATTTGTTGGAGCAAAAACATATGTTTCTTTAGGTGGAACTTACTTAGCAAGTAAGTATAAAAATAAAGAAGAAGGAGAACTTGCACTTGCAGCTTAATATGCAGCTTGCCGACATTCGTATATTGAAAATCAATTTTCATCTTAATGATAGTTATAAAGCGGAAGCAGATAATATATCATTTACTACTAACATAGCGGTACGCCATGAGTTTAAAGAGGAAAACAACGATTTAATTGTTTTCGTTAAAATAAAACAAGAATCTCATAATGCCCCTTTTCTTTTTGAGGTTGAAGGGGGAGGACTTTTTAAATTCAATATGCGCCCTGATAATAAAACATTGGGAACCTTTGCAACTATTAATTGTCCAGCTATAATATTTCCTTACCTTAGAGAAACTATTGCTGATATAACACGAAGGGCTGGGTTCCCAGCACTTCATATAGCTCCTGTTAACTTTATAGAGCTTGCTAAACAAAGCAAAAAGCAAGTGGCTCAGAAGAAAAAAGTAAAAAAATAATCCATGTTTCATTTCAACATATGAAAACTATTTCCTTGACATTTATATTAACCAATGGTTAAATATATTATGACTCCTGAACAGCTAAAAAAATGGCGATTAAACCACTCATATACTCAAGTTAAGTTGGCGAAAGTATTAGGTGTTACTAATGTCTGTATATCAAGATGGGAGATAGGAATGAGAGAAATACCATCATTCTTACACTTGGCCCTTGAGTGTTTGGAAAAGAAAGGAGGGATGAAACAAGTTAAGGGTAAAAAGAAAACGAAAAAGAAAAAGGAGGTGAAACGTGAAAGACTCTGAGAAAAAAAGGCCCAACATAGTGAAGCGAGGCGATAAGTATTATGTGTACCTGAAGATCAGAGGAAAGATGAAATGGTTCCCAGCCGGGACATCAATCAGGAAAGCAGAAAAGAAACTTGTTGAACTTAAATCAGAGCGCAACAACGGAACTTACAAGGAAATCAAGAAGATCAAATTCAGAGACTTCTCATTGAAATGGCTTGAATCCTATGTTAAGACTATCGCAAAACCCTCTACAATCAGAAGCTATGAAACTATCATTAACAGATTGAATGCACGTTTTGGTAGTTATCAGCTTGAAGAGCTTTCAACCGATGATTTGCAGAGGTATGTTGCGGAAAGGCTAAATCAGAAAAAGCGGATTAACAATAATAATGGTTCCGCTCCAATACTGATCAAGCCCAAGACTGTATGTAATGAGATTGTAGTTCTCAAGAGGATGTTTAAGCATGCTGTAAGGTGGGGATATCTTAAAGTCAATCCTGCTGAGTATGTTGAAAGGCCAAGAGTAGAAACAGAGGAGATGGAAATACTCAATCTGGAGGAAATCAGGCTTTTCCTTGATCAGGTAACTCCCAAACACAAGTCCTTCTTTCTCATGGCAATTCTTACAGGCATGAGGAGAGGAGAGTTATTAGGTTTGCAATGGGGAGACATAGACTGGAACCGTAGTCAAATCAATGTAAGGCAACAGTTATGCAACACATCAAAACAGTTCATTACTCCTAAGTCCAGGCGGTCAATCAGGCGAATAGACATGAGTCCTACACTTGCACTTGAACTGAAATGGCATAAGCTGGCAAGTCAGAATAGTGAACTTGATTTGGTTTACTGTAACTCTGATGGAAAATTCCTTGATCCTGATAACCTGATTAAGCGAGAGTTCATACCTGCATTGAGAAGGGCCAAGATTAGAAAGGTTAGGTTTCATGATCTAAGACATACCAATGTAGCATTAAGAATTGAACAGGATCAGAATATCAAATACATCCAGAACCAGTTAGGGCATGCCTCTATTCAGACAACATTAGATAAGTATGGACACCTGATAAAAGAGGTTAATACAGAGCAGGCTATTAAGCTGGATGAGGCTCTAGGATTTGTTGAGCATTCTGGTAATTTGTCGGAAAAGGATAGACAAAGGATAGACAACCCCGCTTTTGCCATAAAAAAAGGACTCACGGAGAACCGCAAGTCCTTGATAGTAAATGGTAGCGGGGAGAGGATTTGAACCTCTGACCTTCGGGTTATGAGCCCGACGAGCTACCAGACTGCTCCACCCCGCGACAGGTATAAGATACTTGAGAAGGTATGTTAAAGTCAAACTGTGGTTATGTCTGTAACCAGCTTCTCATCCTTTACTCTTTGATTCTGCTCTTTGTTCTCTTTTTTGGCTCACCCGGGTTTTGTGTGGAACTTTGAAGTGATATATAAATTCCCTTCCCTTTGAAAGGAGAGGGTAGTGATATAAAAGTTCCCTCCCCCTTGAGGGGGGAGGGTAAGGGTGGGGGTGTCCCAGGATTAATGAAAAAGCTGGTCAATGAAAGAGATGCATGGCTCACTTCGGAGGGCTATAAGGTCTTAAGGTTCTGGAACAATGAGGTACTGACTAACATGGAAGGCGTATTAGAAGTGATAAGAGGAAATTGTTTGAGTCACCCTCCCCTGACCCCTCCCCTCCCGAAGCGGGTCTCCGCGAAGGGTCGCTTCGACAAGGGAGGGGAAAGCTGATGGTTTCCCACGCAAAAGCCGGATGGACCTCTTTTTTAATCTGTCATCCCCGACTTGATCGGGGATCCAGGGTCTTTTCATAAGGGAATAGATTTCGGACTCCGAAAAGATATTCGGGACCCCGATAAATCGGGATCTCCGCACAGCTACGACAGGCAAGCCCTGAACCGTCTGGTACAGGGCAAGCCGGTTTATCCCGACGGAGTCGGGGAATGACAGACAGTTACCACTGATAAGCGAGGGGTTATCACTTGACCTCTCGAACCCTTGACTCCTTGAACCCTAAACTCTACGCCTTACGCTTTGCGCCCTGCCGTATGACCTTAACCATCATATCCCCGAATCCGGGGGTTCCGGTAAGCCGGTTGAAATTATCCGGGTCGTGGAGGTCATTGATATTAGGGGTATATCCCGCGGTGCTGTTCATGAATCCGATACCTGATGCCTTCTGCCCACCGGGGCCAAAAGCCGTCTTAATAACCCCGGGCATTATCTCTTCGGTTAAAAATGCCTTTCCTTTAATGCTCTTCTTCAGAGGGGTCTTAAGCGTTATAATCTCCCCTGTCTTAAGGCCAAGTCTTTCCCCGTCAGACCTGTTGATCGCAAAGACAGGGATTGAAAGACTTCCGGACTTAAAGAGGATATCCCTGTCATCAGGCAGGCCGTATGTATTAGGGGTATCCCCGGTCTCCGGCATCCTGTAACTTATATCATCGTTCACAGGTTTCATGCATTCGGTCTCTGTCTCCGCGAGATACGGACAGACCGTCGTCATCGTCATAGAATGATGCACCCTGCCGGTTATTAACTGGAACGGATATTCTTTACTGCTCTTTTTATACGCAGGATTTTTCGGGTTCCATTTGCATTCAGACCAATAGAATGATGTTGGATAGTCTGTTCCAAACTTTTTGTTGATCTCCTCAAGATGACTGAAGCTGAATTCAAACTTATTTGATGCAGTTTTTGGATATATGCCGGATGGCGAGCCGTCGGCCTTTTTATATCTGTAATAACTTGTCGGCCATACTGCAACCCCATTATTATTTCTAAGCCACTCAACAGTGAGCGGCTCTCCTTCTTTTATAACTTTACCATCAAGTATTGCTGTAGGGTTTTCCGGTATGCCGATTATCCTGCACCCTTCTGGAAGTTCAGGGTAGGGCATGGGCTGCCCTATATTGTAAAAACCCGGTGCATCACCGAGTATTTCATTTATGAAGGCTTCTTCATCTTTATACCTGTCTCTGAAATCTTCTGCTTTCAGATCAGGGTCGCCGTTACTTATCAGCGCTTCTGAAAGTGCGATCATCATCTCAAAATCTGTTTTAGATTTGTGAAGAGGTTTTATCACCTTATCCCTGATTCCGGCTTCAGGACTCATGGTATAAACATCGCTGACTCCCATTCTTTCAAGAAATCCCGCCTCAGGAAGAACTATGTCCGCATACCTGCCGGTTACATTAATATGGGTATCAGTAAATACCATTAACTCAAGACTGTACTTGCCGGCATCATCTTTTAATGTCAGGGCATCTATCCAGTCACGAGTATTGCCGGCTGTTATAACCGGGTTGCCTGCCCTTGAGATATATGCTTTAAGGGGATATCCGAAACCTCTAAAGGGTCCGTGTCTCAATTCAATGCCATTCCGTATTTTCTGGGGAATGTCAGCCAAAACTCCTTTGAAGGCTGTAGGATGATCACCAAAAAAGTCCTTATTAAGCGCTGAAAGAGGGCCTGCAAAATCTTTTCCGTCAAGACTTCTTTTGACAGTCTTCTCCAGAAAATGCCTGCCTGTTGTGGAGTTTCCCTTTTTGGCCTTCTGTGAATCGATAAATACCAGCCCTCCGGGCCTGTCCATATTCCCGGTTATCAGGCACAGGGCTGTCATAAGTATCGAAGCAACGTCTCCGTTTGTATGATGCGCGGTTCCGTGCATACCGATCTCTATTGAGGCAGGCTTTGTAATCCCGAAGAGATGGGCTGTCTGCTCAATATCAGTTTTTTTAATGCCGGTCTTTTCTTCCGCCCATTCAGGGGTAAAGTAATACATTTCATTTGCCGGGTCTCTTTTTTTTGTGTATTCAAGAAATACCTTTTCAAATTCAGGCCAGCCGACAGTGTATCTTTCCATGAAGTCATGATCTATATATCTTCCTGAGCCTGAGCTCTCAGAGTTGTTCTTCAATATGTAATAGAGCATAGCCGCAAGGAGTTCTCCGTCTGTTCCGGGATTTATCGGGAGCCATATATCAGCATGCGCTGCCGAGTTTGTATATGAGGGGTCAACAACGATATATTTGCAGTTGTTTGTCTCCTTTGCGGCGGGGATTCCATTAGACATATAATTAAACCGTGTTGCAACAAAGGGGTTTGCGCCTATGTTCAATATGAGCTTTGCGTCATGTTTATGGTTCAGGCGGGTTTTGCCGTTGCCTCTGATAAGAAGCGGCCGTTGAAGGTCCGGCAGGGGCCGCTCATCTCCTGTCATCAACCATGGTCCCCACTTGCGGTTAGGGTCACAGATGCTGCCGTGATTGAATGTGTTCGGAGTGCCGAATGCATGAAACAGGCGGTAGAATGCTTCGCGGTCTGTAACATCTCCAACGTCAAGGAATACTGATTCCGGGCCGTGTCTTTTCTTGATCCCGACCAGTTTTTCTGCTATGTAATTAGTGGCCTCTTCCCATGTAACCTCTTTCCACCTGTCTTCTCCCCTCTCCCCGACACGCAATAGAGGGCTCTTGATCCTGTGGGGAGAGTATGTCATCTGCAGTCCCGAAGCGCCTTTCGCGCAGAGTGTCCCGTTATTTATTAGAGAGTACGGGTTGCCGTATATCTTTTTTGCTATGCCGTTCTCCACGAGTACGGAGATACCGCATTCGGATGGACACATGACATCAGATGTATTTATCAGCATTGCCCCTGAATTGGAATTGTCCTCCCGATGAATATTCCGAGTGGAGGTTACCTTATGGGTTTCGGTCAATTCATATTTTTTCAATGGTACACTGCCGCAGTCCCCGCTGAATATGTAGTAGACTGAAGGGTGGGTTCCGAGTTCGGGATTAAGCACTTTGAGCCGGCCCTCTTTGAGCGCGATAGATATCTCACTATTCTGGTCGTTAATATCGCCGAATAATATCGCCTTACCCATACAGCTTTTTACGCAAACCGGGAGTTCTCCGTCCGTTATCCTGCTGTAGCAGAAATCGCACTTTTCCGGCTCTCCGGTGTAGGGATCTGTCATGATCGCATTGTAAGGACATTCGTCAAAGCACTTGCGGCAGTTGGTGCAGGACTCTCTGCTTAACAGGACAACGCCGTCACTATTTTTTGAGAGGGCATTTTCTTCACATTCTTTTATGCATGGCGGGTCGTCACAGTGGTTGCATAAGCGGGGAATAAAGAACTTACTGATGTCAGGGAAGATACCGTTGCTGTGTTGTTCTACCCGGCATCGGAACGTGCCAAATGAGGTGTTATGCTCGGCCTTGCAGGTCACCTGGCATGCGTAACAGCCGATGCATTTATCGAGGTTTATCAACATCCCGTATTTTTTGTTATGAGCGGACATATTTTAATATTACAGGAAATGAGCCCTGTCTTGAAAGTGGCGGGAATTAACCTGACAATATGTGATGCTATTGTCCTTCCCCGACTCCGTTGGGATAAACCGGCTTGCCCTGTACCATACGGTTCAGGGCTTGCCTGTCGTAGCTGTGCGGAGATCCCGATTTATCGGGGTCCCGAATATCTTTTCGGGGTCCGGAATCAAATAGGATTAGGATTCCCGACAAGCGGGAATGACAAAACTGTGTAAATTAATTTATGAGACACTAACTGCTATCCCCGGATGAGGATTTGTCTTGCGGGAGTAACATGAACTCATCTCTGCTGACGTCGGGCCTGAAGGATTCGTAATCAAGGGACCCCATGCGTTGCTCAAGAACCCTTGCAACATGAGACATGCTGTATGAAATTACCCAGAACCCTATAGCCATGCACAGGTAGGCTGCGTATATGCTGTCCGGCTGGCGTTGGCTCACTATGACACCTGTATGTACAAGCTCAACAACCCCGATTACATAGACGATAGAAGTTTCTTTAAAGAGAGATATGAAGAAGCTTACATAAGAGGGCACCATCATTCTGAATGCCTGCGGCAGAATCACAAATCCCATAGCCTGGTACCTTCCCAGGCCGGATGTTAAAGCGGCCTCGAGCTGTCCTTTGGGTATCGCTAGAATCCCGGCCTTGACTATCTCTGCCTGATAAGCAGAGGAATATACCGCGAGAGCTGCTACGGCAGTCCAGAATAAGGAAACATCTGTTCCCAGAATATACGGTAAAAAGAAATAAAGCCAGAAGAGTATCAGTATAAGAGGGGTTGAGCGTATGGTATCAACATACAGGATGCAGGGAATCTTGACATACTTTCGGCGTGAGAGCCTGCTGTAGCCAAGCAGCACCCCGATAAAGAAGCTTAATGACAGGGAGAGAATCGCCAGTATTATATTCAGGACGAGCCCACCCAGATCCCCGACAGGGAAAGCCCCTAACAAATAGAATTTTAAGTTTCCATACTGTTCAAAAAAATGCATACGCTATCTTCCCTTTGCCTGTGTCATGCTGGAGATGTCTATCTTGTAGTATTTCTCAAGCAGAATAATGACCGCAACCATAGACAGAGAAAGCGCTATGTAAAATACTGTAGCTATCGCTGTTGCTTCCAGTCCCCGGAAGGTGAGTGATTCAATCTGCTGCGTTGCCCATGTTAGTTCAGGCACAGTTATGGCCATACAGAGTGAGGTGTTCTTGAAGTTATGAACCATCCTTGTGCCAAGCGGGGGCAGGATGGCCCTGAACATCTGAGGAAGAAGCACGTATAGGTATTGCTGTACACGGTTAAGCCCTGTTGATATCGCTACTTCCCGCTGTGAATCAGGAATAGCAAGTCTGCCGCTGCGCAGGATATCCGAAACATACGAGGCATTATCTACAGTTAATCCCATTATTGCGGCAACTATGGGATAATTATCATACGCATTGAGCTTATCGCCCAGGCCATAGGGGAGCAGTTCCGGGAAGACAAAGTAAAAGAAAAGCAGCCAGAACAATCCGGGGATGTTACGGAAGATCTCTACGTAAAGTCTGCCGAAAAATCTTAGCGCCCGTGTCCTTGACATCCTCATTATTGCTATAACTGTGCCGAGGCAGAGGGATGTGATTGAAGTGACTAACAATAGCAGGAGCGTTATCTTTACCCCTGTTACCATCATCCCGAGATAAGGGTCTCTGAATGGTATACTCCAGTCGAACTCGTAGGCTAACTCGAAAATATGCTTACTCCCAATAGTCTATTTATTTTTGGGTTCATTATAACAGAAGACCGGGGTATGAAGGATGTTGCTCATGAACTCCTTTGTCCTGTGATGCTGGGGGTCAACAAATATATCAGGGGTTTTGCCTATCTCGAGAATTTCACCGAAATCCATGAAGACTACCCTGCTGGCGACCCTCTGCGCAAAGGCCATCTCATGGGTTACAACGATCATGGTCATGCCTTCTTCTGCAAGCGATATCATCACGTCCAGAACCTCGTTTATAAGCTCGGGGTCAAGGGCTGATGTGGGCTCGTCAAAGAGCATTATTTTCGGCTCCATGG
This sequence comes from Thermodesulfovibrionia bacterium, assembly GCA_038918635.1. Classification (GTDB taxonomy): domain Bacteria; phylum Nitrospirota; class Thermodesulfovibrionia; order UBA6902; family UBA6902; genus CAXMSH01. The sequence continues at coordinate 14,942 of JBCKZY010000007.1, read as the reverse complement.
CAAGGCTCCTTGCTATCGCTACACGCTGCTGTTCACCTCCGGAGAGTTGTGACGGGTAGGAGTTATATTTATGGGCCAGACCAACCTTCTCAAGGAGTTTCATCGACTTCTCTTCCGCCTCTCTCTTTGAAAGTTTTCTGACCTTCATAGGGGCGAGCATTATATTTTTCAAAGCGGTCTTATGGGGATAAAGGTTTAACTGCTGAAATACCATGCCGGTTTCGGCCCTGAGAGCCGTAAGATTTGTCCTTGGGTCTGATAAATGCTTTCCGTCAACGATTATCTCGCCGCTGTCTATAGTCTCGAGTTTATTGATGACCCTGATTAATGTACTTTTGCCTGCGCCGCTCGGACCGCATATAACAACGACCTCCCCTCTGGAGATCTCCAGATTGATATTTTTGAGCGGAATACATTCATCACTGAACTTCTTGTTGACGTTTATGAACTTGATCATTCAGAAATCTCGTTTATTTTTATGCTGATTATTCCGTCTATTATACAATACAAAGAAAATATTTCTACAAAGCTATGACTCTAAATTTAGGTCTGAGGTAGCAAAGGCAAACAGAAGTTGAATTATTAGCGTAAATATGCAAATAATATCCAAAAAAATTATTTGTCCATCTCTTTAAACGTGAACTTGCAGCATCCTAAATCCAGGATCTGTTCCTTCTGTGAGAAACGGTCCATCAGCTCTTCCGAGATACTGTAAATGCGGCTATTGCCATCTTTTCTCTTGCGGACCAGTCCGCTCGTCTCCAGGATCTTGAGGTGTCTCGATATATTATAAATCTTTATACTGAGGGTGTTGGAAAGGTTTGTTACAGATAAGTCATTTTTCAGGAGTTCCCTGATTATCTGCAGACGGCTCTCATCAGCCAGTGCCTTTAAGATTATAGTCCAGTCTAACGAGGATTTAGGGTGAGTTTTTCTCAATATCTTTTCCTTTCTTACAACTTTTTTATAGTTAAGCTTTTTTCTGTTTATTTGTCAAGGGTGGATACTCCTTTCTATTTGCAACTATCTACAACTACTGGGAATATTGACCACTATACATATGCTATGGTATAGTTTTTATTAAAAAATCCTCTAGTTTTTACCATTTTTAAAAAGGACTCGTTATGCTCCTCTACTTATTTTTGACAGTATACTTTCTTATATTGATTACCGTATTTATATATTCCTCGCATCGCTACTACATGGTTTATCTGTATTACAAGCACCAGAAGAACAAACCTGTCCTCTCAGGAGAACTGGATCCTCTGCCAAGGGTAACGGTGCAGCTGCCGGTATATAACGAGATATACGTTGCCAGAAGGCTGATAACGGCCTGTTGTGCCATGGATTACCCAAGGGAGCTTCTGGATATACAGGTTCTTGATGATTCTACAGATGAAACAACCGATGTGGTAATGGAGTGTGTGAGAGAATTCAGAGAAAAGGGTTTTGATATAAGCTGTATACATCGCGATAACAGGAAAGGCTTTAAGGCCGGAGCGCTGGCTGAAGGCATGAGGACCTCAAAGGGAGAATATATAGCTGTATTCGATGCGGATTTTGTCCCCTCAAAGGATATGATTCATAAAACGATACATTATTTTTCAGACAAATCAGTGGGAATGGTACAGACGAGGTGGAACTACCTGAACAGGGGGTATTCATTAGTAACAAAGATTCAGGCAATGATGCTTGACGGTCATTTTGTGATTGAGCATACGGCAAGGAACTGGTCCGGCAGGTTTTTTAATTTTAACGGAACAGCAGGAATCTGGAGAAGAGAGGCCATAGAGACCGCCATGGGATGGCAGCACGATACGCTGACCGAGGACCTTGATCTAAGCTACAGGGCACAGTTGAAGGGATGGAGGTTTATATATTTAAGGGATGAGCTGTCACCTTCCGAGATACCCGTTGACATTAACGCCTTTAAGAGCCAACAGCACAGATGGGCAAAGGGTTCAATACAGACCGCTAAGAAATTACTGCCCTCGATTTTAAAAAGTGACCTGCCGTGGAAAATAAAGATAGAGGCATTTTTCCACCTGACTAATAATATGTCGTACCTGCTAATGCTGCTTCTGTCTGTTCTGATATATCCTTCCATGGTCGCAAGAATCAATATAGGATGGTTCCGGATGCTGGTAACGGATGTTCCTTTCCTTCTTGTCGCAACAGTTGGTGTTTCAATTTTCTATATCTGCTCGCAGATGGAAATATATAAAGACTGGAAGTCAAGACTGATCTATCTGCCCATGCTTATGTCATTTGGTATAGGGCTGTCAGTGAATAATTCAAAAGCTGTCCTTGAAGCGCTCTTTAATCATAAAACAGAATTTAAACGCACTCCGAAGTTCATGATAGAAAGTAAAAAAGATCGTTGGACCGGAAAACGATACAAAGGAGAGATAAGCTTTTTATTTTTATTTGAGCTTTTTCTTGGGATCTATTTTACCTTCAATATATACTTCGCGTTCATTAATAAGATATATATATCTATTCCGTTTCTCATGATTTTTCAGGTCGGGTATTTATACGTTGCTTTTTTCTCTATATTTCAGGTAATATTTGGTCGTATAACTTCCAGCAGACTATATCGTCTTATTAGCCCTGAGAAAGAGAGTGAAGATATAATAGCCGCATAAGCAGGTTGGTTGGCATTTATATTTGAAATAATAAAAAAAAGAAACAGGAGGCGAAATTATGAATAAGAGAACCTGGAGCATCGTTTTATTACTTATAGGAAGTATACTTATATCAAGTAATGCGTTTTCCGCATGGACGCAGGCCAAGGGGCATTCCTATAATCAGCTGACATTCAGCTATTATGTTACTGACCATAAGTTTTCATCAATCGGGACTGACGCAGACGGCGTAATCCTTGATATTAATTCCAGTGTGACCAGAAAAGAGCAGGCTACATTTGAGTCTCAAAAAGTTACTTATTATGGCGAGTATGGAATTACGGATAAACTTACGATATTCACCGCGATTCCTTATGACTGGCAGACTTCTGATGATACCATAAAGTATGCCGGAGAGAGCGGTCCCAACGGTCTTGGGGACATAAATCTTGGGCTGAGACACAGTCTTGTCGGTAACCTTTTTAACACTGGCGCGCTTATGTCAATTCAGGGTGAAGTGAAGATACCCGAAGCTTATGACTACGGTTTCCCATTGACTCACTTAAGCCTCGGAGACGGGCAGTATGACGCGACCATAGCCCTTTTATTCGGCAGGGGGTTTGACTGGGGTTATGCATGGGCAAACATAGGATATAAATTCAGATTTGAAAATGATGAATTCGATCCCATGACCTTTGATCCTTCAGACCAGGTTAAGATCTCTTTCGGCGGCGGATACCCGGTCACTTCATGGCTGGCGATAAGGGGTATTGTGGCTTATACGGCAGCCGTTGGAAACGCATCTGTTTCAGATGAGCTTATTAGAGAGAATTATAAGTACGGGGGGATCGCGGTACATGGAGATACCGTATTGATAAAAGATTCATTAGGTCTTGAGGCTGACGTCCTGAGCGCGGGGATTGATCTGGCGTTCACCATAGCTCCCAATGTTCAGACAGTAATATCATATAACAAAGACTTTGAAGGCATCGGAGATTTCGGTACCAAGGACACGGGACAGGGAGAGTCTTTCGGCATAGCGTTAGTTTACATGCATTAAGTTCTTATATAAAAACAGTGTCTTTAAACCAGCAAATTGCGATGTCGATGCTTCGGCATCGCAATTTACGTTTTTAAGTATGATGAATAAAAAATATTTTTTTATTCTGGTGGTGGTTCTTCTTCTGGGAATATTATCTCTCTTTTCCCTCAACTACAGACATACGCTTATGGCGGTCTTTTATCAAACGGTAAATATGGATATTAAAGCCATTGACGAGTTTAAAAGTGCAGTTAAGTCAAACCCGAAGGACGCCTATGCCTGGTACCAGCTCGGGCTGATGTATAAAGACAGAAAAGATCTTGATAATGCTGAAGATGTATATGAAAAATTGCTGGAGATCTTTCCGGACCACCCGGACGCTAATTATGATCTGGGGTATGTCTACAGGGAGAAAGGCATGTATGAAATGGCGGTCAGGCAATATTCTAAGTCCCTTGAGATTGACCCGGAGAATATTTATGCCCTTTATGACCTTGGGTATGTCTATAAGGAGAGCGGCAGGTATGAAGATGCACTTGCAGAGTATGAAATGGTGCTCGAGATAGACCCTGCATATCCCTATGCGCTGTGGGATATAGGCGAGGTTTATGAAAAGATGGGCATGAAGGAGAAGGCTGAGGAGCAATTCAAACACTACCATGAGATGACTGGCTGCAGTTTCAGGAGATTCTGGAACTGCCTGGATTAAGTGGAGATTCTCACCTATTTATTAATAAACCTGCTGTTGTTTGCCTCGTGGTATGCACTCCTCTTCAGGAAGAGAGAACTCCTCCGGCTTTCTGACAGGTTGGCTGGCTCTTTCATTCTGGGTCTTACCCAGATAATAGTGACGGAGATGCTGCTTGGCGTTGTATTCAGGAAACTTTTCCCGAAACCTCTTTTTATATTAAATATCTTCATTTCTTTCTCAGTTCTGATCTTTGCTCTTTCCCCCGGGGGTGGTCTGGGTGGTATTTACAGTGAGATAAGAGATTCGGCCTCGCGAATTTTCAGAATATTAAGGCGGGACGCTGTATTGTCATGCATCTTTATTCTGTTCCTGATATCTATATGCTGGATAATATTTCTGGGATATCTTTTCCCGTCATATACATGGGACGCCCTATGGTATCATCTTCCGATGGTCGGATATATATCGCAGAGCGGCGCAATCCAGGAAATCCCTGCAACTTACTTTATTGAACAGTTTATAAATATATTTCCAAAAAATATCGAGCTCTTCTTCCTCTGGAACACCATTTTCCTGAAGGATGATGCAATTATTGATTTAAGCCAGTTCCTCTTTACGCTAATTGGGGTTTTAACAGTATACAGCATAGCGAGAAAACTCAAGATAAATGAGAGGTCCGCGGTCTACTCCGCGCTCCTCTTCTTCTTTACACCGATATTGATTTTGCAGTCTACGACCAATTATGTTGATATCGCGGTGTCAGTACTATTCCTTGTTGCTCTGAATTTTCTACTATATAACAGCCCGGCTAACTCCAATAATAATGACGGCAGAGGGTATTCCGGATATTCAAGGACTCCGATTCTGCTGTCAGGTCTGGCTACAGGTATACTGCTCGGCTCTAAAGGCTCCGGACCGTTGTTTGTCATCATATTGACCGCGGCATTTATGACTCAGGAATTGGCCGGTTACTTCAGCCGTAATAAACTCCTTCAGAGTACTCAACCGGGGAACGTTCCCGATAGAATCAATAGCCGTATTAAAGACGTTTTTATTAAGTACCTTACATTTTTTATCCTGCCGGCCCTTCTGCTTGGTGGATACTGGTATATAAAGAACTGGGTGATCTACGGAAGTCCCGTTTACCCCATGGAGATATCAATCTTCAACTTTACTATATTTAAAGGACTATATTCGGGGATAATTGATCCATCACCAGAGGTCATCAATAATCTCTCGTTCCTTCAGAGGCCGCTCTATGTCTGGCAGGATAGGGTAAAGTATTATCTGTATGATTCGAGGTTTAGCGGTTTTGGACCTTTGTGGTTTATTCTTTTCCTGCCAAGCCTGGTGTTTACAGCAATATATGCCACAAAGAAAAAGGAGTATAACTTCCTCTTTATAAGTGCGGTACTTGCTGTTACATTTATTCTCTATCCAAGGAACTGGAATACCCGGTATGTGATCTTCATTGTCGGTCTTGGAGCCCTCTCGTTCGGGATGGTGCTCGAATATTTCATTGAAAGGGAAAAAGTTCTCAAGTTTTTTGCCCTCTTACTTGTTGTTTATACATTTCTATTCTCAAACTCTCCCTGTATTATGCCTGAGAAAGTAAGAGAGTTTATTCATCTGCCCGCGGAAGAGCGCACAATAGCCCGGCTCGCTCCTTTTAATCTGGATTTACAAGCTCGCCAGGAATACGGATACTGGATCTGGATAAGTAAAAATTTATCAAGGGGGGAGACTCTTGCATATACTTTTGAGCCGCTGTTCCACTCACCTCTCTGGAACAGGGAATTTTCAAACAGGATAGTCATTACCAAGGCTGATAATTTTTCTGAATGGCTGAAGAGCCTGAAGGAGGAGAATGTTACGTACATATTGGCAAGAAACAGGTCGATGGAAGATAAATGGATTATGAAAGAGAGAGAGGCCCTCAAAAGTCTCTGGTGGGTAAAGGGAGTGAAGAATAAATTCAAGACTGTCTATTCTGATGAAAATTATAAGATAATAAGATTTAGTGCTGTAGCCACGAATTTGCACGAATAAAATGGAAGCTAAACAATGAAAAAACGAGGTAAAGAGATACTTTTTATCATATATATATTCACTGTATTGATTTTAGCCGTCATATATTTTACAGTTCCAGAAAGAGAAATTTTCTTAGAGAATCAAATAGAATGGTGGGGTGAGATGTTGGGAGTTTTAATAGACAGTATTAACTCCAAATGAGTTTGGGAGAAAAATAGATTAAAAATCAAAAGTCAAAATAATTGAAGTTTTTTTGATAATATTTCAATTCATTAGTGTCCGGTAAATCTTATGCATGCATTAATGATTTACCCTGTTATGAATAAATGCTTTATAAATAGTAAGTGTCATTCCGGCTTGTCCGGAATCTTTCCTCAAACTTGTAAAAAAGACTGATTCCCGACAAGCGGGAATGACAACCATTGGATATTTAATCATTTTTTAACCGGACACTACTGATTTCAATTATTAAGTTACAAATGGATCATAAAATGAAAATAGCGGTATTAATTCCAGCCCTTAACGAAGAGAAGACTCTACCGCGCGTACTTAATGATATCCCGGAGGGTTTGATAGATGAGGTTGTGGTTGTTGACAATGGCAGCAGCGATAAAACGCCTTCTATAGCCAGAGAGTGGGGGGCAACCGTCCTGTTTGAGCCAAGAAGGGGTTATGGGTACCCTTGCCTCAGAGGGATCGAGTACCTTAAAGACGTGAACCCTGACATCGTTGTCTTTCTGGACGGAAATTACAGCGACAATCCCGTTGAGATAGAAAGGATAGTAGAGCCGATCATTAAGGAGGATTATGACATGGTCCTCGGTTCAAGGGTTATGGGCCAGGTTGAAAAAGGATCGCTCCGTTTCCCTGTCCGCTTCGGTAATCTGCTTGCGACGACTTTGATCGGCATCTTTTATGGATTCAAATACACAGACCTCGGCCCATTCAGGGCCATTAAGTTCAAAAAACTTCTGGAACTGGATATGAATGATAATCTTGGCTGGACTGTCGAGATGCAGGCAAAAGCCGTCAGATGCAGATTCAGGATAAAAGAGGTGCCGGTAAGCTACCGGGCGGGAACAGGCAAATCCAAGTTTACAGGCAGCATAAAAGGTATATTTGTGATCGGTTACAGGATTCTGAAGGCGGTATTCAGGAACATCTTTTACTCTCCGGAGAAGAAATGAAACAAACCTCCTGAGTTGTTTTAGTTGAGCTGTAAGGAGGGGTGATTTATTGCTTGACTATTAATATGCGCTTATGCCAATATTCTGTAAAAGAAGATTACTGGAAGTATTAGTTGTTCTTAAGCCTCAGGCATTAAAGTCTTATCGGTTTAGACACATGTATACCTCCTTTAAGCTTCAAAAATTTTAAAAAGGAGGTAAGCACTATGCCAAACGGAACAGTTAAGTGGTTTAACGAGTCCAAGGGCTTCGGTTTCATTACTCAGGAAGATGGAACCGATGTATTCGCTCACTACTCTGAGATTCAGGGTGATGGATTCAAGACATTAGCAGAAGGCGACCAGGTCAGCTTTGAAGTTGTAGATGGCGATAAAGGTCCCAAAGCTTTAAGCATCACAAAGGTATAAGACAAAACTTAAAATTTAAAAAGCAGGCTGCAATAAACGGCAGCCTGCTTTTTCTTTTCTTTAATCAAGAGAATTCCTCAATGCTCTGCATCGGGGTTAATCCAATTTCCCTCCCCTTAATCCCCTCCCGTCAAGGGAGGGGAGATACCTCGTATCTCTGCTGCGGGGCAGTTCATTTTACCTGACGCTCTCTCGAAGCTTCTCAAAAGAGCGCTTCCAGGACCCTGAAAGGGCGGCAACCGCAAGGACTTTTTCAATACCGTAACAGTTAATGGCCCCTGTACCGGCTTCTTGCATATGCCTGTAGTTATCTCTCTCTCCTGGAACATCTCTTTATTGGGCAGGCCTATGTTAATTGATTCAACTACGATCTCTTTCATTGCCATCCTATAACTTATTACGAGTTCATTAATCTTTCTTAATTGATCTTCCCTGTGGAAAGACCACAGAGAATCTAATGTAATGAATATTATTATTACATTCGCTCATTAGACCCCGTGGCAGAGACCACGGGGAATACACTCGCTTTCCATTTAAGCCCTGTAAAATCAGAACCAGAACTCAGGATATCTACGAGTCTTTGTGATGTTGTTCACAAGAAGCGCAACCACAAGCATTATTACTGCTCCTAAGCCTACCGGTACAATTGCGTATAAATAACCGAGGTCATGTATTTTCTCACTCCCTATGACAGCAATTAAAGCGGTGGCGCCACCCGGAGGATGAAGGGTTTTTGTCGCATGCATAAACGCAATCGCTGTTGCCACTGCCACAGATGAAGCCAGCCACATATGAGAATTGAATATTTGAAAAGAGGCGACACCTATGATTGCTGAAAAGACGTGACCGCCTATAAGGTTTCTTGGCTGTGCCAGAGGGCTTTTTATGGCACCGTAGATAAGAACCGCGGAAGCACCGAAAGAACCTATAATCATAACCATGTCTGTATCCTCGATCCTGTTGAAATTAATGTATGCCACCGCTGCTATTCCAAGAAAGGCGCCTATCCAGGACCAGCCAATCTCTGAAAGGCTTACAGCGGGCGGGCTTTTTGAAGACCCTTTCATCTTATTGAAATAATCTTTTATCATACTTAACTCAGGATATCCCTCTTAAAAACGGGGCTTCCACAATATCTTCCCTGGATACAATTCCAGTTAAATAACCATCGCTGTCAACAACCGGGACCCTGTTTATCTTCTTCTCTTTAAATATATTGGTAATATCCAGTAACGTAGTCTCCTCATTAACTGCTACTGCGGGAGAGGTCATAATATCTTCGGCATTCCTGGCACGGATAGATAAGGCAACGCAAGCCTTTCCTTTCAGGCACTTGGCAACAATACCCATGAAGGTCTTTGAATTCCCGGCCCCCATTCGGGAGAGAAAATCTTTTTCAGATATTATGCCGGCAACTTTTCTGTCTTCTTCTATAACCGGAACACCGGAAACTCCCTGTTCTGCCATCAGCTTAGCTACTTCCTTCAGAGGGGTTTCTCTTTTTACAGCTATCACTTCTATGGTCATAATATCGCCTGCCTTAATGGATTGGGTTATTCTTTTCAGGGAATGACGATATGCCAGCCGATAGAGTTCCTTGGCATCTCCTGTAGTGATATCAATATAACCGGGAATATCCTTCATTGCCTCATGGATATCCTTATCCGAGATTTCAAGATCATAAAAGTTTTTCTTCTTTTCCGGACGCTTACTCAATTTTCTTTACCTTTGGATAGATTGTGAGGATTGCTTTGCATAACAAGTGTCATTAATTATAATCAGTCTTAAATAAGATTATATATGTATTAATTGGAAGATTATATGATTAAAATCATAGTTATATGCAATATTTAAAGGTAAAATTGAACTAAACAAAGAGAGAAGAACTTAAGAGAGGCAGAATTATTATAATAAATACAGGTACTGTGCTCGTGGAGTGTTAAATATATGCTTTATAATAAAGTTACACAAATAATATTAATAATTATGGTTATATTGATTCAGTCAGACATATCAGAAGGGGTAGATCTTCAAAGGGCAACGTTTGCCGGTGGATGTTTCTGGTGTATGGAGCCCCCTTTTGAGAAGCTCGATGGCGTGAATGATGTTATCAGCGGGTATACCGGAGGGCATAAAAATAATCCGACGTATGGAGAGGTCTCATCAGGTACTACCGGTCATGCCGAAGCGGTAGAGTTTCTATATGATCCTTCAGTAATTACCTATAAGGAACTTCTCAATGTATTCTGGAGACAGGTTAATCCCACTGACCCGGACGGTCAGTTTGTTGACCGGGGGTCCCAATACAGAACAGCGATTTATTATCATACAGAAGAACAGAAGAGGCTTGCGGAGCAATCAAAGGCGGCCCTCGGTAAGTCCGGGAGATATAAAAAACCTGTTGTCACTGAAATACTGCCTGCAGAGCGTTTTTACCGGGCTGAGGATTATCATCAGGATTATTACAAAAACCACTCGATAAAATATAAGTTCTATCGATATAATTCAGGTCGTGACAGGTATCTTGAAAAGGTCTGGGGTGATGAGAAAAAAATGAAGAATATAGACAGGACCGATGCAAAATATCAGAAGCCGCCAAAGGAAATACTGAAGAAGAGATTAACCCCGCTGCAGTACAAGGTGACACAGAAAGACGGCACAGAGAGGGCATTTAAGAACGAGTACTGGGACAACAAAAAAGAAGGGATATATGTTGATATAGTATCCGGTGAGCCGCTCTTCAGCTCTCTGGATAAATACAAATCAGGTACCGGCTGGCCGAGCTTCAGCAGACCGCTTGAGAAGGAGAATGTTGTCGAAAGAGAAGACTCAAGCTTTTTTATGAAAAAAACAGAGGTTAGGAGTATACATGCTGATTCACATCTTGGACATATATTTAATGACGGTCCCCGACCGACCGGTCTTCGTTACTGCATAAATTCCGCCGCCCTTCGTTTTATCCCGAAAGAGGATCTGGAAAAAGAGGGGTATGGGGTATACCTGAAGCACTTCAAATAATCACACTTTTTTCTGCGAAAGAATGATACCTCACAAATAATTTCAGTTGTTTGCTTTAAGTTTTAAGTCTGACAACCTACAACTGTCTTATGCTGTATAATCAATAACCAGGAGGTGTATAATGGCAAAGATAACTTTAAAGGGTGAACTTGTTAAGACAGTCGGCGAACTGCCTGAAGTTAAAACCACTGCGCCTGATTTTACTCTAACGAAAACAGACCTGTCTGATGTTAGCCTCGGCAGCTATAAGGGTAAGCGGATCATCCTCAATATCTTTCCAAGCATTGATACGGATGTTTGCGCTGCATCGGCAAGGAGGTTTAATGAAGAGGTAAACAAACTGGATAATACAGTTGTATTGTGTGTTTCCGCTGATCTTCCGTTTGCGCATAAAAGGTTTTGTGAGGCTGAAGGCCTGGAGAAAATCATCCCTCTTTCAGCGTTCCGCTCAGGTGATTTTGGAATTAACTTTGGGGTGACTATAACAAGCGGACCCCTTGCCGGTCTTCTGTCAAGGGCTATTGTAATTATTGATGAAGAGGGAGAAGTGACTTATACTGAACAGGTTCCTGAAATAGCTCAGGAGCCGGACTATGATGCCGCTCTGAAAGCTGTAAGTGCGTAAGGTAATACGGTACTGCGAACTGAAAAAAGTGACGGGTAATGGGTGTTCACCGTTCACTGGTTATTGAGTTAGTAAGTTATTAAGTCATTGCCCCTAAGCTCTATGCCCTGGGCCTTTCCGTGAATTATGTTGTGTTAAAATAGCCCTGATTATTATGAAGATAGATTATATAGTGGTTATCGGCTTAATTGCCGGAACATGCACAACTATCTCCCTTTTGCCTCAGGTCATCAAGACCATCAGGCTAAAGGAGACAAAAGATATATCATTATCGATGTATATTATCCTTTCGATTGGCCTGTTTTTATGGATATTCTATGGAGCATTGATTAATGCGCTCCCGATAATCCTTGCAAATACATTCAGCCTGATTCTTGCCGTGATCATATTGATTCTCAAGTTAAAATACGGATAGTGCTTCAGTAATGAGTTTTGAGTATTGAGTAAGGAGGGAATTGGTGCCATCACTGAGGGGACATCACCTGATATGTCTGCACTTCTTTAATGGAGAAGGATATAATGAAATCTTTATCAAAAACCTCAGGAATATTCTGAGCCGGGCAGAAGAGGAGGAGATAACCGTCTCTTCCGGCGCTGATGACGTATGCGAAAGCTGTCCCTGGCTCAAAGAGGGCAGGTGCCGTTATGAGGAGGACGCTGATAAAGCAATCCAGGAGATGGACTCAAAGGCTCTGGCGCTTCTCAGGGTTTCACGCGGCGACAGGATTGGATGGGTTACGCTTAAAAGCAGGACCCATGAAATGTTTTCCGAATGGTTTTCTGAATATTGTATGGAATGCAACTGGAAGGGGGCATGTGAGAAGAATGCTTTTTTCCGTCAGTTGTCTGAGCAACTGTTGCAAAAAAGGATTCGAGGGGTCCAGGGTTCAAGCCTGCCTGCTCGCCTCGGCGAAGCGGGCAGGTAGGTAGGTCTGTAAAGGCGGAATCTTTTATTTTTATTTGTTCACTCGAACCCTTGACCCCTCGAATCCCGGAACCTTTATTTCTTTATTATCATCCCATCAATCGACCACTTCCCTCCGCCGCGTATCATAATGGCCACCGCAAGCGCGATAGCCAGTATATGAAACTCAAAACCCTCACCCTCCTGTTTACCAAACCAGTTCATAAAAAACCCGTATGGGAGGTGAACCATAAATACTGCAACTACCATGTTGGTGGCTATGCCGAAAGCCGCAACTCTAGTAAGAAAACCTGTAATCAGAGCAACTGCACCCAGAGATTCAGCCATTATGGCAAGAAATGCCAGGATAACAGGAATTCCCATATTGTCAGTAAAGGAATTCATTGTCCCGGTGAAGCCGTGGCCTCCAAACCATCCAAGGAGTTTCTGCGCTCCGTGAGGGAAGAATACTACCCCCAGCAAAACTCTCATTATAAGGCTCGCTGTATCTTCATCTGTTTTCAGTAATTTATTGAACATTTATTCCTCCATTTAATTATATTGACTCTGAGCATGGCGGCAGCCGGTTTTTCCGCAGTCAGGAAGCTACTGCAGAATCCTGGATTCCGGATGCTTCTTATACCATTTTCCCCAGTTCGTGTCGTCAGAGGAAATTTTAGGGAGCAGGCGGTTAATGTACGTTCCCTGAATACCTTTCAGCCCTTTTCTTTCAGGATACCAGAGCGTTTCCGTCTCTTTGTCATATAGCACAAAGGTGTTGTCATATGTCCAGCCTGATGGAAGAATTGTTATTGTCTTACCGTCAATCACGCGGCTGTACACAGCCGCCAGGTCTGACAAAGGTCAATAACCGACCGCGATCGGTTTGTTACCAAGAGTGCTGTTGGATATCTCGTGAAGGGTCAGTAGTGATACGGAGTATGCCTTAGATTCCGGGCCTTCCTCCACCCCGATAACACGTAGGTCCTTAGGCACACCCTTACCGCTATCTTTCAGCGAAGAATCGTCAAGAGGAGTAAACGCCCCTTTTCCCATGCCGTATTGAAATCGTTCGGGCTTAAATCCCAGAGATTCAGCCTCTGTAACATCCCACCTGAAGCCGGTCTGATCGATTATATAGGCATTCCCGCCCTCTCGTACTACAGTGGCGGTTGAGCCATTATTTGCGCTTGAACAGCCGGTAAAAATAAGAAGAGATACTAAAATCACCATTATTTTATACATTTCAAACCTCCTTAATATCATTGTACTACAGAACTAACCCGAATTCTTCATGAATATGCGGGCTAAATTGGATGACAGCGGGAAAAGGCGAGGCCATCCTCTGTTTCTCGATTTTTCCTTGAAAGTTAAGAATTATGCGGTTATGATACTTCGATGGAAGAGTTTATTATTAAACTGCCATGGGCTATCATCATTATTATCTGTCTGACGCTTGGACTTGCCCCCTATAATCCTCCCCATATCGTGGAGAAGATCACAATGCTTGTACAGGGCCGACTTGTACGACCGATTGACTGGTTTGATCTATTCTTTCACAGCATACCATGGATTTTGCTTGTATTGAAATTTATATATATCAGGAAATAATTCGCTTTCGTATTATGCAACTATAAGTTATATATGGGGAGGTATCTGTATGGCCACCAGAACAAAATTGATCATAGCTTTGTCTATCTTCGGAATCCTGGATGTGGTTATTCCAATACCGATTCTTGGGTTTATCCTGCTATATGTTGTGTTTCAGAGACCTCCATGGTTCAGAGACGCTGTTAATGAGATTTATATTGAAAGATAAGAAAGATAATTAGAATGGATGCATAATTGTACTCCGGGTACTTGTGATTAGTTAATAAGCAGCCTGGTCTCTACCTGTCCCTCAAGTTTAACTTTACCGGCCTGTAAAGTTCACCGGGGGTCTCTGATATAATGAAATTATGGTTGAGCAGCAAAAAAGCCCCCATTATAAGGGAAAGACCTATTCCCTATATAGCGGCGGAAACGAGACGGACGGGTATTACAGTACGATCAGGGAACTGACCGATCTATTCCTGAGGCGATGCCCTGACGAGAAGAATCTGCTTAATCAGATACAGAGAGCCGGCAGCAACAGGCCCTTCAAAAGCCGTTTCCCGGCAAGAAGCGTTGATAAACCGCTCATCTCGTTCGCAAGAAAGACCTTAAGGGAATCCCTTCCAATCTATACCACAGGAGTTAGAGAGCATCTTAAGACTATGCCTCTAAGGCAGAGGTTTGAGCCCATCCTACGGACAAAGCGGGAGCAATACTATCTCTATATGATCGAGATAGAGCTGGTTAACAGGATATATAAAGAGGCGTTCCCCGATTCATCCTTCGCAGTTTCATCCTTCGCAGTGCTACGGAGAATGGA
>JBCKZY010000006.1:0-38965 GCA_038918635.1 Thermodesulfovibrionia bacterium | reverse complement strand
TAAAAAGAATGACAATGGGAACTCTGACATAAATATTGAATTAGAATTAAATTATCTAACAAGGCAAATCCAGCGGATGCGTAATACGCCCAGCTGATTTCTGCATTGATGATTACACCACATCATTGACATTATAACGTTAAAGCGTTAAAATGTTATCAGGAGGAAAATTTATGAAACCATCAACTAAAAGGTCTACAATTTATCTTGAGTCCGACCTTCACCAAGCTCTACGCATAAAAGCTGCGGAGACTGAACACTCTATATCGGAGTTGGTTAATGATGCGGTAAAACTCGCCTTGGCCGAAGATGCAATAGATGTTGCGGCTTTTGAGGAACGCAGGGACGAACCTCTCATGGCATTTGAAAGTGTCCTCAAAAAGCTCAGGAAAAATGGCAAAATATAAAATATATACTAGAAAATCTGTTGTAAAGGAACTTGGTGATATACCGAAGAAAGATTTGCAAAAAGTTGTGAAGAAAATTCAGGCCCTTTCTGCTAATCCTCGTCCACAGGGATCACAAAAACTATCTCACAAGGAACGATATCGTATTCGTCATGGAAATTACAGAATAGTATATTCAGTTCAAGATAAGGAACAGACCATTCACATAGTTAAAGTCGGCCATAGAAGAGAAGTATATCGAACCTAACCTTATAGTGCACCGAATGCTAAGCATCGGTGACTTTTTTGTTATGAAAGCTGATTCTTTGTCATTGACCCTGAAATAACAGTTGCTGAGGTATCGAAAATTATCTGCTTTTACTACACCTGCATTTTTCTGAATGCATTTTCCTGGCTAAATATGATTGTAACCCATACCTCATATTTCGTAAAATAACCGCATGGCTTTTTGCAGACATATAAATACTTACTTGAAATCATGAATAACTTCATCAACTTTTGGCAGCATATACCGGATCACATAACTCCACACATTATACAGTTCGGACAGTTCCAGATCCGTTACTACGGATTGATGTATATTGTCGCGTTCTCTATAATCTATCTCCTTGTTATCAAAAGAATTAAGGAAGAGAAATACAAGCTTACAAAAGTCATTCTTCAGAACTTTTTTGTCTGGTTAATAATGGGGATTATGATTGGGGCAAGACTGGGTTATGTTCTTATCTACAACCTTAAATACTATATTCACCATCCTATTGAAATTCTGCTCCCCTTCAGCCTGACAGGCGGATTCCATTTTACGGGTCTTGCGGGAATGTCATATCACGGTGGACTGGCTGGTATAATACTGGCATCCGTTCTTTTCTGCAATAAGAATAAGATTAATTTCTGGTCCATGGCCGACCTTATCATCCCTGCAATACCTCTTGGCTACACATTTGGAAGGCTTGGTAATTTCATCAACGGTGAGCTCTACGGAAGGGTTACCACAATGCCGTGGGGCATGTATTTTCCGCTTGACCCGACCGGTCAGTTAAGACATCCTTCACAGCTTTACGAAGCGTTATTTGAGGGCGTCTTTCTTTTTATAATCCTCTGGACTATCAGAAAGAAAGAATTTCTTAAGGGCCATTTCTTATCATTATATTTAATCGGATACGGATTTGTAAGATTCATTATAGAGTTCTTCAGACAGCCGGACCCTCAGATAGGTTATATAACCTTTTTCCTGACAATGGGCCAGATACTCTGCATCGCTATGGTTCTTTGCGGAACAGCTCTCATTTCATTCAGGAAACATTCAGGAACTCTCTCATGAATTCGAAGATTTAATGCTCTTATGCATCCTGTTATCATTAATTAAGAGCTGTATGTTATAATTTTTTGTTAAATTTAGCTGCACCATAGCTATATATTGTCATCCATGCCACTTTCAGAGTTTACCCTTATTAAGATAGAATCGCTACGAGGCAAAGGCAATAATAAATTTGAAATCCCATAAAAGGAGCTGATTATGAAGGCAGAAAACGGAGACAAGGTCAAGGTTGATTACACGCTTAAAATTAATAAGGACGAAGTGGTGGAAACATCGGTAGGCAAGGTACCCCTTGAATTCACCATAGGTGAAAAGAGTATGATCCCCGGATTTGAACAGGGTATAATAGGTATGATGATCGGAGAGTTAAAAACGATAAACATTCCTTCTGCTGAGGCATATGGCCCCCGTCAAGAAAAACTCGTGTTTGAGTTTGACAGGAGCAATGCCCCGGAAAGCTTTGAGCCGCAGATCGGACAGCAGGTACAGATGCACAGGCCTGATGGTAAAACTTTTTTTGCTAACGTTATCAGTACAACTGAAAAGGGATATAACATGGACGCAAATCACCCCCTTGCCGACAAAGAGCTTGTCTTTGATCTTATACTGATAGAGATAAATAAGTTATAATAATGTGAAGGGTTCTCCGCCACATTGAAAGGAATGTGGCGAGATCTCGCCTGCGGCGGAAAGGTTTCAAGTCAACTAAAATACAGCAGTGCATATAATTAAACCGGAGATGAGATGTCCAGGTTCACTATTACGGATTTCATAAAAAAGAAGAATGATAATCAGAAGATCACGATGCTTACGGCATATGATTATCCCTTTGCCAGGATAGTTGATGAGTCCGGTATTGACGTTATTCTTGTAGGGGATTCGCTCGGAATGGTTGTTCAGGGGCTTGAAAACACACTGCCCGTGACAATGGATGAGATGATATACCACACAAAAATGGTAACAAGGGCTGTAAAAAACGCTATGGTAATAGGTGATATGCCCTTCATGTCATATCAGGCAAGCATTACAGAAGCGATCGGTAATGCCGGCAGGTTTCTGAAAGAAGGAGGCGCGTCAGCCATAAAGATCGAAGGCGGTTCAGAGGTTGCCGAACATATCACAGCCATGACAAGGTCCGACATACCGGTTATGGCACACATTGGACTTACCCCTCAGTCAATACACAGGATGGGGGGATACAGGGTCCAGGGCAAGACAGAAGAAGCAGCCAATAAATTAGTGGAAGAGGCGCTTATTGTAGAAGACGCCGGCGCTTTTGCTCTGTTACTTGAAGCAGTACCCATGGAGCTTGCAAAGAAGATAACCACCAGCCTGAAGATTCCCGTAATAGGGATAGGGGCCGGGCCGCACTGCGACGGACAGGTTCTTGTTCTGCATGATGTAATAGGTCTGTTTGACAGGTTTACCCCCAAGTTTGTAAAAAAATATACTAATACAAAGGATAACATTCTGAAGGCGTTAAAGAGCTACAAAAAGGATGTTGAAGACTGTACCTTCCCGTCAGACGAGCAGAGTTTCAAGTAGTTTCAGCATAGCTTCATTCCATCCTTTCGGGCCAATTCCTTTGGCCTTAATAAGCCCTCTCACTTTAATTCTTTCATCATATGAACCATTACTTTTTTGCACTGTTACAGGATAATCAACATTCTGCAGCATTTCGATATCATTCGGGCTGTCACCCAAAGCAATAGTTGAGATATGCTGATCCTTGCCGGAGTAAAGGCCCCTTAGTATCTCAACAGCCCTTCCCTTATCACTTTCTCCAAGTATATGGAATAAACTTCCTCTTGTCATGTTGAAGCCCATATCCTTTATGCTTTGAACAAGTCTTTCCAGTAACGCTTCACCACCATTGAATACAAACGGCTCATCAAAATCTCTGGCCTTTGCCATACGGGCTTCATGGGTATCAAGCCCAGTTAATTGAGAGACCTCCATAACACTCATGTCGCCAAAGCCCTTAACATCAAAACCCATTCTGCGTAATTCAATTACAGCATTCCTCAGATCTGAATATTCTGCTCCAAGTTTAATTATTGTATAGTCTTTGTTATCCTCAATCTGGAATCCTGATTCAGGAATTTGAACGTTAAAATACCCTTTTGGAATATAAATCCCTCCGCCGTTTTCTGAGACAAAAGGATCGATATTTTCGAGTCTCTCCCTGTATGACTCTATCTCCAAACGTGTTTTGCTTGAGCAGAGAATCAGGGGCACCCCCTTTCTCTTTATCAGTCGTAGGGCAGGAAGGGCCTCTTTGAATGAGTAAAAAGAGTCAAGCAACGTACCGTCAAGGTCCGTAAAAATTACAAGTCTTCCGGAAATATTATCCCTGATTTTCATGTTGAATTATTATTAAATCCTGTGTATATTATTCATACTATTGTATCACTAGTGTCCGGTTAAGAATTGAATAGATTCAACTGGTTTTGGTTTTCTATAATATTTGAACGTTCTCCCATAGTCTGAAGTGCTTGCTGTAATGGCATTTTCTCGAAAAGGGTGACCGACAAAATCTGTAGCAATGTATAGAGGGACGTATCGAGATTGAGCTTTTTCTTGATGATGGCGATGAGCACATACATAGAAACGGCGACCCAGATTTGGGTTTTTACGGCATTTTCCGATGTGCCGTAAAACCGTTTGATGCGAAGGTGCTGTTTGATCCACTTGAAGAACAGCTCGATCTGCCAACGACTCTTGTAGAGAGAAGAAATGGTCAGTGCTGGTAACGTCGTGTTGTTTGTAAGAAAGATAAGAGTTTTTTCTCTCTCTGCATTTTTGAAGCGAATACGACGTAAATGCTCGGGGTAATGACGATGACTGTAGTAACCTTTCAAGGTAATGCTCTGGTCGCAGATAATGCCGGAGGAGCGATCGGTAGGCGCCGAATAAACCCTCCGTGCATTGAGATTCGATTTGGTACGGGTCACAAAAAAACTCCCGGCCTGATGCAATCCATAGAGGCGGGCAAAGTCCACGTATGCCCGATCCATTATGTAGAACGCTCCTGGTTCTGGAATAAGAAGGTCGAGGATGTTGACATCGTGCCACTTGCCACCTGTGATGTGGATGAAGCTGGGGATGGAACCTTTGAGATCCAGCAACGTATGGACTTTGACAGCTGCCTTTGTGTCTCGGAACGGTGCCCACGGGAACATCGAAAGGCAAAGGTCGATGGTTGTGGAATCCAAAGCATAAACAGTATTGGAAAGATCGAGTCCGAGATCCTCTCCGGCATAGAGTTTCCTTGCCTGGATGATCAATCTCTGAGCGAAATCTGCGTAGATGCGCCAGTCTCGGGACTCGTTGGCATCGGCCAGGGTCGAACGAGAAATTATTCCGTTGATACCCATATGATAGAGCTTCGATGCTTGTGCCGACAGACACGCTTCTATGTCTCGCAGGCTCTCCCGATAGGTCAGTTGGGCGAACGCCAAAACGCGAAACTGCTCCGTACAACGGAAGGTACGAATACGATAGTCGCCTCCGTAACGAGCAACGATACGATGAAATGTGCTCCAAGGAAGAAAATCCATGATCTGCGCAAATAGGGTTTTGCCAATGTACATGTGCACCTCCGGAATTTATAGTTCCGAAAGGATTGCCTATTCGCCAATGAACATTCAAGTCGACACCACTAAAAATATCGTTAAATTCCTTATCAATCATATAGTTTCACGTAACTGAGCATGTTTTAACCGGACACTACTGCTATTGTATATTAATAAAAACATATATATAAGATCACTTTAATTTATGACAAATAAAGTAGTTTTGACATATAAAGACGACAAGGTATCAAAAGGCCTTACAAGCAACTTTTTCCCAAATAAGGATACCTTTCATCTTGCTTCTGCAGATGGCCAGACAACTGAAGTTAACAGGGAAGACCTTAATGCTATCTTCTTTGTGAAAGATTATTCTGGGAACAAGGCCCGGAAGGATATGTATGACGATCATATCCCAGGTGCAGGGAGAAAGATCCAGGTGAAGTTCAAAGATAATGAAGTAATTACCGGGTTTTGCCATGGCTACTTGTCAGGCCGTCCTGGGTTTTTTGTAGTGCCTGCACACAAGGAAGGCAACAACGAGCGTATATTTATAGTAACCTCTGCCACGGCATCGGTTAAATTCCTATAGCCCTGTTGAAATAACTTCAAAACCGCGCTAACAATCTTTTATTCATCAATATTTTCATGGATATCCTTGACACGTAACCAGTAAAAAAACTATCATATACGCTATACCACGAAGAATTTAGCGGGTGTAGCTCAGTGGTAGAGCATAACCTTGCCAAGGTTGGGGTCGCGAGTTCGAATCTCGTCACCCGCTCCATTATTTATAGATGTTGGGGTCGTCCCGATGTATCCCCGTAAAGTTAAAGCCACGGGACAGGCGGGATCACCCGCTCCATTTTATTGAGGAGTTCTTTTGATTAAAAGGTTAGCCGTAAATGGTTAGCTTTTTTTTGCTTCTTTGCAGCAGGTTAAAGAGGAGCATGATGAAAAACAGGAGATGAACTATTCTATTTTGATTGCATTACCATAAAGAGTGTTGATGTAGCTACCATATTCATGGATTCTTCCTGAGATACACAAAGGTAAAAATCACATATAAAACAATTTTTATGCTTTTGGGCAAAAGTCCCCTGAATTTTACCATTACACATACTGCCGGCAATTACCCAGCACGCCCTTCCGGAATTGGTTCCACCATGAACTCCGTTAAGTCTACTCTCTGTACTTGCAGGGCAGACCCCAAATTCAGAAGATTGATTCCCTCCAGGTTCTCTGCCACATTTTTTAAATTCCCAACAATTAAGTCGTTTCATGATTTTCATCCTTACATTATTACTATAAGTGAGTTACAAATAATATATCACAAATGTCATTCCTGTCTATAAATTACCTATACCCACCCTACTCTATCGCGTCCGTCTCCCTTTGCCTTATACAATCCCTTATCCGTTCTGTTAAGGAGATCCTCAATGTTCTTATCATCAGCACGCATTTCAGCAACGCCCAGACTGATCGAGAATACCGCGTCTTTCGAAAGATATGATATGATCGTCTCATTTTGCCTTAAATGCTTTCTTATCCTTTCTGCCAGAATACTTGCAGTTTCAAAGTTCGCTTCAGGCAGGATTATCAGAAATTCTTCCCCGCCGTATCGGCCCAGAACATCATATGTCCTGATTGTTTCCCCTATAAGAAGAGTTGCCGCTTTCAGCACCTTGTCACCTGCCAGATGGCCATAGGTGTCGTTGATCTTCTTGAAATAATCAATATCAATAAGGATACATCCCAGATTCCTGTTTAATCTCTTTGCCCTATCAAACTCGACCCCAAACTTTGATATTACATATCTCCTGTCAAAGATACCCGTCAGCCCGTCTGTAACTGCCATTATTTCAATCTTCCTGCGTGCTGCAGAAAGGTGACGAACATGCCTCTTTGTAAAGAAAAAGACAATACCCAGCAGAATGAGTGTCGAGACTATGCCGAGGACAATTAACATATAGG
This sequence comes from Thermodesulfovibrionia bacterium, assembly GCA_038918635.1. Lineage (GTDB taxonomy): Bacteria > Nitrospirota > Thermodesulfovibrionia > UBA6902 > UBA6902 > CAXMSH01. The sequence continues at coordinate 31,694 of JBCKZY010000006.1, read as the reverse complement.
AGTTCTTCAAAAGCCTGCTCTGAATATCTCCAATGTCAAAGGTTACACTGATACCACCCCTTATTTCACCTGTTTTATATCCCTGCTCTGAATGACATTCAAGACACGACTCATCTACATAAAGCGGCGCCATATAACGGTAATAAGCTTTGTTATTCGTCGTTACAATAAGTAAAGCTTCTTCTTCCCCTGATTCAAAAGATCGAAGGGCTTTCTTCTCAAACTCGTCGGGTTCGTTATTGGGATTCAGGAGTTTCAGGCTTGTTATATGGAATGAAAACTGATCTTCTTCACTGGCATATTCGGAGATTTCACGCGTCATAACCGCGTGGTTCTTCTTTGTATATATTATTCCGTCAACGGTCTCAATGTCCGGGTTCTTCAGATAAGGGTTGGATTCAACGCCTTTCATCTTCTCGACATATACTCCACCGTATCCCGCGTTCCACTTTCTTGTAAGGACGATACTGTTGAAGAGAACTTTGGCCCGGTTTCTGATCTCATCATGGATCATATTCCTGTTTCGCACCACAGCTCCAAGGAAAAGCCCGGCCAGAAATAAAGCAATCGTCAGGCTGACGGATATCAGGAATATTTTATAACTCCTGCCTTCTTTTGTGAGGATGTCACTCATAACTTAAATATAGACAGCCTGCTAATTAAAATCAAGTGTATCAGCGTAAAAATAGTTCACGGTTCACGGTTGACGGTTGACGGATTAAAGACAAGAGACAAAAGGATAAAGACAGTTCACGGTTCACAGCCACTAGCCTCGCTAAAGGCGGGGTCAAGACTGACAGCACAATAAAATTCAAGGCACAAAGGGTATAGCGCATGGGGGACCCACCGTAAAGCGTGAACCTGACCAACTGAGTAGTTATTATTATGAAAAACAAACTTGATGGCGTCGTAAAAAGTCCGATCTACTGCGTTGCAGCGTATTTTGAAATCCTTGACATACTTTAGCATTTGGCCACAGATAAACGCGGATAAACACCAATAGAACAAAAACTTATGCCTGGTTTTATTTCACTAAATGGTGAAATATGAATTACCTGTAACTCCTTGATAAATCTGCGTCGATCTGCGTAAATCAGTCTACGACTCGTAGAGCGGCTAACGACCGTTATCAGGTTTATGTATAGTCTCGTCTTTAAAAATACACTACGCCTTGTATATCGAAATTTTTACTTAGCCATCCCATGATTTATTACGAGCTTATCAAACTTGATGGACTCGTAAAAAGTCCAAAAAAACCCTCTCCCTTGACGGGAGAGGGTTGGGGTGAGGGTGAAAAAGGTTTTATTTCAAATGTTTATATCCCCCTCCCCTTAATCCCCTCCCACCAGGGGAGGGGAAACAAGACTTTTTACGAGCTTGTCAAACTTGAATACCCCGTTTTGTAAACGGGTCTTTGCCAAAGAGGGAAATACAGATTAAAATATCATTACGCTGACAATACGAAGGACGAAGAAAGAGACGCATGGCTCACTTCGGAGGTCTTTAAGGTCTTAAGGTTCTGGAACAATGAGGTACTGACTAACATGGAAGGCATATTAGAGGTGATAAGAGGAAATTGTTTGAGTCACCCTCCCCTGACCCCTCCCCTCCCGAAGCGGGTCGGAGTTTACTCGTATCGAGCGAAGGGTCGCTTCGACAAGGGAGGGGAAAGCTGATGGTTTCCCACACAAAAGCCGGTTGAACCATTATTTTGAAGCCCGCCTTGTAGGCGGGGAGCTTCACTCAATCAGAATTATCTGAAGGTCCATAACATTGGTGCCTGTAGGCCCTGTTATCAGGAGCGAGCCGGTCTGCCTGAAGAAGTTATACGAATCATTGTTATCAAGATACCATTCCGGGTCCAGACCCAGTTCTCTTGCCCTCTTTACTGTACGTCCGTCAACTATAGCGCCGGCAGCATCAGTCATTCCGTCATTACCGTCGGTCCCTCCTGAAAGCATGGATATGCCTTCAAGTCCTTCTATCTCCATGGCAAAGCTCAGGGCAAGCTCGGTATTTCTCCCTCCTCTCCCTCTGCCCTTCACAGTTACGGTTGTCTCCCCTCCAGATAATAAACACTTCCGTTTTGCTTTAATGCCTTTTGCTTTCTCAGCCAGCCATTTTCCAACATCCCGTGCTTCCCCTTTTATCTCTGAAGAAAGTATCTCAGCGGAGAAACCTGATATTTCTGCCGCGTCCCTTGCGGCTTCAATCGCCATCTGAATATTACCGATGATAATGTTATCAACCTTATTAAATACAGGGTCTTCAACTCCTGGAGTTTCAGGGATCAACCCTTCTCTCCCTTTGTTTAACAGGTCAAGCACACTTCCGGGAACCTTGTTTGTGAGATCATATTTACTGACAACACTTAAGGCATCTGAAAATGAGGTATTGTCAGGTGATGTTGGCCCAGAAGCGATAACATCAAGAATGTCCCCGATCACATCAGAAATTATAAGGCTTGTTACTCCCGCTGGATAGGCGATCTCTGCGAGCCTCCCGCCTTTAACCATTGATATATGCTTTCTGACTGAATTCAACTCTGTTATGTCAGCGCCGGCGTTCATGATCAATTCAGTAACCTTCTGTTTATCTTTAAGAGATATGCCAGCATAAGGTTTCACAAATAACGCCGAGCCGCCGCCTGAGATCAGGCAAAGAACGAGGGTTCGGTCATCGGCATCCTTTATAAGGTCAATAACCTGTTCAGCAGCTATAATGCCGTTTTCATCAGGTATCGGATGTCCCGCCTCAAAAACCTTTATCCTACATAATTCATCATCTTCAGTTGCCGTCACATCTTTCCTGGCATGTCCATATTTAGTAATGACGACACTTTCTGTTATCAGACCACTGCCAACAACTTCTTCAACCGCGCATGCCATCTGGTATGAAGCCTTACCAAAACCAATTACAAGAAGATTATTGAATTTGCCCCTGTCAAATTCACGTTGGACATTATTCATATGTTCTTTAACCAGTATGGCGGAGTTCACACTTCTGAGTGCGTCAGTAAATATCCTTTTTAATTTTTCTTTATTATCCATAAGATATTCTTGACCAATTCATATTTAACATTTATACTGGACATAGTCAATGTTGATGCACTCGTAAAAAGTCATGGGATGGCTAAGTAAAAATTTCGATATACAAGGCGTAGTGTATTTTTGAAGCCGAGACTATACATATAGTATGTCGAGGATTTCAAAATGCACTGCAACGCAGTAGATCGGACTTTTTACGACGCCATCAATGTTGTTTCAATATATATATTGCTGTGATTATATAAATTTATACAATACAAATGGCCGACTTCCATCAGACAGGCGCTGTAGCAACATTTCATAAGCTCGGTCCGGATAATCTTGAAAAGATTGAGGCAGAGCTGACGTGGTATTCACATGAACGCCCTATAGCCCTTGTCCTGCCTTCATTATACTCAGAATTAAAAGGAGAAGCTCTTAAAGGTATTATACGCGATCTCAAGGAGGTCAAATATCTTAAGGAAATCGTAGTTACTCTCGGACCATGCACAAGAAAAGAGTTTGATCATGCCCGGGAGTTCTTCTCAGTTTTACCTCAGCCTACCAAACTTATATGGAATAACGGGGATAGAATAAAAGAGGTATATAAGACAATCGAGTCAGCAGGACTGAAACTCGGGGAACAGGGGAAAGGACAATCAGCCTGGATAGCTTATGGTTATATACTGGCGCAGAAAAATATTGACGTTATCGCTCTCCATGATTGTGATATCATCAGCTATAGCCGTGATCTGCTGGCCAGACTCTGCTATCCCGTAACCAGTCCAAATCTCGATTATGAATTCTGCAAAGGGTATTACAGCCGTGTTACTGACAGAATGCACGGCCGGGTAACAAGGATACTTGTAACTCCCCTGTTAAGATCGCTTATAAAAATTTTTGGCCATAAGCCGTTACTTGTATTCCTTGACAGCTTCAGATATCCGCTTTCCGGAGAGTTCTCAATGGACGTTGATCTGGCGCGTGTCAACAGGATCCCCGGCGACTGGGGGCTTGAGATGGGTGTACTTGCAGAGGTATACAGAAACTGTTCAGTCAGGAGAGTATGTCAGATCGATATTGCGGATAACTACGAGCACAAGCACCAGAAGCTTATTCCGGATGACCCGACAAAAGGCCTTATGAAGATGTGTATAGAAATATGCAAATCACTCTTCAGAACACTGGCATCAGAAGGTTTCCTCTTATCTGACAATTTATTTAAGATACTTATCGCGACCTACTCAAGAACAGCTCAGGATATGCTTAAACGTTACGAAGACGATGCCGCTGTTAATAGCCTTAGCTTTTTCAGGCATGAAGAAAGCCTGGCGGTTGAGACTTTCACCGAGGGCATCAAAAACGCTGCAGATATTATCATGGAGGACCCATTAGGTGTGCCTTTGATCCCGAGCTGGGACAGAGTAAGCTCCGCACTGCCTGATATAATGGATATGGTGGGGAAAGCGGTTGATGACGATAACAAATAACAGAAGTCCGAATTGGAGATATCAGGGCGTTCAGAACAAAATATTCTGGTTCTTTTATAGAACTTATGATAATATTTTTAATTAAAACCCAAAAGAGATTGAATCATTAAATCAGATTCAGCCAGTCTCGTGATTAAGAAAGGAGAGATCATATGAGTTTCTGGGAAAAGGTGCAGAAGGACATAAGTAAAAACATTCAGGACGGAATAGCTGCGCTCAGGGAAGGAGGCACAACGGTATCAAAAAAGATTGAGCTGCTTACCGAAGAGGGAAAGAAAAAATACAAGATATATTCTCTTCATATGAGTGTCAAGGAGGAGTTTGAAAAGCTTGGTGGTCAGATATACGACCTTAAGATGAAGAAATCAAAAAACCCGATGTCCAGCAGGAAGGTAACCCCGATCATCAACAGTATAAACAAGCTTGAGGCCAGGATCTCAAAACTGGAGAAGCAGGAGACGGGTAAATCTATAAAGAAAGCTTCAGCTAAAACTCCTGGACGAAAAAAGAAGTCCTGATACTTGTATTGCTCAACTGAAACTTTAAGTTAAACCTATATAAACTTATAAGTCTTAAACTGGACAGAGTGCAGTGATTGAATCATAAATTACTGCTGCTTTAAAAGAGACTGACTGATAATATAACTCGATAAATGAAACGCGCGTTAATACTGCCATTAATTATTCCAGCCATAATAATCCTCCTTCTTAATCTCAGAAGCACTGACGACTTCCAAAAAGAGAGCGAGACGGCTGACAATCTTCATACGGTTGCAGATATTATTCAGCCAGGCGAGACGATGGAGCAGATTTTCAACAAGCATGGACTGAATATGGCTGAACTCTCTGAAATAGTTCAGGGCTCAAGAGCTCAATACAACCTCTCAAGGCTCTCGGTTGGAAACACCTATATTTTTCAGGTAGATGACAACCAGAGCATTCAGAATATGCAGTACATTATAGACGATCTGTCGTTCCTTGATGTTAAAAGACTCCCTGAGGGTTTCCTGATAGAAAAGAAAGAAGTTAGTTATGAAAGAAGGATCGGTTCTTTAAACATATCAATAAAGAACAACCTTGCATCTTCCATGCCGGATACTCACAGTGAATATTCCAGAATAGCTCTTAAACTTTCCGATATTTACGCGTGGGATATAGATTTCTCAAGTGATATAAGGAACGGTGATTCAGTAAAGATAATTCTGGAAGAACTATGGGCAGGCAATGCCTTTAAGGGTTATGGAAATATCATAGCGTCAGAGTTTATTAATAACGGCAAATCTCATAAGGCCTACAGGTTTGAAAACGAAGAGTTCTCAGGCTATTACGATGCGGAAGGCAAATCCTTGAGAAAGACCCTTCTAAGATCTCCCCTGAAATTCAGCCGGATAAGCTCATATTTCAGCAAAAATCGTCTTCATCCTATCTTACGAATTTACAGACCTCATCTAGGTGTCGATTATTCAGCAGCTGCCGGCACCCCTGTCTCTGCCGCAGGAGACGGCAAAGTAGTATTTGCCGGGTATAAAGGTCAATACGGAAAAATGGTTAGAATAAAACACCGGGGAGGCTTTGAGACCTTCTACGGGCACCTCTCAAGAATCCCGAGACACATGAAACGCGGCAGGAAAGTTTCACAGGACGATATAATCGGCTATGTTGGGGAAACAGGTCTCGCAACAGGCCCTCATCTTGATTACAGGATTAAACTCAACGGAAGGTTCGTAAATCCTCTGAAGGTTGTATTACCTCATGGCAAATCGATTCCCGAAAACATGATTGCAGATTTCAAGAAATTGACTCATAGTGTCAACATAATGCTTTCCTCATTGCCCCGGCCTGTGCTTGCATTGTCTGACAATAATGAAGCCACCAGATTGTGAAAAGTCTCTTCCGGCCTGTCGTAGCGGAGCGGAGATCCCGACTCGTCGGGGTCCCGATACTTCGGGGCTTGTCCGGAATCGCTGAAATCTCACACCTATTTGATTCCGGACAAGTTTACCTGCCTTAGGCAGCGCCGGAGGCCAGTTGCTTCGTCCGCTCTTGGCGAGACATGCCCCGAGGCGAGCGAGCGACCAGGGCTGGAATGACAGAAATCCAGGAACCCCGATCAGCCGGTACAGACCCAGAAGTATCACCGTAAAATTAATGCCACGGAACCCCGAAAAATCCCCGGAGAATCGGGACAGGCGGGACAAGCAGACATGTTCCGGGTTAGTCCTTAATTTGAAGTAAACTATCAAAATACCCTGTTTTATGTTTAAATAACAACTAATGAAAGGAAGAGCGTTAGAACAATCTGTATTATTTATCAGCGTAATAAAATGGTTCGTGCTGGCCTCACTAGTCGGGATCATCGTTGGTTTTTCGACAACGATTTTCCTCAAGGCGCTTGACTACAGCATATCTTTCATAGGACAAACTGAATCATATTTTTTCCTGCTGCCTGTTGGATTGCTTCTGAGCAGTCTCTTAATAAAGTACCTCGCACCTGATGCCGAGGGACATGGCACTGAAAAAGTAATAGAGGCCGTGCACAAAAATTCAGGAAGGATAAAACCTCTTGTAGTGCCGGTAAAGCTGGTCGCAACCATTATTACTATTGCGACAGGCGGTTCAGCCGGCAAAGAGGGCCCGTGCGCACAGATTGGAGCCGGACTCTCATCAATTCTCTCGGACATATTCCGGTTCAATGACCAGGACAGAAGGAAACTTATTATCTGCGGCATCAGCGCAGGATTCGCAACTGTCTTCGGGACACCGATAGCAGGGGCTATCTTTGGGGTTGAGGTCCTTTTCGTAGGCAGCCTGTTATATGATATTCTCCTCCCTTCATTTATTGCAGGTGTAGTGGGCTTTCAGGTATCTTCAATGCTTGGTATCACATACTCACACCTGACTTTGGATTTTGTCCCGGAGTTCAGCAGTTTCCTGTTCATTAACGTCTGCCTTAGCGGTATATTCTTTGGCCTTTGCTCATTCATATTTATTGAGCTTATGAAATATGTTGAAGGATTGAGCAAGAGCCTTAATATATGGAAGCCCTACAAGGGGCTTATTGGAGGCATAGCTCTCATAATGTTTGCCATGTTATTCTCAACAAAATTTCTCGGGCTGGGACTTGATACAATTGAAGCCGCTCTTAAGGGTGAAGCATTAAATCCTTTATATTTTATAGGAAAAATGATATTCACATCTATTACCCTCAGTTTTGGCGGAAGCGGAGGGATAGTCACGCCTATCTTCTTTATCGGCTCTACCGCTGGAAATGCTTTTGCACATATTTTTGACCTTAATGTGATGATGTTCTCAGCTATAGGCATGGTCGCCCTGCTGGCCGGCGCCGCAAACACGCCGATCTCTGCCAGCATCATGGCGGCTGAACTGTTCGGACCAGAGCTTGCGCCCTTTGCCGCGGTTGCATGTGTTATAAGCTTTATGATGACGGGACACAGAAGCGTTTATCCCAGCCAGGTCCTTGCTATTACAAAGTCTCCTTCAATACAGGTTGAGAAAGGCAAAGAGATGGATGATATGGAATCTACGCGGATAAAACCAAGGTCAAACAGCATATTGGATATAACAATAAAATCAATTGATAAAATTAAAAAATCCTTCTTGAAGGTCAGGGAAGCTGTCAAAAAGAGCGATAATATCAAAAAGAACAAGAAGTGAAGCTCCCCGACTACAGGGCAAGAAGAAAGAAACTCTTTATGGCATGGGACTCTCTCGGTATCACCGCGGTATATGTCCTTAATCTGATTGCTCTGTATATGTTAAAATGAAAAGACAGGGTTCAAAGGTGTAAAGACAGTTCACGGTTTACGGTTCACGGTTCACGGTTGACGGATTAAAGGCAAGGGACAAAAGAATAAAGACAGTTCACGGTTTACGGTTCACGGTTGACAGAAAAATAAATCAATCACGTAATCCATCAGTTATGGGTGGTTACTGTTTAATCAAGAGAATTCCTCGATGCTTTGCATTGGGGTTAATCCAATTTCCCTCCCCCTTGACGGGCCTGTCCCGAGTCTTTTATCGGGGGGAGGGTTAGGGTGGGGGTGTTTTATAAATTATTTCATCACCCTCCCCTTAATCCCCTCCCGTCCCGAAGCGGGTCTCCGCAAAGGGTCGCTCCGACAAGGGAGGGGAGATACCTCGTCCCGATTCATCGGGACTGCGGGGTAGTTCATTCAATAAGTGAGGAGTATCAATCATGTCTTATGTTATAGCTTTTGCCGGGAAAGGCGGGACAGGCAAAACCACTCTTGCCGGTCTTACAATACGATACCTCATAGAGAACCGCGGCAAGCCTGTGCTCGCTGTTGATGCTGACAGTAATGCCTGTCTTAATGAGGCGCTGGGAGTGCCTGTACACGCGACAATAGGAGACCTGCGTGAAGAATCCCTTGAGACGATACGCTCGGGAGGAGCACGTCCCGGCGGTATGAGCGCTGAACAGCTCTTTGACTATCAGGTACAGCAGTCTGTTATTGAATCCAAAGGATTTGACCTTATGGTCATGGGCAGACCGGAAGGACCCGGGTGCTACTGCGCGGCAAACAATATAATCAGGAAATACACTGATATGCTTTCGGATAATTACAGTTATGTTGTTCTGGATAATGAAGCCGGGATGGAGCATATGAGCAGAAGGACTACTCACAAAGTTGACCTCCTTTTCATTATCAGCGATCCCACAAAGAAGGGTATTCAGACAGCAAAACGTATAGACAGCCTGATAGATGACCTTAAACTTGAGATTGAAAAACGTGTTCTTATAGTTAACAGGGCATCAGATGCTACGTTCGATGCTGTTAATAATCTGATTAAAGAGATCGATATCCCTGTCAACGATATCTTTATTGTTCCTCAGGATGAGAATATCTCTCAACTTGATCTTGAGGGAGGGCCCGTTTCTGAGCTTCCAGCAGACTCAAAAGCGGTGAAAGCGTTCTTTGGCATATTGGACTCACTCAATATCCCCTGAACAATAACAACCTTCCGATATCTCTATTGCCGGTTCCCAAGTCCAGATAAATGAAAACGGCAGAGCGAAATCTTTTTTGATGCTTTCACCTACTACTCTTCTATTTGAGGCATTGGGATGTTGATGATTATTGGTTGAAAGCTTGTATAACATAACGTTTGAAGTGACCTGCGGTCTATAATGAGAAGCGAGGAACGAAGCGCGCGAGCTATAGACCGTTAGGTCGACTGATTTGTTATTTCTTTAATTTCTTTCGATTTCTTCAAGCAATGTTTCGATCTCTATACCTAGTCGACGTCTAGAAAAGTTGTCTATACGACCTATGAAACCTGACTGTACAACAGTAACAGTTACATCATCCACTATCGATTTATAGTATGTCTCTTGCTGTTCAGTTGGTGGAATTATTTTTTCAATTTCTTTGCTAATTGCAGCACCATTACAAATAATCATACTAGGTTTGTAAGTCAAAATCTGTTGGATAAGATTCTCTCTACAATTGTTGATTATATTTCTAGATTTAGCACCTTTACAAGTTTTTGGTGGCCACTCTTTACTTGAACACTTCACTAAATCAGTATGTGCAACTCCATTTTTTTGGCCGAGTAATTTGAATAGTTTAGGAGAAACTCTTTCAAAATCTTTAAAATATGACGGCATAGCTTCATCTGAAAAGAAATTTTCTAATTCTTTTGAAGTTCTTTCTGAATCTTTCCAATCTTGCTCTGCGGCAGGATTAAAACCAATAATCCAAATACGACTAGAAGGTGAACCTTCAATAAATTCATGAGGCTCATAATTACGTTCAAATGTCATTCCATATTCTTCACATTTTGTACATGTTTTCATTGTAGTTTTCCTGTTGTTTTAGAAATAACAATTAATAGGCGAAGTTCGCCTTTGCTGGCATTTCCGTTCATTATACGGGATTCAACTGAGTGCTGCAAGGGAATAATGCATTGAAAAGATTAGATAAATCATTTTGGTGATTTCGTAAAACCTATGTAATATCATGTTATGCGAAGTTCGCTCTTGCCCGCCAGTTAGTTGGGCTGGTTTTCCGGGATTTTGTTATTTATTTGCGTTTGAAAGCTTGCATTCAGAGACAGAACTGAAAAACAAGAGTAAAGGAAGAAGTCAAACATTCTGCACTTGATTTTAATCGTACTCCAGGATTATATCCGAAAAAACATAATAAACCCAGATAAAACCCTTCATTTATTTAAAATTCTTATTTAAGAATTAATCCATTAAAAAAATCATCATATTATGTTAGATTATAAAGCTTTTGCTATATTTAGCTATTATTTATTGTTTAGATAAATAAAGTTCCTTAAAGGAGATAAAGAGATGATAATTATTGGAGAAAAGATAAGCATTATTGCCAAAAAGGTGAGGGAAGCAATGGAGAGCCACGACCCTAAGCCGATTCAGGAGCTTGCGGACGCGCAGTGGAAGGCAGGGGCAGACTTTATAGACGTAAATATAGGTCCAGCTGAAGAGAAGGGTGATGAGCTGATGACATGGATGGTTGAGAGTATCCAGGCTAAAGTTCAGGCCCCCCTCTGCCTTGATACAACTAACGCCTTTGCTCTTGAAGCCGGACTAAAGGCACATAATAATGAGTGGGGAAGGCCATTAATTAATTCCACTTCAAATGAACCCGACAGGTTCATAATGCTTGAACTGGCAGCCAAGTATAAAGCGCAATGTATCGCATTAACACTGGGGAAAGGCAGTCTGCCAGCTGACGCTGAGGAAAGGTGCGGAATTGCCGCTGAGATCATGGGAAGGGCCGCTGAATTCGGCGTGCCGATGGAAGACCTCTATCTCGACCCGTTAATTTTGCAGGTATGCACAATGCAGGACCAGGCACAGCATGCTATTGCAGCCATTAAGATGTTTCAGGAACTGAATGACCCCCCGATGAAGACCGTTGTAGGTCTCAGCAATATCTCAAATGGCGTTCCAAAAGAGATGAGAAGCCTGATCGACAAGGTTTACCTGACTTTATTAATGTACGAAGGACTGACAGCGGCAATAGCTAACCCTCTGGATAAAGATCTCATGGATGTAATGAAGACAACTGATGTTTTTATAGGAAAAACGCTTTACGCTCACTCATATCTGGAGTTGTAAAAACATATTCAGCCACGGATTTACACAGATATACACAGATTAAATATTAATTTATTAATGATTTATATAAACATATTCAGCCACAGACCTGCCTGCCGGCCCGCTTCGCCGAGGCGAGCAGGCAGGTTTACACAGATAAATATTGGTGATTATAAACGTTTTGGCACAGTATTACATAGATTTTCAACTAACAAGGTGAATATGTCATTATTTCTGTTATTGTATCTAAATTCCATTTCTTTTAAGTATAAAGGGAACTTTTCCTTGGAGACCCCATGAAACTTCATAATTCTCTCTTTGGCATAACTCCAAAAGCCTTCAAGCCCATTAATGTAAACTTTTCCGGAGGCAAACCTCTTCTTGTGGTTGACTTTGAGATGTCTGTATCCACAGAACATAAGGGCATTATAACTCCTGAATTTATCAGTATACACAATAGAACCTCGTCTTACCGTTTTAATAGTCAACGACAAGAGAGACTCGGCCGTAACATCCTTGACAACTTCAACCAAAACAGTCCCGTTTCTCTCGAGAATACCGAATACAGGGACCTTGTTATAAGCTCCTCTTCCTCGCTTTCCTTTGCGTCTTCCGCCAAAATAACTTTCATCAAGTTCTATCTCGCCATTGAAAAGATCCTTGGCATCTTTGGTATTGGCTACAAGAGCTATTCTTATAATGGTAACTGCCTTCAGAACCGTTGGATAGCTCAACTGGACCTGTTGCGCTATCTTCCTGGCCGACACCTCAAGTTCAAACAGTTTTATGATCCAAAGCCACTTTTTATACGATATCCTAACTTTGTTAATCCATCTGCCGGTAAAGTCATGAAACTTATATCCACAGCGTTTGCAGCGATACCTTTTATCAGGGATTCTGTAGGTTTTATAGCTTCTACATGCTATGCAAAAAACATGGCTGTTTTTCCAGCAATATTTCTTGAAATAAAGACGAGCTTTATTTTCCGTTTTACATAGGGACTCGAATGTGTTTAGATCCATTAGCACCAGTATAATTTGGTGCCAAAACTTTTACAATTACCTAAATATTTATTTAAAAGGATCTGAAAAATAGGGATTTATACAATAATAATGCAGGAACGATTCCCGACAAGCGGGCTTGTCCCGCCTGTCCCGATTCTTCGGGGATTCTTCGGGGATTCATCGGGGAATGACTAACAATTTGAGTTATATACTAATTTGATATTTGATTAACGGAGGTAAAGATATGGCTTACGTAATTCCAAAGGAAAATTATAACGGACAGGTGCTGAGTCTTGATTTTGGAAAAGAATCAGGCGCCGTGTCTATAGGGGGTGAAAACACCCTCCCCTTCCTCTCTTTTGAGGGAGAGGTGCCAAACAGACCGGTAATAGCTTATGAAATTCAGGACACGCAGCCTGATGACTGGCCGGAGACAGTAAGTAATGTCTTTAAAGATGTCAGTAATGACCCTGTCACATGGGCCCAGCATTGTCAGAACGAACTGAAGGCAGACTCCATAGCTCTCAGGCTGGTAAGCACTCATCCTGACAGGGGTGACCGTTCACCTGAAGACGCCGCCAAGACTGTTAAACAGGTACTGGATGCCATCAATATTCCATTGATAATACTCGGCTCCAGTCATATTGAAAAAGACGCTTCCGTACTTGTAGCCGCAGCAGAGGCAGCTAGCGGAAGCAACTGTATTATAGGAAAAGCCCAGGAAGGAAATTACAAAACGATTGTAGCAGCGGCACTTGCCCACAACCATAAATTGATCGCTATGTCAGAACTCGATATAAACCTTGCCAAACAGCTCAATATCCTGATCACCCAGATGGGTTTTGACAAGTCAAGACTGCTAACCGACCCTATGTGCTCAGCGCTTGGATACGGACTTGAGTATACATACTCGGTAATGGAGAGGATAAGACTCGCCGGACTTCTTCAAAATGACGCGACTATGCAGCCGCCTATAGTAGCTGATGTCGGCATTAACGCCTGGAAGACCAAGGAAGTATCAGCCCCTGAATCGGATAACCCCGAATGGGGCAGCCTTGAAGAGCGTGGAATCGCGTGGGAGACCATTACCGCTACTTCCATGCTGATGGCTGGAACAAATCTCCTGATCATCAGGCATCCAAAATCAGTGGATACACTTACAAAACTAATAGATGAACTGAGCTGATTATAGAGCTGTTAGATTATTTGCATGGTTTAAACAATATTTCTTCGGAGGTTTATAATGGCACTTTCAGGTATACAAATTTTCAAGCTTCTTCCAAAAACAAACTGCAAAAAATGCGGGTTTCCGACCTGTCTTGCCTTTGCGATGAAACTGGCGCAAGGCGGCGTTGAACTATCTGCATGTCCCGATGTTTCAGATGAAGCAAAGAATACTCTCGGCGAGGCTTCAGCTCCGCCTATTAAGACTTTCAATCTCGGCACAGGGGAAGAAGCCATCAAGATTGGCGGAGAAACCGTCCTCTTCAGACACGACAAGAAATTCTTTAATCCATGCATACTTGCCGTAAATGTTAAGGACAGTCTGAGCGATAAAGAGCTTACCGATACAGCTCTTGAGACCGTTAATTCCGAGATCGACCGGGTCGGCCAAAAACTGAGTGTTGAGGCAATATCCGTTGAATGCGCGTCAGGTGACAGCTCAAAATATGAAGCGGCTGTGAAACTGATCGCTGAAAAGGCTCCGGGAAAAGTAATAATTCTTAACTGCAATGACGCTGCCATTATTGAGCCGGCGGTCAAATCGATTGCTGACAGAAAACCGCTAATATACTGCGCGAATGATGATAACGCGGAAGCGATGGCAGCTATTGCTAAAACTCATAGCGTTCCACTTACGGTCCGCGCCGAAGGCCCGGAGGCCTTAAGCGTACTAACAGAAAAGGTTAAGGGTATGGGTGTAGAAGAACTCGTCCTGGATTCAGGAGCCAAAAACGCCCGGGAGATCCTTGAAAATAATACACAGATAAGACGTTCAGCCCTGAAGAAGGGTTTTAAGCCTCTCGGATATCCTGTTATCAATTTTGTACTGAGGGATGACCCTTATCTGGAAACAAATGTAGCATCAATTGCAATCTCAAAATACGCTTCCATAGTTGTGCTGAGCAGCATAGAGAGATGGAAGAACCTCGCGCTCTTCACGCTGAGACAGAACATATATACAGACCCGCAGGTTCCGATGCAGGTAGACCAGAAAGTGTACAAGATTGGAGAAGCAACGGCTGATTCTCCATTAATGCTGACCACCAACTTCTCTCTAACATACTTCATCGTATCCGGAGAGATAGAGAACAGCAAGGTACCAAGCTGGCTCGCGGTTATGGATTGCGAAGGTCTGTCGGTCCTTACAGCATGGGCAGCCGGAAAATTTATAGCTTCAAAGATCGTAACCTTTATTAAAGAGAGCGGAGTTGAGGACCAGGTGAGCAGCAAGGAGCTTATAATCCCCGGGCAGGTCGCTATTTTGAGCGGGGCTCTCGAAGACAAACTCGAAGGCTGGAAGATAACCGTCGGCCCGCGTGAGGCCAACAGCATTCCGACTTTTTTAAAGAAAAGAGTAGGCTGATTTTTAATTTTGACTGACCAATCTGACTTAAGGCATTGAAAAGAATCGTTATAATTTGATATTATTTCTAATAGGAGATAATGAAAATGGAAATGGATAAGTACAGAAATTTCGGTATCAAACTGACACCGCAGAGGCTTGCAATCTTTAAATTCCTTAACGGGAACAGGAGCCATCCGTCGGCTGACGATATATTCAATGCCGTAAAAAATGAGTATCCGACAATGTCGTTTGCAACTGTATATAACACCATGGACGTACTGAAGAGCAAGGGAGCGATCAGGGAGTTGACGATTGAGTCAGGAAAGAAGAGATATGATCCTGACTGTTCACAGCACCATCACCTGATATGTGTTGAATGCAAAGTCGTTGTCGATATATTCAAGGAGTTCAATCTCTCCCTATCCAGCGATATTACGAAAGATTTTAATATTAAAGGCACTCATATAGAGTTTTACGGATTATGTAAGAGGTGTAAAATTTTGGCCGGGAAGAAGCATTAACGATTACTGATACTTTTGGTTATTTCTGCCCTGGTTGTTGCCTCGGAAAAAATAAGAATAATAATTAGACGGGATATACAGGATCTTCAGGATAAATTAAAAGAAAAAAAATAATCATTAGACAGGATATACAGGATATACAGGATGATAATAACTGGAACATATACCGCAAAAACAAAATGATGAAAGAATATCAGACAGGATATATAGGATCTTCAGGATTCACTAATAAAATAATAAGTAATCTTGTTAATCATGTTAATCCTGTCAGAAAAAAAAGAATAATCTTCTGTATCCAGTTGATCCTGTCAGGAAAATAGAAATTCCTATACGATTAAGTTATCTAAATTTGAGATTTATTAAAATACAAGGAGGATAGGATGTCAAAGATTATTGCCTCTGCAGTTATAAGGGCTTCCCACGAAATAGTTAAAAGAACTGAGGATATGCTTGAGAAGGCTATCGCTGATAAGGGGAAAGACTTTGTATTTGAATTCCCTGATACCGCATACCATCTTCCCATGATCTATGGTATGACCGGATTCAAAGTAATTACCCTTGCCGACATGAAGGTCGCTCTTGCAATGGCAAAGGAACAGCTTCATCCGGAGCCTGACGAAAAGATATGGAAACCGTATCTTGGTGAGACACTTGATTCAGGCATGGCAACCCTTTTTGCCGAGGAAATATATCTCGCTCTCAGGTATATCGAAGGTCTTGAGCCTGTAACTGAACCTGGAACAGACTTTACCTATAACGGTTTCATTACGGATACCATCCAGAGAAACCTCGGGATACAGCTCGTTGACGGCAGGATGCCAGGCTTTGCTGCCATTTTAGGCGCCGCGCCCGATGAAGAGACCGCTGTCAAAATCGTAAGGGAACTTCAGGAGAAGAACATACTTGTATTTCTTTCAGGAAAGTCTAAAGACAAAAACGGTAACCTTACAAACGTAACGAAACAGCTCCTCAATCAGAAGATTGAGCTTGGATGGGATACTTATATTGTAGCTTTAGGACCTGACACTGAACATACACTTTACGCGCTCAGCTGGGCCTTGAGGGCGCCTATGATATTCGGAGGCAACAAAGCCGGTGACTACAAGACACTCCTGAAATATTCCAAAGACAGGATATTCGCATTCGCCATGGTCCTGGGTGAAATTGACGACCTTAAATGGGCAACAGGAGCGGGCGCAATAAACATGGGCTATCCGGCAATATGCGACACCGACGTGCCCGTGATACACCCTACAGGAGTATGCACATATGAGCATGTTGATAAGGAATTCGACCATACCAAGATTGTTCAGAAGTCCATTGAGGTCAGAGGGCTGAAGGTCACTGTTGATAAGCCCCCTATCCCTGTATCCTACGGGCCCGCGTTTGAGGGTGAGCGCATCAGGAAGGACGATATGTTCATCGAGTTCGGCGGACAGCGCACCCCCGCGTTCGAATGGGTCAGGACAAAAGAGCTTGATGAGATCGAAGACGGCAAGGTCACTATTGTCGGCACCGACGTCGAAGAGAGGTACAAAAAGGGCGGCATGATGCCCCTTGCGATAGTTGTTGATGTTGCCGGCAGAAAGATGCAGGATGACTTTGAAGCGATAATTGAAAGAAAATTTCATCACAACTTAAACGAGGCACAGGGTCTCTGGCATATGGGCCAGCGCGACATCGTCTGGATGCGCATAAGCAAACAGGCATACAATGACGGCATTACCCTTGAACATCTTGGAGTAATTCAGGCCTCCATGTCCAAGAAAAGGTTCAACGCGATAGTCGACAAGGCTGAGGTGACCCTTTACTTTGATGAGAAAGACGTGCTTGAACTGCAGGAGGAAGCAAGGGCAAAATACAAAGAGAGAGACAAGAGGATGGCAGGCATGTCTGATGAAACAGTAGACACATTCTATTCATGTCTCCTGTGCCAGTCATTTGCGCCTTCCCACGTATGTGTAATCAGCCCGGAAAGGCTCGGTCTCTGCGGCGCTTACAACTGGCTTGACTGCAAGGCCGCTTTTGAAATTGATCCTACAGGAGGTAACCAGCCTATATTAAAAGGGGAAGCGCTTGAGGCCGTAAAAGGCAGATGGACAGGCGTTGATGATTACCTTAAGGTTAATTCAGGCGGCGCAATCGAGACATTGAACCTCTATACAATCATGGATAACCCCATGACATCATGCGGCTGTTTTGAGTGCATCATTGCCCTGATCCCTGAAGCAAACGGTGTAATGATAGTCAACCGCGGTTATTCCGGAATGACTCCGGCCGGAATGAAGTTTTCCACACTTGCAGGCACGGTCGGGGGAGGAACCCAGAACCCCGGCTTTATGGGAATCGGAGTCAATTTTGTCACAAGCAAAAAGTTCCTCCATGCCGACGGCGGCATAAAGAGGATCGTCTGGATGTCCAAGAACCTTAAGGAAAGAATAGCTGAGGACTTCAATGTTAGAACCGGAGAAGAAGGCATCCCTGATCTTTTTGAAAAGATTGCCGATGAGACGATAGCAGAGGATTCTGAAAAATTAATGGAGTTTCTTGAAGGCGTTGGGCATCCGGCGCTAGAAATGGACCCGATGTTTTAAAGCAGGTTAAGGCTAAGGTTAAGTTTTCTCAGCCTCAACCTCAACCTAATTTTCAAGTGGGAGGTAATTATGGATAAACCAGTAAAAAGCGCCGGCTCTTCAGCAGAAGAGATTATTGAATGGGCTGAAGAGCATAAGATTGAGACATGTTTTGACAGGGCCGAGAAACTCAAGCCCTGCCCTATAGGTGAAACAGGCGCCTGCTGCAGGGTGTGCCACATGGGACCATGCAGGCTTATCGGCAAGAACGCCGAAGAGGAGGCACAGGGTGTCTGCGGCGCCACTCTTCCCACGGTAGTCGCAAGGAACTTTGCAAGGATGATCGCTGCCGGCACCGCGGCACACTCAGATCATTCAAGGGACATGGCCAATACCCTGCTCTCAGTGGCTACGGGAGAGACAAAGGACTTCCAGATCAAGGACGTGAAGAAACTGTATAAAGTAGCAGGCATCCTTGAAGTTGAGTTTGAAGGAAGGCCTGTCAACGACGTTGCAAAAGACGTGGCTGAAATATTTCTCCAGGACTTCGGCCGTCAGAACGGCGAGCTGAATTACTGTAAAAGAGCGCCAAAGAAGACTCAGGCAAGATGGGCGAAATACGGCATCACCCCGCGCGGGATCGACAGGGAAGTTGTAGAGATGATGCACCGTACCGCAATAGGGGTTGACCATGAAGCAGACCATATCCTTACACAGGGACTCAGGACCGCGCTTGCCGACGGCTGGGGAGGCTGTATGATCTCAACCGATATATCCGACATCCTGTTCGGAACTCCACAGCCTATAAAGGCTGAAGCGAGTTTCGGTATATTCAAGGAAGATGAAGTGAATATGGTAGTCCACGGTCATGAGCCAACTCTCGCGGAAGCTATCGTTGAGGTCGCCTCAAAACCTGAGATGATTGAATACGCTAAATCAAAAGGCGCTAAAGGGATCAACCTCGGCGGCATGTGCTGTACCGCTAATGAGGTGCTGATGAGACACGGAATACCGACCGCTGGAGGTTTCACAAACCAGGAACTTGCTATTATGACAGGGCTTATCGACGCGCTTTCAGTTGATGTGCAGTGCATTATGCCGGCTATCACCCAGGTCGCAAAAAAATTTCATACGAAGATTATTACTACCAGTCATAAAGCTAAGATGTATGACGCTATTCACATCGAACATGACGACCATCATCCAAACAAAACCGCGGAAGAGATACTGAAGCTCGCATGTGATAATTTCCCTAACAGGACAAAGGAGGGGAGCCATATAACAGAAAAATTTCCTCTGATCGGCGGATTCTCGGATGAATATATTGAATACATGCTCGGTGGAAGATGGCGCGCTTCATACAGGCCATTAAATGACGCTATTATGTCAGGAAGGATCCGCGGAGTTGTCGGACTGGCGGGATGCGACAATCCAAGGGTACCGGCTACAGGAATACACAAATACCTGGTCAACGAACTTATCAGAAATGACGTATTGATCGTCTCCACCGGCTGCGGGTCAGCCGCGTGCGCGAGCGCCGGCTACCTTACTCCTGAAATGGCGCTTGAAAACGCCGGACCGGGGCTGAGAGAAGTGTGTGAAGCGGTCGGTATCCCCCCTATCCTTCACCTTGGTGCGTGTGTTGACAACTCGAGAATACTCACGATAGCCACAAACATGGCAGCCGAAGGTGGGCTTTCTGATGAAATAGCCGGCATGCCCGCGGTTGGAATTGCCCCTGAGTGGATGTCAGAAAAGGCGATAGCTATCGGATGCTACTTTGCGGCTTCCGGTGTGCCTGTTATATTTGGCGGTGAATCACCTGTAGGAGCAAGCAAAGAGGTCACAAAGATAATGACTGAAGTATGGATGGAGAGGTATATGGGGGCGCTTCATTTTGAGCCGGACCCAGAAAAAATACTTGAGATGACCCTTAATTATATAGACGGTGCGAGAGACAGATTGAAGCTGAGAAAATACGAACCCGGCAAGTTCGGCGCCGAGAGGATACTCATGGATATGGCCGCGAGAAGGGAGCGGAAAGCAGCTGCCCCGCATGCAGGAGTTGGAGGTATCAATGAATCTGAAGGTTGATGAAGTCATTGGACACGTCGCGGAACTGCTGTCAGAGACAGAGAAGAAGAGAGGGGTTCTGATATATGCCTTCCAGAAGATTCAGGAAGAACACAATTATCTTCCTGAAGAGGAGCTTGTTAAGCTGTCAAAAGATCTTGCTATTCCCATGTCTGATGTCTACAGCACGGCTACTTTCTATAAACAGTTCTATTTCACCCCGCGCGGTAAAAAGATCGTCAGGGTTTGCACTGGAACGGCCTGTCACGTCAGAGGCGCAGGCAAAGTGCTTGACGCGCTAAAGGATGAGTTCGAAGTAGATGAAGGAGAGACTACCCCCGATCTTTCCATGACGCTTGAGACGGTTGGATGTATCGGATGCTGTGGTCTGGCGCCAGTTGCAACGATCAATGAAGATATTGTCGGGGAGATAGATACGAAGAAGCTTGAAGGCATGGTCGATTCAATAAAAGAGTAGTTCAGTCCTTTTATGCAATGTAATCGATCGGATCAAATAAAACAGATTAAACCGGGTGGATAAAATGGCAAAACTTAACAGTGTAAATGAACTGAATAAACTTCAGGAAAAACTAAAAAAGGATACTTTCAATCCTGATACTTTAAGGGCAAGGATATGCTGTGGAACCGCGTGCACCGCAACCGGAGCTCATAAGCTTATCGACACATTCAAAAAAGAGTCCGATGCTGCAGGCGCTGATCTTGAAATTGTAAAGACCGGATGCCAGGGTATATGCCAGAAAGGTCCGGTCCTTAAGGTCGAGCCTATGAATATATTTTACCAGAGGACCAAACCGGAACATGTCCCTTCTATCATGAGCTATTCACTATCAGGCACTATTCCTTACCGTCAGGGCCTTTACAGGGACAATATCCTGAGTGAACCGATACCTGAGATGATGGATATTCCTTTTTACAAGAAACAGAAGAGGCTGGCCCTTAGAAATAACGGTATTATCGACCCATGCAATATTAATCACTATCTTGCTGTTGGAGGCTACGCGGCGCTTGCAAAGGCGCTTGATACAATGACTCCGGATGATGTTCTCGAAGAAGTTGATAAAGCCAACCTCAGGGGAAGAGGCGGCGCGGGTTTCCCGGCCGGAAGAAAGTAGAAACATCTCACAGGGTCCCCCGGAAAGATCAGGTTTGTCATCGCAAACGGAGATGAAGGTGACCCGGGCGCGTTTATGGACAGGTCTATAATGGAAGGCGACCCTCACAGTCTCCTCGAAGGTATGGCGATTTGCGCGCTTGCCATTAGAGGACAATACGGGATCATATATGTAAGGCATGAATACCCACTTGCCGTTAAGAACCTGACTATCGCCATAAAGCAGGCGGAAGAACTCGGTCTGCTCGGCAAAAATATCCTCGGTACTGATTTCAGCTTCACCATGAATATCAGGGAAGGAGCCGGGGCTTTTGTATGCGGTGAATCCACGGCCCTCGTAGCATCTATTGAAGGAGAAAGAGGCTTCCCGCGCCCAAGACCACCGAGGCTCTCCGAACCCGGAGGCGGTCCATGGGGCTACCCCAGCAACCTGAATAATATTGAAACGTATGCCTGTGTCCCGGTAATTATTGATAAAGGATCTGACTATTTCCGCTCCATAGGAACCAAAAACTCTCCCGGCACTAAAGTGTTTGCCCTTACCGGCAAAGTAAAGAATACCGGTCTCGTTGAAGTTCCGATGGGTATTACTTTGAGAGAGATTATTTATGAAATAGGCGGAGGCATTTTAGGAGATAAAAAATTCAAGGCGGTCCAGACCGGCGGTCCTTCAGGAGGGTGTATTCCTCTGGAGCATCTGGATCTGCCGGTGGATTTTGACTCACTATGGGAAGTCGGATCCATGATGGGTTCCGGCGGTATGGTGGTAATGGACGAAGATACATGCATGGTGGATATATCGAAGTTCTTCCTCTCTTTTACACAATCCGAATCATGCGGCAAATGTCCTCCCTGCAGGATAGGTACTTCTCAGATGCTGGAGATACTGGAGAGAATTACTTCCGGAAGGGGTGAGCACGGAGATATTGAAAGACTTGAAGATCTCGCTAAAAAAATCGTAAAGGGATCTCTGTGCGGACTCGGCAACAGCGCGCCTAACCCGGTTCTGACTACCATCAAGTACTTCAGGGAAGAGTATGAAGAGCACATCTACAATAAATATTGCCGTGCAAAGGCATGCAGTGGACTCGGTGTATTCAGTATAGATTATGATGAATGCTTTCTATGCGGTCTCTGTAAAGAAGCATGCGCATTTGGCGCTGTCAGGGAGACCAGAAAGAGGTTCTTTATAGATAATGATTACTGTGAAAAATGCCTCGCGTGCTATACGGCTTGTCCGATAAACGCCGTTAAGATAGGGAAGGAAAAAGATCCTGCAAAACAGGATGTTTAATTACACAGATTAAATATTAAAACAATCAGCTAAAATGCATTTTAGCAGGAGAAATAATGAGTGAAGAGAAAGATAAGAAAACCAAACCTGTAACAATGAAGGATGTTCAGGCAAAGGCTGAAGAGAAGAAGTGTCCTGTTCAGCAGTCTCTTGTCTTTATAGAAGAATTCCTCGCAGAGCCTATGTGCGGCAGGTGCTTCCCCTGTTCTTTTGGAAGTTATGAAGCAAATATAAGGATTAAGAAGATTACAGACGGGACAGCTACCGAAGAGGACATTGAACGCCTTAAAAAGATCTCATCTGTAATGCTCGATGCCTCAATGTGCAAAAAAGGCAAGGACACTGCCGGCTTTCTCAGGGAAAAGCTGGAATCCGCCGGATTCTCCGAACATATCAACAAAGAGTGCACTAACAAGGAATGCACCGCTGTTTTTAAATACATAATTATTCCAGATAAGTGCACTTTATGCGGCATATGTATGGACGCATGTAAGGACAATGCCATTATCGGTGAAAAGACGAAGCCACATCTTTCAGGCTATCTGCCGTTTGAGGTAGCTCAAAAGAGATGCACCAAATGCGGTGAATGCATAAAGGTGTGTCCGGATGGCGCGATCGAATTTATATCAACAGGTGATAAAGAACCTGTAGGAGCGTAGGCACAAAGCGGCAAAGGGCTTAGCGCAAAGAGCATAGAGCAAAAGCGAAAAAGGACAAAGAAGTCAGTTGTTTTTAATCTTTTCTCTGTGTTCTCTGCCATGTACCAGATGGTTCACGGCTCTGTGGTTTAGTTTTGACAATACGCATTATTTACAAGGAGGATTAAATGTCAAAGACTGTAAGTTTAAAGATAGACGGTAATACGATAAAAGTCCCTGAAGGTACTACACTTTTAGATGCCGCTGAGAAAGCAGGAGTTCATATACCCAACCTTTGTTATATAAAGGGAATGAGGGGTATTGGCGCTTGCAGGATGTGCCTTGTTGATGTTGAAGGAGGCAGAGGCCCTGTTACCGCTTGTACCGCAAAGGTTAAAGAGGAAATGGTTATAAATACTAACACTGAAAACATTCAGGAGATGCGTAAGTTTGTCATTGACCTGATCCTCTCCATGCATCCCCTCGACTGTATGACCTGCACAAAAGCAGGAGTATGCACACTACAGCAGTACGCGTATGATGCAGGAATCAAGGAATCCACTTTCACCAGAAAAGACTTCGGCTATCCTGTTGATTCCGCTAATCCTTTCATAAAGAGGGACCCGGATTACTGTGTTCTATGCGGGAAGTGTGTAAGGGTCTGCAAGGAGCAGGGTACAAATGTGCTCGAGTTCATGGGACGAGGAGTAGGCTCAAAGGTCACTACAGCACAGGACGGGCCTCTTCAGGAATCAGACTGCACCTTTTGCGGAAGCTGTCTGGATGCCTGCCCCGTAAACTCTCTCCTTGAGGCTGACAGATGGAGAAAAGGGAGAGAATGGGAATATGAGAAGACCGATTCCGTATGCCTCTCCTGCGGAAACGGGTGTGACATTACTGTCAGCATAAAGGACAAAAGCATTATAAAGATTAACACGAGAGCTGACGACAACTCTTCTGAAAAATATATTTGCGCGATAGGCCGGTTCGGACATGACTCTCTATTATCGGACCAGAGGCTTACTACACCCATGAAAAGGGTTGGAAATGATCTGCAGGAGACTACGTGGGAGGACGCGCTAAATATAGCTGCAAAAAAATTAATGACCTCCGGGAGCAAGACAGGAATTGTAAGCTCTGCGGGCATACTTAATGAGGATGCAACTGCTTTGGCAAGTCTTGCAACGGATGTAATCAAAACAAAGAATATCGATACAACTGTAAGCATTTACGCTGATGCCGACTCAATAAGATCTTCAGATAATGTAGATATAGACAAGGCAGATCTCATTGTACTTGCCGGGATTAACCCTTCACAATGGGAAAGAGGGCTTCCAGCACTTGACGCGTCAATAAGAAAGAGAGTTTCAAGAGGAGCCAAACTCATAGCGATTAATTCCGACAATACAAAAACCGGAGAGGTTGCGGTGGCGAACCTTAATGGAGATGAAGCATCAATTCTGGCAATGATAGCTAAATCACTTGCCTCAAAAAGTAAGAAAGTCGATAAAAATATGGAAACCCTGCTTTCAGGTGTTAGCACAACAGAGGAAATAGATAACGTCTCTGAATTACTTGCATCGTCAACATCCACAATTATATATTGCGCCCCTTCCCTCTTTAGTGCCTCAAGGAATATCTCAATCCTGACAGGGGCAAATGTCGTTGCCGTCCCTCTGGAAGCCAATGCAAGGGGTGTAATAGCGGCAGGACTTTCAGGAAAAGGTAAGACTTATCAGGAGATGATAACCGGAAAAACAAATCTACTTTACGTTGTTGGTGAAGTCCCGGTAACTGAAAGGCCCGATACCAAGTTTCTTGTTGCTCAGACATCATACCTTACCGCGCTGGCAAAAGAGGCTGACCTTGTGCTACCTTCAGCGTCATACCTTGAGTCATCAGGATCAATGGTGAATTATCTCGGGAAAGTCAAGAAAGTCAGTAAAGCATCTGCTTCTGCCGGTGATTCAAGACAGCATAAGGAGATATTCACCTCGATTGCCAATGTTATCGGCGCCAAGCTTAAGAGTGCAAAGGTTGATATCAAAAAAGCTGCTAAGACCGGCACAAAAGCAAAACTCATGCCCTTTGAAAAGAAACAGGGACTTGATATTGACCCAGCGGACTTTATTGAATCAATAAACAAGTCTGTGATTAAAGGTTCACGCCTCTCATGGCTTAAAGAGGCATTAGCCACGAATTTACACGAATAGACACTAATATAATAGTATTTCTCATATAGCCCCCCTTTGTTAAAGGGGGGCTATCACAAGTGAGTTTGCCAGTTATATCCACCCTATTACCTGAAGAGCCAAAATAAATATCTATAGAATTTTGTTTTTGTATTAATACCATTAGTGTTAATTAGTGAGAATTCGTGGCTAATGTATATTATTATTGACGGTTACAACCTCATAGGCACCGCGCACCAAGACCTCGAAGCAGAACGCGATCAACTCATAAAAGCACTGTCCGAATATTCAAAGATAAAAGGACACGATATTACAGTTGTCTTTGACGGATGGAAGAACGGTCCCGGCCCTGAAACAACCATGAAAGTCGGAGGTATAAGGGTAATCTACTCACGGCTCTCAGAAAAAGCCGACAGGGTAATCATGAGGATTCTGTCTGAGGAGCAGAATGCATGGATCGTTATCAGCTCTGACAGGGAGATAGTTGATTTCGCTCACTCAAAAGAGATGGTCCCTGTCACCTCAGATGAATTCGATAGAAAGCTTTTCACAGCCATTGAGTCAGCCGGTTATGAAGGGGAAGATCTCCCGGAGCATAAAGACGATTACGATGACCTCCCCCCTACCCGCTTCAAAGGCACTCAAAGAAAGCTCTCAAAAAAACAGAAGATGAAATCACGGGCGCTGAGAAAGCTTTAGGGTAAATGTTTTCGTTCAGTTAAGTCTTGTTCTTCCTGTAATCGGAGTGGCTTGAGACAGGGACTGCCCATTTTTTGATGATAGCAGAATATTGTGCCAAAATATCAGATGTGATCAATTGCATAGACAATTCACAGGGGAACTAGCATCCATTTTACATATTAGTCCTTGAGAAAGTGTAATAAACTTGACCAGATAACGTCAATCTAGTAATTATATTGACTACACGAATAAAGTTATGTTACCGTTCAGCTAATAACTGGTTATATTTCTAAATACGAGGACTCCACATGGAAGACCCTGTAATACAATTATTACTAAAACTTAAGGGCATCAAGTGGGTTGCGTACCTGATTGTCCTTGTCTTAGTCACAGTCGGTGTTGCAAACTTTACAGATGCGCTAAGAAAAATTTATACATTCAGCAAAGACATAATATCTCATTACCAAAACAGGGCATTGACGGACGAAGAATTAAAAATACAATCTTCAGGATTATCAAAAGAAATCATGCAGCTTGTTATTAACCGTCAGAACAATGAACCCCAAATAGATTTTGATAATTGGAACGAATCAACAAATTTACACAGTAAATATTCAAGCGAAACAAACAATATTTTTTACAGAGATTTTGCTGGCAAAGTCTCCAATACCAGGGATGAATTTATAAAGCGAAACCTTAAAGATAAAGAACTAGATAGGTTCTACCAGCACCCAACAAACTATATAGGTTTGCGGGAGTTATCTGCTTCATTATCTAAGTTGTCTGGAAAGCTCTAGCCACCCCTAATGAAGTAAGTAACCCAAGTTATCGCAAAAAGTATAAATACTATATTTTGTTCACCTAATGGGGTTGCCAGTACATTAAGAAATTCATCCCGAGCATATAGAAAACAAAACAACGAACTAATACAAAAAACAACATACATAAAACTTGAAGTTGGAAAAGTATCCATTATGTAACCTCTTGAAATAAAACAAAAATACAACAAACACAACAGCACGATAAAAATGAAAATGTGGGAGAAATACCAAAACCGACTGTACTAATCAAGCTGGTCCCACAAAATAAATCCCCAAAACCAATCAATAAACCTCATGAATAATCCACCTCACGACAGATATGGCCCGCCAACCAGCGGTAGAACCCAACGGGAACGACCCCGTGGGTTAACCGCGCGTTCCCCCTCGCTCCGCGAGGGGGAACGCGGCAGTTGAGCGGCCAACGGGTTAAAGTTCGCTTCCGCCTTCGGCCCGTTGCTTCGCCCCGAGGCGAGCGAGACCCCGATGAATCGGGATCTTCATTTCATTTCGACATGCTTTGTCGAAGCGAGGAAGAACCAGGAGTTGGAGACGAATGGGCCTTCCGCCCGAAAACATTTGGCGGACAAGCACAACTGCCGCGTTAGATTTTTTTATTGAGTTCAACGCATATGGTGCAAGAGATACAAAAAGTCGATAAATGATACCGAAATAACTACTTCATACTGATATTTGTTGTTGCCTTAATTGTGTATCCGTTTGTTCATTGGTCACCAGCATTCTTTTCATATCTGGACTCGCTAGAACCTGGCAAAGCTGTCATAGTCTTCAGTTTATATCTCTTTATTTTATTTATGCTACCTCTTCCAGTGGTTATATATTCTTTAAGCCTTGCTGTCCGAATCATAAAAAGTGACCGATTCCCTCCACCCGGGAAGAAAACTATTCGCGATACGGTAGTGCTCAAAGGTAAACAAGCAAGACGAAGAGGATATTTAATGATTGCCAACGCTTTATTTTTATTAGTTTTGATGGTCATAGGATCAATCTTTTTCCCTGTTTATATTTACCTTTTCGATTAATGAAATTCTCAATACAAGAAGATTCGTATAGAGTCTAACAAATCACTAGAGAGGGATGCGGGATTACAGATTACTCAGTTTTTTGATTGAACAAATCAGTTGACATTAGGTATATTTAAGGTATAATAATTATATACTATGGAATTTGAATTTGATCCCAAAAAAAGCAGTGATAACGAAAAAAAACATGGTATTGATTTCAATCAAGCTCAAGCGTTGTGGGATGATCCCGATTTAGTAGAGGTCCCTGTAAAAACAGGCGATGAGCCGAGATTTGTAGTAATTGGAAGTATTTCAGGAAAACATTGGTCAGGCGTTATAACGTATAGGGGCGAAAGGACAAGAATTATTTCGGTAAGACGATCCAGAAAAGAGGAGGTTGAAATATATGAAAGCTAAGGAATTTGACAAGAAATTTGATGAGGGCAAAGATATTTCTAAATACCTTGATAAATCAAAAGCTAGAAGGCCTAAACAGGAACAGAAAAGAGTAAATGTTGATTTCCCCTTATGGATGGTTCACTTATTGGATAGAGAAGCAAAACGTTTGGGTGTGCCAAGACAATCCATAATCAAAGTCTGGGTAGCAGAACGTCTTAATAAGGCATCTTAATAATATCCGGCTCTAACAAGCCAATGCAGCCGACCGGTGATAGCGGCAGCTGATTTCATCGTTGTCGAGGACGCATCGCGCCCTCTACAATCGCGCCAATGAGGAGTATCTGCTGGTTGCAAGGCGCGAAGCGCCTCACAACCAGCAGATGGAGATAGATGCCCTACGGGCACTCCTCATCGGCGCGATTATGTGTAATAATTTGTATATTTTGCATTTATGTATTATAATGTAATACAAGAGTTACAAAGTAATTAAATGTAGTTAGGAGGTTATTATGAGCACATCAGTTTCAATTAGAATACCAGACGAAATTGCTGATCAGATTGATGAGATTGCAAAAGAAACTGAACGATCTAAGTCTTTTATTATTCAAAAAGCAATAGAATCTTATATTGATGATTTTTCTGACTTACAAATTGCATTAGATCGTTTACATGATCCAAAAGATGAAATAATTTCAAGCAAGGAGTTAAAAAAGTCTCTTGGATTATAAAATTACGTACAAAAAATCTGTTATTAGAGATCTGAAAAAAATCAATAAAGCTGATTTGAAAAAATTAACCGGCAAAATCGAAAAAGAACTTTCCACAAAACCTGAATCCTCCCCTGCTTTAAAAGGTGAGTTTGCCGGACTTAGAAAACTTAGAGTTGGAAACTACCGAGTCATATATGCAATTCTTGATAAAGAAGTCCTTATTTTAAGAATTGGTCACAGAAAAGAAGTTTATAAATAAAAGCTAAATATAACCATTAAATGAACCTGACAACAAACACTGTTGCATTTGTTGCAGGTTATTATTTCGTTATACCCACTCAAAGGCTGATGAGAAATAAAGGAATTGAGAAACTTTTCTTATCATACTAAACAATGATTTGAATGATATATGGAGGAACAAAGTCAGATGGAAAAATTCTTACTATTCACACCTGGTCCGGTAAATGTGGCAAAAAATGTGCGAATGGCCATTTGCAGTGAAGATATTTGTCATCGAGAGACCGATTTTGAGTGTTTATTACAAAGTATTGAGAATAAATTACTGAAGCTCTTTGAGATAAAGAACATTGCTGATTACCGGGCTGTAGTGATTACCGGTTCCGGGACGGCAGCAAATGAATCGATACTTTCTTCGGTGGCAGGGGAGAAAAATATTCTTATTTTATCCAATGGTGAGTTTGGAGAAAGGTTGTTCAGCATTTCTAAGGTTCATAATAAAAACACTTTTCTACTGGAATTTGCCTGGGGGGAAAGATTTGATTTGGAAAAAATAGAAGCCTACATGAAAAAACACGAAATTGACATCGTTGCTATGGTTCATCATGAGACAAGCTCGGGAATGCTGAATCCTTTGGAAAAAGTTGGAGCATTATCAAAAGCGTATGGTGTGATGTATATAGTGGACTGTGTGAGTAGTGCAGGCGCAGAAGTTATTGATATGGAAAAATGTCACATCGCATTTTGTTCAAGTTCGAGTTCCAAGGCAATTGGTTCTTATTCTGGATTGTCTTTCGTGATCGGAAAAATAGAAGAATTTGAAAAATTAAAATATCTTCCGGTTAAAACAACCTATCTGAACTTATACAAATTTTATCATTTTATAAATACAGTTTCACAGACACCGAATACGCCAGCTGTTCACCTGTTTTATGCTCTGGAGCAAGCGTTAATCAATATACTGAATGAAGGGGTTTCCAATCATTATGCTTACCTTAAGAGTAAAGCACATCTTCTAAGAAAAAGGATGTTAGAATTAGGCCTAAAATTTCTGATTGATCAGAAGGATATGTGTTCTGTCTTAACAACTGTTCATATACCTTCTCATATTGATGTTGGCATTTTCCGTAAAAAATTACGTGAAAAATCCATTATTATCTATGAAGGAAAGGGTTGCTTTAAGAACAGAGTGTTTCAGGTCGGGAATATTGGTGAATTATCTTATGATGACATCCAGTTTTTTTTAGATTCCCTGCGAGATGTTTTGCAGAGTTTCGATATGGTTGAAACAAAAAGATTTGTCTCAATCAATGATCATAACCCGATGTTCACTTATACGAAAGAAGATTTAGAAAATGAATCTTTGATATCGGTAGATAGTATAGAGTATGAATGAAAAACTGACCCGTTTATGGGCAACAAAAAATAAAGATGATGAGTGGTGGTCCTCTTTTGTAACGTCACCTTTGGCTATCGCTGTTAATTATGTAGTAGTGGATATTAAATGGTTAACTCCGAACCTGATTACACTATTTTCTTTCATTACCGCAATTATAGCTGCTCTGTTTATTATTATGGGTGGAACAGTGAATTTTATTATTGCAGCGGTCTTAATTCACTGGAGCCATGTACTTGACTGTATGGATGGGCAAATGGCCCGATATAGAAAAACCACCTCGCTATCGGGAAGTTTTTTTGACAAGTTGACCGATCAGATACAGGTGACCATATGGTTTGGATCAGTGGGATATGCAGCTTATACTCAATCTCAAAACATACTGCCTGTATTTTTATCTTTTACCGGGGTTGCCTTCTATTCCCTGCGTGGGTACATAAAATATGTCACCATCTATACTGAAATGTCCAGAGACAGCGGATACCTGGAAAAATTATCAGAAGAAGTGTCGCGTGTTAAAAAGGGAGAGACTGCCGGACTTGGGTTTGGTGTTTTGGAAAACTTGCGATGGTTCGCACGTGAACAACGAAAAATCTTTTCCTTTGATGAGGGCGTTTTCATCTTTATGCTATCTTTTGCCTTGGTTCTCGATAAACTCACACCGATGCTATGGGTTTTTGCGATTAGTCAGCTTTTTTATGGTCTTGCTCGTGGCTGGCAAAAAGGATGCCGGATAGACAGCAAGCACTACCCCACAATTAAAAAATAGTCGCATCCAAATTGTGAATCCCAGTTTGAAAATAATTTTA